>VAWZ01000023.1 GCA_005888365.1 Actinomycetota bacterium
CGATGCCGAACGTGTACACGCCCGCGGGCGAGTGCCCGTCCTGTCCCGTCACGCGCCAGCGCACCGTAAACGCCGACCCGCGGCGGAGCCTCGAGACACGCGCGGTGACGACGTGGCCGTCCGGCGAGAGCTTCGCCGTCCCGGAGAGGACCTTGCCGTCGGGCGCGAACACCTGGATCGCGTTCGGGGTGATCGTCACCGCTTCGTTGAACTGCAGACGAATCTCGGTCGGCGGGGAGCTGATCCTCGATTGCGTCTCGGGAGACGCGGCAGCGATCGTCGCGTGCGCACTCGCCGCGGCCGGTACCAGGAGCGCCACTGCGACCGCGGCGCCGAGGGCGAGCCAGCCTCTCATCTCCGGACGACGACCCCCTCGAAGTGACCGAAGATCGGAGCAGAGTCGCGATCCGAATAGAGCATGACCGCGAGGACGACGAAGGTCAGCGCGAACCCCGTGCTCCAGACGCGACGCCCCGGCCGAACAGCTGCGCCGAGCGGGAAGAGCGCGGCGACGATGAGCGACCATCCGATCGTGTGGTGCAGGAACGCCGCCCGGGAGAACAGCCACGTGTTCTGTTCGTGGACGAGGAAGGTCACCCCGGAGAAGAAGAGAGCGGCCGCCGTCACGAGCCACCAGCGCGAGCTCGAGAGCTTCCCGCGCACGACGGCGAGCTGCACCGCTCCGGCGATCATGGCCGACTCGGCCCACACCGAGTGGGCGACGAGGTGCATCGTGGAGAAGGTCGAGAAGATGGCGACCACCCAGAGGAACATCCCGCCGACGAGCGCCACGAACGGCCACAGGTAGGCTCGCCAGCGGCGCGTGCCGAACACCTCGGGCCCCACGATGACCTCCGCCAGGAGGATGAGACCGAGCAAGAGCGCGACCGACGCTCCGAACCAGTGCGCGACTTCAGCCTTCGGAACCATGTTCCTGTCTCTCCAGGTCCTCGATGAGCCCGGGAGCGATGAGGAAGACGAACACGAGTCCGACGAGCACGACGAGGAGCGGGGGCTCGCCGACGAAGTCGTAGAAGCCCTTGCCCTCTGGGTGCAGAAACGCGATGCGGTAAGGCTGCACGATCGCCCAGACGATTCCGGCGAGGATGGTGAGCGGGCCGAGGAGCTGGACTCCGACGACCCGGCGGTACCGGCGTAGCGCGCTTCGGGAACGCCGAGGGATGCGCCCGGGGATGCGCCGAGCCGTGCGCCGCCTGATGCTGGTCGCGATCTCCGAGCTCACCCAAACCTCCTCGTCGCGCGGAAAGTTTCCCTCCCGAGTCGCGCCGAATGCAAACGAATTTCCGTCGAATGCAAGCGAAACTTCTTTCGTCCGGTCAAGGGAGTCATGAGAAGCAAACTGTCTCCACTCGAACGAGCTCCGCAGCCTGCATCATCCCTACATGAGCTTCGCGAAAACGAGGTTCGCGCGCTGAGCCTCACGGTCGGCAGCGGGCCGTTCGGGCAGAGGCCCAGAGGTCGGCTCAACTTCGAGCCTCCCGAGCGCGTCGTGTACGTCGAGCCGTGGCCGCGGCGCGTGCGGGCCTTCTCGCGCGACCGCGCTGTCGTCGACAGCGAGCGCACCGTGCTCGTCTACGAATCGGGCCGCCTGCCTCGCTACGCGTTCCCGGCCGAGGACGTGGCGATCGACGCAGAGCCTGAGCCCGAGGTCGACGGCTACGTCACCGTGCCCTGGTCGTCGGCGGACCGTTGGCTCGAGGAGGAGCAGGAGGTCATCGTGCATCCGCACGACCCCTACCATCGAATCGAGGTCCTTCCGAGCACTCGGCACGTGACCGTACATGTCGGGGGAGAGCTCGTCGCCGAGAGCTCCCGACCGCGGATCCTGTTCGAGACCGGGCTCCCGCCGCGTTACTACCTTCCCGTAGAGGACGTCCGGACGGATCTGCTCGAGCAGGTGCAAGTACGGACCGGCTGCGCGTACAAGGGGTACGCCTCGTACTGGGACGTGCGGACGGAGAACGGCCGCATCCCCGCTGCCGCCTGGACGTACTCCGACCCCCTGCGCGAAGGGGAGCCGATCCGCGATCGCGTCTGCTTCTTCCAGGAGCGGCCGGAGATCGACGTCACCGTCGACGGGGCGCCGGCCGAGTCGCCGCAGACCCCGTGGTCGAACACGAGCTGGATCGACGCCGCCCGCCCCTAGCGCTCAGAACGGTTCGGCGCACCCGCGGCACATCGACTGCCTCTCTGGGCATGCTGCGTGCATGGCCGACGCGCACGCCGGGCACGCGACCGCTCATCTGACCGAGGACGCGAGTCGCCGCCGCCTGACGGTCGCCCTTGCGCTCATCGTCGGGCTCATGGCCGTGCAGGTGGCGGCGGGAATCTTCGCGCACTCCCTCGCCCTCGTCTCCGATGCCGCGCACATGCTCACGGACGCAGGCGCGCTCGTGCTCTCGCTCGTCGCACTTCGGCTGGCCGCGCGACCGGCACGAGGCAACCTGACCTTCGGCTTGAAGCGCGCCGAGATCCTCTCTGCGCAGGTGAACGGAGCAGCCCTCCTCGTCCTCGCGGCGCTCATCGTCTACGCCGCCATCCGGCGCCTCGTCGAGCCCGCGCAGGTCGGCGGCTGGACGGTCGTCGTCGTCGCCCTCGGAGGTCTCGTCGTGAACCTCGTCGCGACGTGGCAGCTCGCGCAGGCCGACCGTCGGAACATGGCGGTCGAAGGCAGCTTCCGTCATCTCCTCACCGATCTGTACGCGTTCGCCGGCACTCTCGTCGCCGGCCTCGTCATCGTCACGACAGGCTTCGATCGGGCCGACCCGATCGCCTCGCTCGCAGTCGCCGCGCTGATGGTGTGGGCCGCGTACGGCCTGCTCAAGCATTCGGGTCGCGTCCTGCTCGAGATGTCGCCCGAGGGGCTGGACGTCGTGGAGATCGGGCAGGCGATCGCCGAGCATCCGGGCGGGTCGTCCGTGCACGATCTCCACGTCTGGCAGATCGCCAGCGACGACTGTCACAGGATCCGGCGCGCCCTCGAGATGATGCTCGGCGCGCGCTTCGCGCTAGAGCACACGACGCTGCAGGTCGACCACGAGCGAAGCCACGAGCTGCTCTCGGTCGAGCCGGCTCACCCGCGGGAAGAGTGACGACGGGAGCTTCGCCGGCGGGCGCCGGCGAGCTCAGCTGGACCGATCTCAGCTGGACCGATCTCAGCTGGGCCGATCTCAGCTGGGCCGAACCCGCCTGAAGGCCTCGATCGCCCGCTCCAGGTGCTCGGGCTCGAGGGCCGCGGACATCTGGACGCGAATTCGCGCTGTTCCCTCCGGAACCACCGGAAAGCCGAACCCGGTGACGAAGACCCCTTCCTCGAGCAGCCTCTCCGAGAGCGCGATCGCGTCGGCCGTCTCTCCGATGATGATGGGAATGATCGCCGACTCGCCCTCGAGTGGGCGGTACCCGGCCTCGAGGAGCATCGCCCGGAACGTCTTCGTGTTCTCACGCAGCCTCGCCACGAGCGCCGGCTGCTCGAGCATCAGCTCGATGGCGCGGAGGGCGCTGCACGCGACGGTCGGCGGCAGCGCGTTCGAGAAGAGCTGCGGCCGGGAGCGCTGCTGGAGGAGGTCGCAGACCTCTGCGGAAGACGCGACATAGCCGCCTGCGGCACCCCCGAGAGCCTTGCCGAGGGTTCCCGTGAGAACGTCGACCTCGCCGAGGAGACCGAAGTGCTCGACGACCCCGCGTCCCGTCTCGCCGAGGACTCCGACACCGTGCGAGTCGTCCACGATGACGACGGCGTTGAACTCGCGCGCCAGTTCGACGATCTCCGGCAAGCGTGCGAGGTCGCCCTCCATCGAGAAGACCCCGTCCGTGACGACCAGCTTGCGAGCAGCGCTCGGGGCGCCGGCGAGACCTTCTCTGAGCCTGCTCAGGTCCGAGTGCGGATAGATCACCTTCTCCGCGGGACGCGAGAGCCGTACGGCATCGATGACGCTCGCGTGGTTGAGCTCGTCCGTGAAGATGACGGTCGTCGAGTCGGTCAGCGTCGGAATCACCGCCTCGTTCGCGTTCCAGCACGAGACGTAGGTCAGCGCCGCCTCGGTTCCCGAGAGGTCTGCCACCTTGCGCTCGAGCTCGAGATGGGGCTCGAACGTTCCGCAGATGAAGCGCACCGAGGCGGTGCCCGCGCCGTAGCGCTCGAGCCCCTCGATCCCCGCCCGCACGACCTCGGGATGGTCGGCGAGCCCGAGGTAGTTGTTCGACGAGAGCACGATCACCTCTCCCCGCCCCGCCATCCGTACGACCGGGCCCTGCGGGGACTCGAGCGTGTTGAAACGCTTGTAGGTGCGCGCGTCCCGGAGCGCGGTGAGCTCGGCCCCGACCTGCTCGGTCAGCGCGCTCATCGGCCGACCTCGGTCGGGCGAAGAGTGTGTGGAGGGGTGTGGCGAACCGGGAGGTTCCCCACACCCTCAAAAAGAAGGGGGATAGGCTGTCTCGGTGCAAGGCCGGAATTCGCTTCTGCGAATTCCGGCCGCGGAAAGACATGGGGAAACATGGTTTCCCCCGTGAACGCGAGCTGAAAGCGAGAGTTGGTCACGATCCCGTCCCGTCGGGTCGCAGGACGATCTTGCAGGCCTCTCCGCTCTCCAGCAGCGCGAACGCCTCCTCGTGGCGTTCGAGCGGCAGCTCAGCCGTGATGAGCGGCCGCAGGTCGACGACGCCGTGCTCGAGCAGCCAGCGGGTCGTGTACCACGTCTCCCAGATCTGGCGTCCGTTGACCGCGCTCACGGTGAGGTTCTTGAAGATGAGCGATTCAGCGATGTCAATCGTCGCAGGTTGCGCCGGAATGCCGAACAGCACGACGTTCCCTCCGTGCCGAACGATCCCGAACGCGTCGTGGATCGCCTTCAGCGCTCCGGACATCTCGAACACGACGCCGAGCCCGACGCCCTCGTTCTGCTCGACGAACCATGCCGGCACGTCCTCGACCTCGTCCACGTTCACCACCTCGTCCGCGCCGAGCTTCCGCGCGAGGCTCATGCGAAACGGGACGTGGTCCGAGGCGAGGAGCCGCCCCGCTCCGAAGGCGCGGGCGATGGCGATCGCGAAGAGCCCGACCGGACCGCAGCCGAGCACGGCAACGGCGCGCCCCGCGAGGTCCTGGGTGCTCGTCGCGAAGACGGCGTTCCCGAACGGCTCCTGCAGACAGGCGATCTCGGGTGGCAGCTTGCTGCGGTCGTTCCGCCACACGACCGAGGCGGGGATCGCGACGAAGTCCGCGAACCCGCCGTCGCGATCTACCCCCAGGATCCGCGTCCGCTCGCACATGTGCGCTCGGCCGGTCCGGCACTCGAAGCAGACGCCGCAGGTGACGTGACTCTCAGCGGAGACGTACTCGCCTTCCGCGACCTCGCGGACGTGGCGGCCCACGGCGACGACGGTCCCTGAGAGCTCGTGGCCGAGCGTGAGCGGCGGCCGCACGCGCTCGGACGACCACGTGTCCCAGCGTTTGATGTGCAGGTCGGTGCCGCAGATGCTCGCCGCCTCGATTCGCACGAGCACCTCGTCCGCTCCCGGATCCGGCACGGGCAGCTCGTCGAGCACGAGGCCCGTCTCGTGCCCGCGCTTGCGGATTGCGCGCATCGTCTCCACAGCGCGACGATCTTGCCACGTCGGGTCGGGTCAGCAACGGAGCGTGCCCGCGAGCGCCCCGGGGTCCGGTCGGGGCAAGGGACGATCGGACGGAGACGCACCGAGAGGGCGCAGCGCGGCAGCGATTCGCAACACCCGGGTTCGATTCGCGGCGAATACGACGACGGTCGAGATGCCGGTCTGGAGCTCGAGTCGTTCCCCGTCTTCGAAGAACGCGGCGGGCACGCCTCGCACCTTCGTCGGCTCCGGCGCCGGTGTGCCGGAAAGCGGCGAGTCATAGAGCCGGAGATTCCTCCGGCAAGCCGGCCACACCTGTACCTCGGCCGGAGGTGCGCAACCCTCGTCGTCGCCGGCCGTGCAATCTCCGTAGACGAACGAGACGAAGTCGGCCGTGTCGTCTCGCCGGAGGACGGCGACGAGAGGCAGTCCGTCGACCCGGTCGCCGGCGTCGTAGAGCGGAAACTCGTGGAAGGCGAGCGCCTGCGGGACGTCGAAGAACGAGAGACCGGGCGAGCCGTCCTGCGCAGGGCCGGAACCCGCGAAGAGCAGGCAGATTCCGACGAGGGCGAGCGCGATCGACCCGATCCGCATGGTCAGTGGTTCACCTGGTGGAGCTCGATGAAGACGGTCCATCCGTCCGAGGCTGCGTAGTCCCCGTCGCACTGCTTGAAGCTCTCCGTGTTCCCCCACCACACTCGGTGGGCCGGGTGGCCTGCGGCCGTGAATCGCGCCTCGAGCTCGTCACGCCCCTGGTCGAACCCGCTGCCTTGCGCGCCGTTCGAGTCGACCGCGTGACCGCACGGGGTCGGGAAGAGGACGAGGTCCTCGTGGTGGGCGTCTCCCGTGGCGGTCCAGCCGAGTGTCGCGTCGGGGTGTTGGCCGCGGACGCGGATGTGAAACCTCGTTCCCGCTCCGCTCGCTTGCTGCGCATGCATCGCGTAGCAAGATCCGTGGTCGACGAAGCTCTGGGCCGACCCCGACGTGTCCGTCCAGCCCGCGTGCGACTCGATCTGACTCACCGCGCGCCCCCAGGTTCCCCACACGGTGAAGACGACGTTGATCGGATCGACCCGGTTCTCCTCCGTTCCGGGACACCCGCGGTACGTGTACTTCGAGGTCGCGTCGAAGTGTGCGGCTGCGGGGGCGGCCGTTAGAAGCACCGACGCAGCGATCGACAGCACTCCCCTGCCGAGACGACGCATTCGCAAACTCCTTCGACTTCGAGCGATCTGTTGTCCGATCAGAGTACGCGAACGCAACGACCACCGTGTGCCGAATGTGTGCCAGGCGGACAGGCCTGGGTGAGGCGAGTCTCAGAAAACGAAGACGGGCGTGCCGACGTCGACGAACGCGTACACCCGGTTCGCCTCGCCCGTCGGCAACCGCACGCAGCCGTGGGAAGCCGGGTACGCGGGAACGTCCGAGTACTGGTGCATCGCTATCCCGCCCACGAAGTAGGCCGCGTACGGCATCCACACGTGGAACGGGACCGACCACGAGATGAGCTCCTTGCGGTAGACGTGGAACGTGCCGGCAGGCGTCCGGCCGAAGATCCCGGTAGATGTGTGCACCGCGCGGACTACCTGGTTGTCCTGTACGAGAAGCAGGACTCCGCGGTCGCGATGGATCTCCACCCGGCGCCCGGGACGATGGGTAAAGGACTCGGGGCGTGACGCGCGGAAGAGCGCGACCTGCGTCTCCCCCGTCATGGTTCCGATACGGGAGAGGCCTTCCCAACCCTGGAACGCCAGGAGCGCCTCCTCGGTGACGTAGTCGAGCGTGCCGGTCACCGACGAGCGGTCGAGGTAGCCGAGCGTCCACAGGCGCAACTGGACGCCTCGGACGACGAACGGATAGCCGTGCTCTCCGATTTGCGGCCGCCAGGCCGAGGGCCACGTGCCCAGGCGAACCGTCGTCACGAGGCGGCCCTCGGTCCCGATCGCCGCGTAGCGCTCGGGCCCGAGCGGCGCGAGCGTCGCCCCGATCTGGGCGAACCGCCGCTCCATCGTCGAGGTGGTTGCGGGCGCGAGCAGCGAGCGCGAGAAGCGGGCGAGCCAGACGTCCCCCTCGGCGCGGACGGATTGGAGGTGAACGCCTTCTCGCAGGGCGGAGCGAAGCCCGGTGGCGCGCTCGGCCCGAGTCGGGCCTTTGACGAGATCCCGGAGCGCCTCGACCTCGGGCGCAAGGCCGGGCCGTACGACGCGCTCGACGTGGACCAGCCGTCCCTGACGGACGAACACGACCCGGACCGTGTCCGGTCGGGGAGCCGCGGAGGCCCGCGAGCCCACGAAGCCCACCGCGAGGACAAGGCCGAGGAGAAGAACTCTGCGCGTCATTGCAGGGGAAATACCAATTCTCCGCCGGTTGCGAAACGCCTACAAGAGACAATCGCCGGATCCTGTGTGAGAACTTCCGAGCGCCCGTGCGGTGACGAGGCACCATTCTCTGCCTGATGCGAATCGCCGTCATCGGCCCGAGCGGCAGCGGCAAGACGAGGCTCGCCCGCGAGCTGGCGACGGCCCTCGGCATTCGCCACGTCGAGATCGACGCGCTCCACCACGGGTCGAACTGGGAGTCGTTCGGACCGGACGTCCTCCAGGAGCGTGTCGCCGCGGCGACAACGGGTGACGGCTGGGTCTCCGACGGGACGTACCACCAGATGATCGGGGAGCTCGTGCTCGAGCGAGCCGAGACGATCGCCTGGCTCGACCTCCCGGCACGAGTCGTGCTCTGGCGGCTCCTTCGTCGCACGTACGTGCGCAAGAGGGACCGCACGGTGCTCTGGCACGGGAACCTCGAGGGCCCGTGGCGCGAGGCCCTCCGCTTCCTGATCTGGCCCGCACTCAAGCGCGCGTTCGAGAACCGGCGCAAGCTCCCGGAGCTCTTCGCGCGACACCCGCATCTCCGCGTATACCGCCTGCGCTCGGATCGGGCGGTTCAGGGATTCGTCGAGTCTTTCCAGACGGGCGCGGTCAAAGCAGCCCGGTGAGACCTCGGGCGGCCAACAACACGCCGAAGACGACGAGGATCGCGTTGATCACACCTCGGTTGTGCACGGTCAACCACGCGCGCATGCGATCGAGGAACGGGCCCGAGCGGCCGGGTGCGAAGGTGCCGAACGCGGCCACCCCGACGACCGAGGACGACCCGAGCACGACGAAGAGCGCTCCCAGCGCGATCGTCTCGCCAACCGTGATGTCCACGCGAACGATCTCGCCCCCTGCCGCGATGACGAACGGCCACGTGGCCGAGTAGATGCCGAGCAGGAACGCCGCGGCGTACGAGATGTTCTCGATCGCACGCAACCACCCAGGCGTCGGCGGAGGGCCAGTAGATCCGCCCGCGCGTGCAGAGGCCCGCCTGTCGCCCAACATGCGCTTGCAAGCGAAGCCGAGGAGCAGAATCCCGAGTACCAGCTGAATGATCGATCCTGTCGTCGTCGCGCCGGACGAACCGGACTCGAGGACCGCGCCGAGTCCCGCGAGGATGAGCGCGAGGACCACGCTGATCGCGCCCACCCACGCGAGCACATAACTCCAGACGATTCCGTGCCCGCGCTTCGCGTCGAGGAGCAGGATCGCGATCATGATCCCCCACGGGTTGGCGGCGCATCCGAGGCCGAGCACGACGACAGCCGCGACCGAGCTGCTCAGGTGAGAGGCCGCTCCACGATCGCGCGAGCCTACTGCGTTGTCGAGCCGAACAAGGCCGTATGCTTGCGACCGTCGTGCGCGGCGCCACAGCGTCCTCTGAGATGACGGCGGCTGCCGGGACGGATTCGACCGGCAACAAGACCGTCGGGCCGGCCATCCGCGTGCTCGTCCTGACCGCGCCGGTGGCCGAGGGGCACCTGGCCGCTGCGCGCGTCCTCGCCGAGGACGTTCGGCGCGTGAACGAACGAGCCGAGGTGGTCGTGCGCGACGCGCTGCCCGCGCTTCCACGGCCCGTGAGGTGGTTGCTCTACGACGCGTACCGCTGGCAGCTGAACGCGGCGCCGTGGTTGTTCGCCCTGCTCTTCAGCACCCTCGGCCACAGCCGCGTGCTGCGCTGGCTCTCTCGCGCGCTGCTCTCTCTCACGAGTTCCCGCGGGCTCGTGCGCCTTCTGCGCGGGCATCCCGCCGACGTGATCGTGTCGACGTGGCCGGCCGCGACGATGATCCTCGGCTCCCTGCGCTTGCGCGGCAAGGTGAGCGTTCCGGTCTGTGCGACGATCACGGACTTCGCCGGACTCGAGCTCTGGGCAGATCGAGGAGTCGACCTCCATTTCGTCATGCACGAGAGCCTCGTTCCGGTGGTCGAGCGCGTCGCGGGCCGCGGCAGCGCCCACGTCGTCTCACCGCTCGTCTCCTCGCAGTTCCGGACGCCAGGATCTGCGAGAGATGCGCGGTGGGCCCTCGGCCTGCCCGCGGAGGGAACGATCGTCGTGGTCTCCGGAGGCGGCTGGGGCGTCGGCGACCTGGAGGGAGCGGTTCAGGCGGCGCTCGAGATCGGCGCGTTCGTCGTGTGCCTCGCAGGCCGCGACGACGCGAGCCGGACGCGCCTGCAGAGGGCATTCGCGGACGAGCTGCGCGTCAGCGTGCTCGGTTTCACCGAGCGGATGAGCGAGCTCCTCGTCGCGGCCGACGTGCTCGTGCACTCGACAGGCGGGGTCACGTGCCTGGAAGCGCTTACGTGCGGGTGCCCGATCGTCGCATACGGGGCTCCGCCCGGGCACGCACCCTCCGGCGCGAGAGCGATGTCCGCGCTGGGACTGGCAGACCACGTCCACTCGAGAAGCGAGCTCGGATCCGCCCTGCTCGGTGCGATCCGCAGGCCGGCCGTTCTCCTCGGCCAGCGGGTCGACGCCGCACAGCTGGTCCTCCGCGTCGCGCCTCGCGTCGCGGTGAGCGCGCGAGCCCGGCTGACGCGCATCGCAGCCGGTGCCTGCGCCCTGTCGATCGCGGTCTTCGCCCTCTTCTCGAGCGACATGACCTATCCGCTCGTCGCAGAGGCGCTGGCGCTGCCCGAGACGACCTCCGTCACCCAGTCGCACGACTCGGTCGCCCTGGTCGTGACCGGAACGCGTCGCGACCTTCTGCGCTTCGCCCTGGTCGCGCACGAAGACGGCCTGCGAGCTTCCATCGCGACTTCCGACGAGCTTGCGCTCCCAGACGTCGCCAGGCTACGCGCGGCGCACCTCGACCCGCTCCCCGAACTCCGCGCGAAAGGGGTCGGCTCCTGGTTCGCGGCACGTAAGCAACTGAAGATCCAGATCGCGGGCTATCGGCTGCGCGGGCGGTTCTACTACCTGGCCCCGAGCGAGGGCTTCACTCTCGTCGACTACCTTCTCGGACACCATCTCGGCGGCACTCCGGTCCAGGCGCAGGTCGACGTCTTGGGCGCCGGACTAAACCCGGCTTCGGTTCACGCAGGAGAGGTCCTTCTCGCGACTCTGGGGCCGAGGCGAGGTCACGACGTCGCGCACCTGCTCGCCGCCGTCCGCTCTCTCGAGCGCGCCGGGCTCGCGGTCTCGTCGATCCAACGACTGGCGTCCACCCGGGCATCGTCCTGACGATCGGGCGAGGTCTTGCGCTTGCCGCCGGAGGCGCGGCGGTCGTGCAGTGGACCCCGGCACTGGCGGCGCACGTTCCGCGCCTGGCCACCGCCTTCGCGATCCCGCGGACAATCCCGAGCAAGCGCGGTGTTCTGCTCAGCTTCGACGACGGCCCGCATCGGCAGGGCACCCCGGCCGTGCTCGCGGGGCTCGCTCGCGCCGGCGCTCCCGCGGTCTTCTTCGTGGTCGGCGAGCAGGTCGTGCGCTACCCCGAGCTTGTGCGCGAAATCGCTGCAGCAGGCCACGAGATCGGCGTGCACGGGTACCGCCACCAGACGCGGCGCGAGTGGACACGGGGGCTCCTCGCCGGCGACACACGGCGCGCCCTCGACGCGGTCCACGAGGCTGGAGGGCCAAGGCCACGGTTCTACCGTCCCCCGCACGGCGTCTTCTCGCTCGGCGGGCTCCGGTGCGTCCGCAGCCTCGGCCTCGAGCCCCTTCTGTGGTCGAGGTGGGGACGTGACTGGGAGGGTCGTGCGACCGCGACGAGCATCGCCGAGCGCGCGACGACGGGAGTCCGCGCCGGCGACGTCGTGCTCCTCCACGACGCCGACCACTACGGCGCCGCGGGGAGCTGGCAGAAGACGGCGGCCGCGCTCCCGCGCATCTTCGACCAGATCGCAGCGGCTGGTCTCGAGGCGACCTCTGTTCGCGACGCGACCGAGAACCGCGGGCGGCTAGGCGGCCCTATTCGCGGCCCTCAAAGCCCGGTCGCGCTCGCGGTAGTCCCGTAGCGAGGCGATTCGCCCGTCACGCAGCCGTGCGACCTGGAAGAGCGCCGGGTCGGCGCGTCGACCGTCCTCATCCATCCAGTACACGCCGACGACTGCAGTGTCCGGGCACGCCTCGATGAACTCGTCGGCGCGAAGACCTGAGTAGTGTGGGCGCCCCTGTTCCTTCTGTGTTCGCTGTTCGAGGACCGACCGGGCCTCCTCGGGGCCCCGTCAGCTCGGAGTTGTCCGCCACCAGAGCATCCCGCGCTCGACGCCGCACCAGACGGTGTCCGGCTCGAAGAGGCCCACGAGCGCGTCCAGATCGCCGTCGTTCGCGGCTTCGTAGGCGGCCTTCAGGCGGTCGAAATGCGGCGATGCCACGAGCTCGAGTATTGCACCGGACGGCCGACGTCAGGCGGCGTCTTGCGCGCGAGCACGCTCGGCGTCCGGCGTGACGAGCATCACGCGGCACGGCGCAGCTTCCAGGACGTGCCTGACCGTTGTTCCGCGCCTCGCGTGCCCGAAGCTCGTGCTCGACCGTCCCGTCCCCATCACCAGCAGCTCGACGTCCTCGGCGCGCGCGATCCGGACGATCCCGTCCGCTGCCTCTCGAGCGCGGACCATCGTCGGCGCGAACCCGATCCCGTATGAGTCGGCCGTCGCGCCTGCGCGATCGAGCAAGGCGCGCGCGGCCACCTCCTCGTCGAGCATGTGGGAGTCGAGGGGCAGGAGAGACGGCACCTCGATGACCGAGACCGCGACGAGGTGCGCGCGATCCGCTGCGAGACGGCAGGCCAGCTCGACCGCGCGGTCGGATTCAGAGGTGGCGACGAGCGGCACCAGGAGGCGCCGATACCCGCGCAGGACCTGTGGCTTCGCGCGCCGACCCCTTCGCCCGAACGAAGGCAGGCTCTGCCGTTCCCGCAAGACCATGTAGCGAGGCTAGGGCCGACGGTCCTAACCCCGACGAAACATTCTCTTGCGCGGACTGAACGAGTTCCTAAGAACTTACCGGGCTCACGAGGCGGTAGCCGACCCCAGGCTGGTTGAGCAGGTAGCGCGGCCGCGCGGCGTCGGGCTCGATCTTCCTGCGCAGGTGCGAGATGTAGACGTGCACGTAGTTCGACTCCTCGCGGTAGGCCGGACCCCAGATCTCGCGCAGGATCGTCGGGTGGGTCAGGAGCTTCCCTTCGTTGACCGCGAGCAACCGCAAGAGGTCGTACTCGATCGGCGTCAGCGACACGAGCCGGCCGTCCATCGAGACCGCCCGCTTCTCCAGATCGATTCGGAGGTCTCCGATCTGGAGCGTCGGCTTGGACG
>VAWZ01000024.1 GCA_005888365.1 Actinomycetota bacterium
GTGTTCCGTGGCGGATCGCGGCGCAGCTCGCCGGGCTCGTCGTCGTTTTTCAGGCCTTTGCTCCTCGTATCCCGGAGCTGAGCGGCCGAGGCCTCACCGCGCTGCTGCTGACCGCGGTGGCGGTCGGCGGAGCGGCTGCCGTGGCGAACAACCTCCCGGTGAGCGTTGCCGCGCAGGCTTTCGTCGGCGTCGGTCCTGCCGCCTACGCCGTCATGATCGGGCTCGCCGTGGGCGCACTGGCCGCACCGCAGGGCTCCGTGGCCACGCTGATCGCCCGAGACCTGGCCGGCCCCGATGCGCCGCGGCTCCCGGTGAGGCGCTTCGCGCCGCTCGCCGGGATCGGCGTGGTCCTCGCGACGGTCGTGCTCTGGACGACTCTCTGAGCCGGGAGCTCGACGGACCTCGGTTACCGTAGCCGCGCATGACGAGCGTCACGACGGAGACGCGGGCCCGCGTCCAGTCCTCCGCCTACGAGAGCCTGGAAGCGATGTTGCGCGACGAGCGCTGTGTCGTCCTCGACGGCGGCGTCGCGACCGAGCTCCAGCGAGTGGGTACCGGCGTCGGTCCCGCAGCCGGTCTCTGGGGGACCTGGGCTCTCTACAGCGCGCCGAGCGCAGTGCTGGAAGTCCATCGCGCCTACGCCGAGACCGGCTGCAACGTGATCTCGACCAACACGTGGTCGATCCTGTCCGCGCCCGAGATCGAGCGCGCCGGGCCGAGCCGCCCCGAGATCGTCCACTGGATGGACATCGCCAGGGCCGGAGTTCGGCTTGCCCGACGCGCACTGGCCGATGTCGGGCGGGAGGGGGATTGCGCGGTTGCGTTTGCGATCTCCGAGGAGGTCAACACCCGGGACCGCCGGGAGACCGTCGAGCTCCTCTCGCGTGTCTTCGAGAACGACCCGCCCGACCTCGTCCTGCTCGAGACCCTGACGTTGATTCGCGATCCGTCGACGTTCGAGACCGTCGAGCTCCTCCTCGAGACGGGCCTGCCGGTCTGGCTCTCCTTCCGCCGCTGCAGGCACGGAGTATGCGGCGTTTTCGGGCAGCACTGGGGGCCGCCCGAGGGCGACCTCTTCGGACGTGCCGCCCGCCGCTTCGAGGAGATGGGGGTCGCTGCGCTGCTCCTCAACTGTCTCCCGGTCGACCATGTGCCGGGGATGATCTCGTGGCTTCGCGACTTCACGGAGCTCCCCCTGGGCGCGTACCCGAATCTCGGACACCTCTCGGGCTCGAGGTGGCGGTTCGACGACGGGGTCGACCCGGCGGCATACACAGAGCTCGCCCTCCGCTGGCGCGAGGAGGGCGCGCAGATCATCGGCGGCTGCTGCGGAGTGACGCCCGAGCACATCGCAGCAGTCGTCGGGGCGGTCCGGGGGACGAAGCCGGGGAACAAGCGGCCGGTGTTGCCCGAGAGCCTCGCTGATGACGCCGTCGCTGCCCCGGCCGAGCGCTGGCTCGACGAACGCGAACGCACGCTGTTTCCGCTCCCCTTTCCCGACCTGGTCGTCGAGGAGGGCGTGTTCGTCCCGACCGCGGGCAGCTACCTCGTGTGGAAGACGCTCTTCAGCTCGGAGGCGGGCAAGGAGAAGGTCTGCCTGGACGTCGGCTGCGGCTCGGGGATCCTCACCGTGCAGCTCGCTCTCAACGGTGCCGTGCGCGTGCACGCCATCGACGTCGACCGGAACGCCGTCGCCAACACGCTCTCGAATGCCTTTCGCAACGGCGTCGCGGATCGGGTCACGGGCGACACCGTCGACCTCTATCACTGGGATCCGGCCGAAAGATTCGAGCTCGTCGTCGCGAGCCTGTACCAGATGCCAGTCGATCCCTACGCTGAGCCGACCGGGCACCGGCCGCTCGACTACTGGGGACGCAACCTGCTCGACCATCTCCTGCGACTGCTCCCGAGCCTGCTCGCCGACGACGGGATCGCGTACGTCATGCAGCTCTCGATCCTCGGCCAGGCGCAGACCGAACGCCTCCTCGCCGAAGGCGGTCTGCGCGCGCGCGTGGTCGACTTCTCCTTCTTCCCCTTCGGACCCTTGTTCGAAGAAAACCGCGAACAAATCGACCGCGTCGAGCAGCTCTCGGACGCCTACCGGCTGCGCTTTGCGAGCGAGGACGTCGTCATCGCCTACTTGCTCGAGGTGACTCGCTCCTGAGCTGAGAGGCCCGATTCGGGGCCGTGGGTACTGTTGACGGGCGTGGAAGCGGACAACGGAATCGAGGTCGAAGGGCTCGTTCGCGAGTATCGGAAGGGCCCGCGTGCCGTCGACGGGATCGATCTCACGGTCGCTCCGGGTGAGATCTACGGCTTCCTCGGGCCGAACGGCGCCGGCAAGTCGACCACGGTCCACGTCCTGACGACACTCCTGCCGCCGACCGCGGGAACCGCACGCGTGGGTGGCTTCGACGTGGTCAAGGAGGGGCCGAAGGTGCGGACGCTGATCGGGGTCGCTCTGCAGGAGGCTGCCCTCGACCCGCTGCTCACGGGCCGCGACCACCTCCGCCTGCAAGCGACCCTCCAGAACGTTCCGAAGTCGAAGCGCGCCGGGCGCGCTGAGGAGCTGCTCCATCGGGTCGGCCTTGCAGATGCGGCGGATCGAAAGGTCGCCGGCTACTCGGGCGGGATGAAGCGGAGGCTCGACCTGGCCCTCGCGCTCGTCCATTCTCCGAAGATCCTCTTCCTCGACGAGCCGACGACGGGCCTCGATCCTCAGAGCCGCAGCGCGCTCTGGGAGGAGGTCTCGCTCCTGCGGCGCGAGGCCGGGGTCACGGTCTTCCTGACCACCCAGTACCTGGAAGAGGCGGACGTCCTCGCCGACCGGGTCGGGATCATCGACCAAGGAAAGATCGTCGCCGAGGGAACTCCGGCCGCCCTCAAGGCCGAGATCGGGCGCCCGAGCCTGCACGCGATTCCGAGGCGCGATGCGGACCGACCGGAGATCGAAGGCTTCCTCGCGCGCTTCGGCGAGCCGCTCGAGAGCAGCAGGGACGTCGCGATCCGCCTGCGTGACGGCCTAGGTCTCACGGACATCGTTCGCGCGGTCGACGCCGACGGTGTCGACATCGCGGATCTCGAGCTGCGTGCGCCGACCCTCGACGACGTCTTTCTCGCGAAGACGGGCCGCACGCTCGAGGGCGCGACCGAGGAAGCTGCCGTCGAGCATGGGGCCGGCGGCTGAGCGCTCTTCCTCAGGTCGGCGCGATCGCGCGGCGCTCCGTCGTGCGCACAGCCCGCCAGCCGGCGAGCTTCATTCCACCGCTGATCTTTCCGGTCGCGCTCATGACGGTGAACGCCGCCGGGCTCCGTTCCTCGACGCACCTGCAGGGCTTCCCCACAACGTCGTTTCTCGCGTTCGCGCTCGCGGTGCCCTTCATCCAGGGAGCGCTCTTCTCGACCATGAACGCCGGAACCGACATCGCGCGGGACGTCCAGACCGGCTTCATCAACCGCCTTTCGCTGACCACGCTTCGCAACTGGGCACTCCTCGTCGGGCAGCTCTCGGGTGTCGTCGCGCTGGGAATCGTGCAGGCGCTCTTCTATCTCGCGGTCGGCCTCACCGCCGGGGTGCATTTCGCCTCGGGGCCGGCGGGCATTCTCGTCCTGCTCGTCTACGCGGCCCTCGTCTCGCTCTGCTTCGGGGCGCTCGGGGCGTTCCTCGCCTACCGACTCGGGTCGGGTGAGTCGATCCAGGCGATGTTCCCGGTGCTCTTCGTCTTCCTCTTCATCTCCTCCATGAACGCGCCGCGGAATCTGATCGGAGTCGGCTGGTTCAAGACCGCCGCGACCCTGAACCCCGTCTCGTACATGATCGAGTGTGTCCGCAGCCTGATCATCGTCGGCTGGGACCCGGAGGCGCTTCTCCTCGGATTCGGGTTCATCGTTCTCATCGGAATCGTCTCGCTCGCGCTCGCCTCACGAGCGCTGCGGCTGAGGATGACCCGGACATGAAGCTCTGGCCGGTCGTCTCGGGCGTCGCCCGGCGGACGCTGAAGAACGCGCTGACAAACCCGCAGATCGTCCTGCCCACGATGCTCTTCCCGCTCTTCTTCTTCACCGCGTTCGCGGGCGGCCTCTCCCAGCTCAGGCACGTGCCCGGGTTCGACTTCCCGCCGGGTTACACAGCGTTCCAGTTCGTCTTTGTCCTCCTTCAGTCAGCCGCCTTCAGTGGTGTCTTCACGGGGTTCGGCGTGGCTCGGGACTTCGAGAACGGCTTCGCGAAGCGCCTCCTGCTCGCCGCGCCACGCCGGGTCGGGATCGTGCTCGGCTACGCGCTCGCAGCTCTTCTCCGCTGGGCCGTCGTCGCGACCGTGCTCACGATCGTCGCCTTTGCGGTCGGCATGCGGATCGGCGGGGGACCGGTCGACCTCGTCGGCCTCTACGTGCTCGCGATGCTCGTGAACTTCTGCGGGTTCTTCTGGGCAGGGGGCATGGCGATGCGCTTTCGCACGATCCAGGCCGCGCCCCTCATGCAGATGCCGGTCTTCCTCGTGCTCTTCTTCGCGCCGGTCTACGTCCCGCTGAGCCTGCTGCAGGGCTGGATCGAGGGCGTCGCGACGGTGAACCCGCTGACCTACGTGCTCGAGACCGGACGCGGCTTCATCGCCGGGAACCCGCCGCACGTGCTCGCGGCGTTTGCGCTCGCCATCGGCATGGGCGTCGCCTTCTGGTGGTGGGCCTTCCTCGGCCTGCGCAAGGCCGAGGCGGCCGGCGGTTAGCGTCTAGAACAACGCTTCTTCCTCGAGGACGTGCAGGCACGCGGCGACGATTCGGGGATCGAGCTGCGAGCCGGCAGCGTCATGCAGGCGCCGACGGGCCTCGCCGACGCTCAGCGCCTTGCGGTAGGGCCGGTCGGTCGTCATCGCGTGAAACGCGTCGCAGGCGAAGATGATCCGCGACTCGATCGGAATCCCCTCGCCGGCTAGGCGGTCGGGATATCCGGTCCCGTCGAAGCGCTCGTGGCACGCACGGACGATCTGCCGGACCTCCTCGAGCTGCTCGATGGGAGCGAGGATCCGCTCGCCGAGCAGGGGGTGCGTCTCGACGATCCCGCGCTCGTGTTCTGTGAGCGGCCCGGGCTTGGTCAGGATCTCCGAGGGGATGCCGATCTTGCCGATGTCGTGGAAGAGCGCGCCGAGCTCGAGTCGTTTCAATTCCTTCTGCTCGAGCCCGATCTCGGCACCGACCTTCAGCGCGAGGTCGGTGATCCAACGTGCGTGTGTCGAGGTGTACTCGTCGTTCGCCTCGAGTGCGTTCGCGAGGGCCTCGACGGTCGACACGAACGTCCGCTCGAGGGTCTCGTAGCTGGACGTCGTCCGGAGCGCGAGCTTCGTCTGCTGCGCGAGGCCGCCGAGGAGCCCGAGCTCGCGATCGCCGTACTGGACCTCCGACGGGATCGCCGCGGCAATGACCCCCCAGCGTCCTTCCACCGTGAACGGCGCGATGGCGAAGCGGCCTTCGGTTTCCTGCGGCGGGGGCGCGATGACGGCGTAGTCGGACGCCTCGATGAAGAACGGCTCGGTCCGGGTGAGCCAGGGCTCGAGGAGCAGCGCCGGAATTGCCTGCAACATCCGCTCGACCGGGGGGCCCTCGGAGTGGTCTGCGAGGAACGTCAGATCTCCGCTCTCGGCATCCTGGAGCCAGAGAGAGGCAGTCGGGCTCGAGAGCATGCTCGCAGACCCCGAGACGACGCGCTCGGCGACCTCCGCGAGCCCTTCGGCGGCGGCGAGATCCCGCGCGAACTCGAGCAGGGCCGTCGCGCTCTCCGCCTCGCGTCGCTGCGCCTCGTACAGGCGTGCGTTCTCGACGGCGACGGCCGCATGTCCCGCGAGCACCTCGAGCACGCGAAGGTCGTCCGCGTCGAACTGGTCGAGCCCCAGCTTCGAGACGACGATGACCCCGATCACGCGCGATCCGAAGCGGAGCGGAACGGCGAGGAGAGACTCCTCGATGACCGCGGTTCCGGCGATGCGCTCGCCGAAGGCGTGGTTCGCGGCGTCGCCGACGAGGAGCGGTTCGCCGGTCTCCGCGACCCGACCTGTTATGCCGCGGCCGACCTTCGTACGCAGGAGGTCCACCGCCGAGACGCGGTCGACGGGCATGAGATCTCCGCGGAAGGCAACGGGAACGAGGTCGTCGCCGTCGCGGACGAAGACGCGGCAATTGTGGTAGTCGATCAGGAGCCGCAGCTCCTCGGCGATCGTCATGCCGATCTGCGCGACGTCGTTGAGGCGCGAGAGCTTCCCCGAGAGGCTCTGGAGCATCTTCAGGTGGGCGATCGAGCGCACGTCGTCGCGGCGTAGCCGTTCCTCGGACGGGCGCTCGCTCGCCGTCTCGTCGAAGGCGAGGATGAGCCCCTTGCCGCGGCTCTTCGCGGTCATCATGGCCGCCTCGGCACAGGCGACGAGCTCGCGCGGGTTCGCCGCGTGATCGGGCCCGACGGCAATGCCGGTCGAGACGGTCAGCGGCCCCGCCGCCTCGGCCTCGAGCCCTCCGAGCTTCTCCGCCAGGCGCTCCGCGAGGCCGAGCGCGCTCGCGAGGTCGCCCGACGGCAGGATGATCGCGAACTCCTCGCCGCCGACCCGGCAGACGACGTCGTTTCCGCGAACCGTGTTGCGCAGCACGTCCGCGACCTGCAAGAGGAGCTGGTCTCCGATGCCGTGCCCGTAGACGTCGTTGACCCTCTTGAAGTCGTCGAGGTCGATCATCACGAGCGCGACCGTGTCGTGCTCCATCGAGGCCCGCATCACCTCCTGGCGCAGCCGGTCGTGGAAGGTGCGGTGGTTGTAGAGGCTCGTGAGGGCGTCGGTCGAGGCCTGGTGCTCGAGGCGAGCCCGGACGTGCGCATTGTCGATCGCGAGCGCGGCGGCGTCTCCGAAGCGGCAGGCGAGCAAGAACTCCTCCTCGCTGAACTCGACGTCCTCGCCGACGCGATAGATGTTCAGCGTCCCCTTCAGCCGTCCGCGGGCGATCAGCGGAACGGCGATCAGTGCCTCCGGGTCGACGGGCGTGCCGGGGACGAACCGCACGCGGGGGTCGAGGTGCGCCTTGTTGGCGAGGACGGGCTCGCGATGCTCGACCGCCCAGCCCGTGATGCCTTCGCCGAACGAGAAGGTCTCGCTCATGACCTCGTGTTCCCACTTGCTCCGCGCCAGAACCGGTATGAGCTCCCGCTTGGTCTCGTCCGCCTCGTAGATGTGCACGTCCTCGTACGGGATCAGCTCGGCGAGCGTGTCGGCGATGCGCTCGAGCAGCGCGTCGAGGCTCTGCTCGGAGAGGACGTCGTGGAAGATCTCCGCCAGGCGCCGGTACGGCTCCGCCGCCGCTGCTCTCCCGGCAGGTCCTCGCTCACCCGAGGTGACAAGGCTCATCTGCGGAGCTGCCGCAGGCTCGATGGGCACAGGGTCCGACATGGAGGGCGTTCTGGGGGAGTAATCGGACGGGTCGCCGGTGTGCTTGAGCGCTCCTCTGCCAAGATCCGCGCTCGTGGAAGACGCACGGCTTGCACTGCTCGACCGCCTCATCGACCATGCGCCGCTCTTTCCGCCCGCGTCGTTGCCGCTGACGGCCGCGCTCGACGAGGACGCTCGCGCGCATGAGAGCGCGTCCGCGTTCGCTCTTGCACGCTTTGTCTGCCCCGCCTCTCGACTGGATGAGCTCCCGGGTCTCGATCGACGGTTGAGCCTCGTGCTCGACGGACCTCTTGGTAGCGATCCGCGGGTCGAGGCGGTCGAGGCCCCTGCGGAGCACGCGCTCGAGCCTCTGATTGGGCTCGCATCCGAGGTCTACGTCGAGGTCGCGCTAGGTGCGGCTCTGGAGAGCGATCTCGACCGGCTGGCGGAACTCGGGCTGCGGGCGAAGGTGCGCTGTGGAGGAATCTCTACGCCTTCAGCCCGGGAGCTTGCGGGATTCCTACGGGCGTGTCACGAGCGCGGTCTCGTGTTCAAGGCAACGGCCGGCCTCCACCACGCCGTGCACAGGGACGGCGAGCACGGCTTCCTCAACCTTCTCGCCGCGGCGGTGTTCGGTGACGAGGAAGAGGCGCTCGCCGAGTCTGCACCGGATGCCTTCAGGCTCGCGCCCGAAGGCTTCTCGTGGCGCAATCGCAGCGCCGGCGCTGCTGAGCTCGCCCGAGCGCGGCGGGAGCGCCTGCACTCGATCGGCAGCTGCAGCTTCTTCGAGCCGGTCGCGGAGCTGGAAGCTCTCGGGATCCTGCCGCTGTGACCGGCGCGGTCGGCTTCGGCGTGTTCTCCGAGGGTGACGGCCCTCCGCGCGTCGGCTTCCGGGCCGGCGACGGAGTCCTCGATCTGGCCGGTGCCGGCCTCGGAAGTCATTTCGCGGTTCCGTCGCTGAACCCGTTCCTCGCGCTCGGCCCGGCCGCCTGGGAGGACGTTCTCGGTCGGATCGACGACCTCGTCCAGAAGGGAACGCCGTTCGTGCCGCTCGGACGAACGAGCCAACGACTGCCGTTCGAGATCGCCGACTACATCGACTTCTACTCGTCGCTCGAGCACGCGACGAACCTCGGTCGCCTCTTCCGCCCGGACAACGAACCGCTGCTGCCGAACTGGAGGCATCTCCCGGTCGCATACCACGGACGCGCCGGCACGGTCGTCGTCAGTGGAACGCCTCTCGTCCGCCCGTGCGGGCAGATCCGCGACCCCTATGAGCCACCGCACCACGGCCCCACGCGGCGCCTGGACATCGAGCTCGAGATCGGCTTCGTCGTAGGTGTCCCGAGTCGTCTCGGGGAGCCGGTGCCGGCGGGCGCGTTCCGCGACCACGTGTTCGGCGTCGTCCTCGTCAACGACTGGAGCGCTCGGGACATCCAGGCGTGGGAGTACCAGCCGCTCGGCCCCTTCCTCGGCAAGTCCTTCGCGACCTCGATCTCCGCCTGGGTGACGCCTCTCGCCCTCCTCGAGAACCGTTTCGTCGCAGGCCCCGAGCAGGACCCCGAGCCGCTGCCGTATCTCCGCACCTCCGGCGAGTGGGCGCTCGATGTCGAGCTCGAGGTCGAGGTTGCCGGGACGGTCGTCTCGCGGACGAACGCGCGGGGTCTCTACTGGTCGATGCCGCAGCAGCTCGCCCATGCGACGACGAACGGAGCGTCGATTCGGACGGGCGACTTGCTCGCTTCCGGGACGATCTCGGGCGCGGAGCCGAAGTCCCAGGGCTCGCTCATCGAGCTGACATGGAACGGGACGCGCCAACTCCGGCTCGGGGACGGTAGCTCCCGGAGCTTCCTCGAAGACGGAGACGAGGTCGTGCTCCGGGGCCGTGCCGGCGACGTCGAGCTCGGCGAGGTGCGCGGAACGATCCTCCCGGCGCGCTGTTAGCGCGCAAGACCGGAATCGCTTGAGTGCGCAAGAGCAGAATCTGCGAGCGAGATTCTCCTCGCGCGAACATCTGAAGGCGCCCGCTGCGCGAGCGCCGGCGCGCGGATTCCGGTCGCGCGAAAATCCCTAGCGCTCCCGGTCGAGCGGCCGCGGCGCTTGCGATCTCCCGTTCAGTCGCCGTGTGGGAAGACCCCCGCGCGATAGAGCTGGCCCTCGAGCGTTCGACCGAGGACACTCTCCAGCCAGGCGGGCACCTCGACGAGCGCATCCAGGTCGATACCCGTCTCGACCCCTTCGCCTTCGAGCAGGTACACGAGATCCTCGGTCGCGATGTTCCCGGTCGCGCGCGGCGCGAATGGGCAACCGCCGAGCCCGCCGACAGACGCGTCGAGAGTCGATGCCCCCGCTTCGAGCGCGGCGAGCGCGTTTGCGTAGCCGGTGTTGCGTGTGTTGTGGAAGTGGGCGCCGACCGGGCTGGCGAGCTCGGTAGCCCGAGTCACGAGCCGCCGGACCTGGCTCGGGACGGCGACGCCGATCGTGTCCGCGAGGACGATCGTGTCCGGCCTTCCCTCGGCCACGCGCTCGGCGAGCTCGACCACTCGGCCCTCGTCCACCCTGCCTTCGAATGGGCAGCCGAAAGCGACGCTGATCGTCACACTCGATCTGAGCCCTCCCTCGTGCGCCGCCTGCGCGATCCGGATGGCCGCGGAGAGCGAGTCCTCGACCGAGGCGTTCTGGTTCCTGCGGTTGAACGACTCCGTCGCCCCGAACGCGAAGCGAACCTCGTCGAGACCCGCTTCTGCGAGACGGTCGTAGCCTCGCTCGTTGAGCGCGAGCCCCGCGTAGACGACTCCGGGCCTTCGCTCGAGCTGGGAGACGACCTCCCGCGCAGGCGGCGCACGAGGGAGGGCTCAGATCGAGTGTGACGATCAGCGTCGCTTTCGGCTGCCCATTCGAAGGCAGGGTGGACGAGGGCCGAGTGGTCGAGCTCGCCGAGCGCGTGGCCGGCACGATCGTCGTAGGAGTCGACGAGTCGGCGGCAGCGCGCGCGGCTCTTCGGTTCGCCGCCGAGGAGGCAGGGCTGCGCGGGGCGCGCCTCGTCGCGGTCCACGCCTGGACGTATTTTGCCGCTCCGGGAATCGGCGAGCCGGGCATGGCAATGCCGGAAGGTGACGTGCCGGGGCTCCTCGAGGCCGAGCGGGAGGCGGCCGAGAAGCGTCTACGCCGAGCGATCGACGAGGCCTTTCCAGGCGGGTCCCAGGTGGAGGTCGAGGCCCGTCTCGTCGATTCGGACGCGGCGCATGCGCTCCTCTCTCAAGGAGCGGGTGCGGATCTGATCGTGGTCGGCTCGCGCGGGCGTGGCGACATTGCCTCGGCGCTGCTCGGCTCCGTGAGCAGCCACGTCGTCCACCACGCGGACTGCCCCGTCGTGGTGGTCAAGGCGCCCGGTTAGAGGGCGCCCGAAAGTCTCGCGAGCTCGACGTCGCGGTCGGTGATCCCGCCGGCGGTGTGCGTCCACCAGCGAAGGGTCACGCGGTTGTACTGGATCGTGATGTCCGGGTGGTGGTTCTCGGACTCGGCGAGCTCGCCGACCCGGTTGACGAACGCGAGCGCTGTCTTGAAGTCCTCGAGCTCGAACGTGCGCTCGAGCGCGCCGTCGACCTCGCTCCAGCCTTCGGGAACGGTCACGGGCCCAGCCATGAGCCCAGTATGCCGCGCGAGTACGATCGGGCGGAGGATGGCCGCGTGCCCCGAGCCCGAGGAGACTCCGAGCCCGGCTCCGGCATCTCCGGCACTCGCGCCCGAAGGAAGGCGGCGTTCCCACAAGGAGCTCGTCACGGAGCTGGTCTTCCGCCCTCTCGGAGGACTCCTCGTCAGCGCTCTCCTGCCTCTGGGCATTCCTCCAGTCGCCGTCGTCGCTGCCAACGGACTCGTCGGGCTTGCGGCTGCTACGGCGATCGCCCGGGGTGACCTGATCGCCGGCGCGCTGCTCTTGCAGGCGAAGACGCTGCTGGACAACACGGACGGCCAGCTGGCTCGTGCGGCCGGTCGCCCGTCCGCACTCGGTCGCTACCTCGACACCGAGGTCGACCTCCTCGTGAACGCCGCTCTCTTCGCCGCGCTCGGGTATGAGACCGGCTCGTACGTGCTCGCAGTCGTCGGCTTGCTCGCACTGACGTTCGTGTTGAGCGCTGACTTCAACGCCGACGTCCTCTATCGCCGGGCGCGGGGTGAACAGGTCGTCACACAGCCGTCCGCGGAAGACGAGGGCGCATTGGCGCGAGCGCTGGCCGCGGTCTACGGGGTGGTGTACGCACCGCAGGACAGGCTCTTCCAGGGGCTATCTCGAAGACGGCTCGAGCGTGTGGGTCCGGCTGATCCGCACGCGAGCGTGGTTCTCGCCTACAACGACCGGGCGACCGTGGCGGTCCTTGCCAACCTCGGGCTCTCGACGCAGCTCGCCGTACTCGGGGTGTGCCTCGCCGCGGGACAGCCGCGCGTGTACCTGTGGCTCACCCTCGTCGCTCTGGCCTGCCTGCCGCTGCTGCAGCTTCGACGCGAGACGTTGGCCCGCAGGGCCCTAGACGGCGCCGCGTAGGTCGATGCGCTTTCCGTTCATCGGCGCAGCCTCGTCCGAGCAGAGGTAGGCGATCGCACCTGCGATCGCCTCGGCGGGGGTGAACGTCGAAAAGTCCTTGTCCGGGCTCTCCGCTCGCATCGCGGGAGTCACGATCGCTCCGACCACGACGATGTTCGCGGTCGTGCCCGTGCCGCGGAAGCGGTCGGCGAGGGCGAGCGTCCAGGTCTCCGCCGCCGCCTTCGCGGCCGCGTAGGCGGCGTTCATGTGCGTCGGTGCCTGCGCCTGTCCGGCCGATACGACGACGAAGCGGCCGTGCCCGCTCGCCATGAGCCGGCTCGCGAAGGCCTGAGTCGAGTTCTGCAGCGTGCGGATCAGGAGATCCTCGAGTACGTCCCAGTCCTCGAGCGGGGCCTCCTCGATCGGCGATCCCCCTCTCCATCCGCCGACGAGGTGGACGAGCCCGTCCACCTGCCCGAGGCGCTCGGCGATCCCTTCGGCCCACGCTCGGGTCGACCCGGCATCGAGCAGGTCGACCTCTGCTGTGTCGATTTCGCCTTCGACGCTCGTGGCGAGCTCGTCGAGAGGTCCCTTGTGACGTCCGCCGAGCGCGAGGCGGGCTCC
>VAWZ01000025.1 GCA_005888365.1 Actinomycetota bacterium
TTCGCTGGATCACGGTTCCCGGAGCCGTGCGCACGCAGCCGCTTCCGCCGTTCAAGGCGACGACGACCGTCGACGGGTACCGCTTCACCCTCCACGGCCATCCCCACCTGCGAGCGATCCAGGCTGCCTTCCTCACGGTCACGGTCACACGTCCCGACGGGACTCCGGCGACCTTCACGCCCTGGTTCGGGGCCCTGGCGCACGCGATCTTCTTCCGCTCGGGCTCGCTGGACTACTTCCACACGCACGTCTGCAGCCCGGGAGCGAGCGGCTGCACGGCCATCCTCGGGGCGACCAAGGTAACAGGGCGCTCGTCGGCTCCGGGGCAGCTCACGGTCGGCGTGCTCGTGCCCGTGAGCGGGACGTGGAGGCTGTTCCTTGAGACGAGGGTCGACGACCGAGTGTTGACAGCGCCGTTCACGCTGGACGTCAAATGACGAACAAGGAGAAACGTCGGTGAGAATCCCCATGAAGGCGCGCGGTTGCGTCTTTGGGCTGACGGCAATCGGCGCTCTGCTCATGGCCGGTGCAGCCTTCGCGCACGCTGAGGTGAGCCCGCCCGTTGCGAAGGCGAAGGCGGGGCAGGTCTTCACTCTCGCCGTTCCGACGGAGGAGGAGAACGCGACGACGACGACGGTCGAGATGACGCCGCCGTCCGGCTTCGCCATCGACTCCTTTGCTCCGGTGCCCGGTTGGAAGCGTCAGGTCCAGCAGACAGGTCGGGGTGAAGAGGCCGTTATCCAGAAGGTGACCTGGAGCGGCGGAAGCGTCCCAACGGGCGAGGATGCGTTCTTCCAGTTCCTCGCGACCCCCACGTCGGCGAAGACGTACACGTTCGACGTCCGCCAGTCGTATTCGAACGGCAAGGTCGTCGACTGGTCGGGACCCGAGTCCTCCGACACGCCCGCCCCGACGGTCGAGGCGAAGGGCTCCCTCGGCGGGAGCAGCTCGTTGCTCGCGATCGTGGCGCTCGTGCTCGGCGCGGCGGGGGTCGTCATTGGCCTCGTGGCCTTGTTCGCCGGTCGCAGGTCGCTCGCATGACCGGGCGCGGGCGGACGCTGGTCGCCGCGATCACGATCGCCACGGCGCTCGCGCTGCCCGCGGTTGCCTCCGCGCACGCGGTTCTCCTGCACACGTCGCCCTCGGCGAGCGGCACCGTGAACACCTCACCCGCCCAGGTCGCGTTGACGTACAGCGAGGCGGTCGAGCCGCGCTTCGCGGTCGTCTCCGTCACCGACGCCGCTGGTCGGCAGCAGACGACGGGCCCACCGCGGCGCTCGGCGACGAACCCCGACGAGCTCGACGTTCCGCTCCAACGACTCGCGGAGGGCTGGTACCTCGTCTACTGGCGGGCGATCTCGGTCGACGGCCACCCGGTGCGGGGTGCGTTCACCTTCGCGGTCGGCCCGAATCCCGGCCCTGCACCGCAGTTCGTCATTCCCTCCCTGACCGAGACCGCCGCGTCGCCGAAGCTGCTCATCGCTCGCTGGGCCACGTTTCTCTCGCTCATGGCCGCGATTGGCCTCTTCGTCCTACGCATGCTCGTCGCGAGGCCGGTTGTTCGTCGCGTTCACGGGGTCTCGCTCGCCCCGGTGACCGTAGCGTTCGGCATCGCGCTCGCTGTCTCGCTCGTCGCGACGCCGATCTACCTGGAGCTCTCGACGGCTCAGTTCGCACGGCGCTCTTTCTTCGATCTCGGGAACGTGGTGCCGCTCGTTCGCGACTCCTCGTTCGGCCGCAGCTACCTGGATCTCGAGCTCATCCTCGTGCTCTTCGCCCTCGCCGGGCTCGTCGCGATCGCCATCGACCGTCCGGGACGACCGCAGCGGTCGATCGCTGAACTACTCGCGCTCGACGGGGCGCTCGTCGCGGCTGCGGCTGCCCTGCTCGTCCCGGCTCTTGCCGGGCACGCGGCCCAGACGTCTCCGCGCGGACTGGCCCTCGTTCTCGACTGGCTGCATCTCGCCGGCGGCTCGCTGTGGATCGGCGGGCTGATCGGTCTGCTCGTCGTCTGGGCGACGCTCGGGTCCGGTCGTCGCCTCGCCGGGTTACAGGTCGTCGTCCCTCGCTTCTCGCGGGTGGCGCTCGCTTCGGTGGTGGTCGTGCTGGCGAGCGGCGTCTGGGTCGCCGTCCTGCATCTGCCGACCCTCTCGTCGCTCTGGAGCACGTCGTACGGGAAGGCACTCATCGTCAAGGTCTCGATCCTGTCCGGTGCGCTGCTTCTCGGGGCCGCGAACAACCAGAGGACCGTGCCGCGACTCGCGGTGGCTGATCAGCACCCTGTTCCCGCCCAGGGAGCGTCGAAGCTCCTCCGTTCGCTGGTCAGCATGGAGGTCCTGATCGTCGTGACCGTAATCTTCGTCGCCGGCATCCTCTCGAGTCTTGCGCCACCGTCCAAGGCCCTCGCCTCGATCAGCAGCTCCAGCGTTCGCGTCGGGCCGGGTCCCGTGACCCAGGTAGTCAATCGACAGGGCTACCGGATCGAGTTCGCGGTGAGCCCGAACCGCGCCGCCGTTCCCAACGGTTTCACCGTCCGCATCACCAAGAACGGCGTTCCCGTCCGGCATGCAGACGTGACCACGACGTTCACGATGCTCGACATGGAGATGGGGCAGCAGGGCTACCGCCTGCAGGAGACCGCACCGGGCGTCTACACGCGCTCGGCGCCGGCGCTCGTCATGGTCGGGCACTGGGGTCTCAACTTCGACATCGCGCCGCCGGGCGGGCCCCGCCTCGCCGTCCAGCTCGTGGACCGGGCGAACGGATGAAGACCATGCAGGTTCCCGAGTCGCCGCTCGTTCGGCTCACGCTCGCGCTCATCGCCCTCGCCGCAGGCGCGGTTGCCGTCATCGTCGTCGCCCTCCTCGCTTCGAGTGTCCTGGGCTAGGAAGTCGAGGGCTCGCCGCCTCGCCTCGCTCGCGCTGCTCGCAGCCGTGGGAGCGTTGGTGCTCGCGGTTCCCGCGCTCGGCGACGCCGATCCAGCGAGCGACGTCCTCTATACGTCGACGGTCTTCTACTCCTACGACCAGCTTCCGTCGAATGCGGCCCAGGCCCGTCTCAACGAGACCGTCAAGCGGGCGACCAAGGCGGGCTTCCCGATTCGCGTCGCGCTGATCGCCAAAGCTCCCGACCTCGGCGGCGTCACCGCGCTCTGGGGGAAGCCGCACCAGTACGCGCGGTTTCTCGGGCTCGAGCTCGGCTTCGTCTACAAGGGATCGCTGCTCGTCGTCATGCCGGCCGGGCTCGGCTACTCGACGAACGGCAAGAGCTCGCCGGCCGCGGACGCGAAGCTTCGTTCGGTGCGACTCGGAAAGGAGAACGACTCGCAGGCGGACGCCGCGGTGGAGGCGATCGCGCGGCTCGCTGCTGACGCGGGACACCCGATCGACGTGCCTTCGAAGGGAGCAGCGTCGGGTGGGAACGGATCGTGGCGAGACCGCCTGATCATCCTGCTGGGCGCGCTCGTCCTGGCTCAGCTCGTCGCGGGTGGCTACCTTCTCCGCCGCCGCTGGGCCCGTTCCGCCAAGCCCTCCTAACGCCGCATCGTTCGTCTGCGGAGCAGATAGACGAGGTACGCGACGATCGCGACGTTGATCGCGAGCCCGCCGGCTTTCCAGATGCTCGGAGCGCGCGCGAGCTCGTAGAGCTCGAGCGGGATCAGGAGCGAGGTCGCGATGGCGGTCAGGTACTCCGCCCACAGCTGGTCGAGCCAGAGCCCCACTCCTTCGACGAGCTCGAGAGCGCCGTAGGCGATGGCGACGATCCCGGCTGCCAGAAGCTGGTGTGCGCGCAGGTTGTGCAGGCGAAGAACGACGTGGTGGAGGAACGGTCGGTGCGGATCGAGCTCGACGGCGCGCATGACTCGCTCGGCGAGCCGGCCGTAGTCGGCGTTGACGTGTCCCACGAGGTAGACGCCCGCGCCCGCGAGCACGAGGCCGCGCAGCGTCCGCTCGACGGCGATCAAGCGTAGGACGCGGCGACTGCGTCGGGGGTCGCGGGCCGAGGTCACGGCGAAGGAAGCAAGCCTTGCAGCGACGGCGGTCGCCGTGCGTTCCGCCGGGACGTCGCGGATCTGCGCCGAGTCTGCGCCGATCGACCCGCGAACGCGATCCGGGAGGCCGCCCGGCTCTAGCCTCGGTTCATGAGCCGCGGCTCGAGGGAATATCTCCTCGCCGGCTGTGCAGTCGCGCTCGCAGCGCTGCTCGTGGTGCTCGTCTATTGGAGCTCACGGCCGCCGGCTCTCGCTCCTGGGCGCGCCAGCTGGAAGCTCACGCCCGGAGTGGCGAACCCGGACGTTACGCAGCAAACGATCGCCTCGACGATCTGCGTGAGCGGCTGGTCGAGCTCCATCCGACCGGACACGGGGTACACGGACGCGCTCAAGCTCGACCAAATGCGGCAATACGGGCGGGCCGGCTCTCCCTCCGACTACCAGGAGGACCACCTGATCAGCCTCGAGCTCGGCGGAGACCCGAGAGACCCGCGCAACCTCTGACCCGAGCCACGAGCTGCACGCTGCGATCTGCTCCCGTCATGTGACGCTCGCCGAGGCCCAACGCCGGATCTCGCAGATCAAGCACACCGCCGGGTGAGCCGGGCCTCGATCCATACGTCCCACGTCGCCGCGGCGGCTCTCTGTGTAGGGCTGGCGGTGGCGAATGTCGCCCGGCTCGCGTCGCCCGCGGTCGCGCTGAGCGCGCCTGTCCTGGTGCTCGTGACTGCCTGGCTTCCGAGAACGAGCAGGCTCGCGCTTCTCGTCGTCGCCCTGCTCCTCGCCGGCTGGTGGTGGGGAAGCGTTCGGGTCGCCGCCCTGGACGAGAGCGTGCTCGTGTCGCGGGTGGGAAGGGCGGACCACGCTCTCGTCGAGATCACCGCGCAGCCGCGAGAGGGGAGCTTCCAAGTGCGCGCGCGTGCGCGCGTCCTGCGCTTCGGCTCGCTTCCCGTACGCGAGAACGTCCTGCTCGAGCTGCCGCCCGGCCGCGTGCCGCCTCAAGGGGCGCGGCTCGAGCTCTTCGGGATCCTGAAGCTCCCGAAAGGTCCCGAGCATGGCTTCGACGAGCGCGCATGGCTTCGCCACAACGGCATCCACGTCGTTCTGAGCGCCGACGACCGCTGGCAGATGGTCGGTCGCCGCGGCGGCCTGGGCGGCGTCTCCGACCGGCTGCACGACTGGCTCGCACGCGACTCCGCGTACGGATTGTCCGGGGAGCGGCGTGCCGTCCTCCAGGCGATCGTGCTCGGCGAGACGCAGGGCCTCGACGACGGACTACTCGGACGCTTCCAGGCGTCCGGGCTCTACCACGTCCTCGCCGTCGACGGATTGAAGGTGACCGCCGTGGCGGGCGGTGCCGGCGCTCTCGCCTTCCTCCTCGGCGCCGGGCGTCTTGCCGCCGAGCTCGCCGCGCTCACCGCACTCTCCGGCTACGTGCTCGCCGTCGGGGCGCGCCCGTCCGTCATCCGCGCGGCGATCGCATCCGGGCTCATCTCACTAGCCTGGCTCGCCGCACGGCCGCGCGACCGCTGGCAAGCCCTGCTCGCGGCAGCGGTGGCGCTGCTCGCCTGGAACCCGTATTTCGTGACCGACGCGGGATTCCAACTCTCCTTCGGGGCGGTCGCCTCCATCTTCACGATCGCACCGCGGGTGAGCCGCTATCTCGAGGGCTACCCCGTTCCGCACGTGCTCGGCGAGCTGATCGGGGTGTCGACGGCGTGCGGCCTCGCAACTGCTCCGGTCACCTGGCTTCAGTTCCACCAGATCTCACTCGTCACCGTTCCGGCGAACGTCGTCGCTGTCCCGATCGTGGCCGAGATGCTCGGCCTCGCGCTGCTGACCGCCGTGGTCGCTCCGGTGGCGCCGCCGCTCGCGTCGGTTCTTGCTCAGGCCAACGGCTGGGCGGCGGCGTTCGTTGCGGCGTGGGCACGGCTGACCGGGGGCGTGCCGTTCGCCCAAGTCACCTCGGGACGGTCCGCGGCCATCGTCGCGGACTGCTGCCTGCTCGCGGTCGCCGCGTGGTTGCTCCTGCGGACGCCGCGAGCCTCGTGACCCGAGGCCCGTGGGTCACATTCGGCGGCCTCACCTGAGCAGAACTTCTAGGTCGGGAAGAGCTCGTCCAGGAGCTCGCGGCCTGCGCCGGTCTCGCGGGCGAGGTAGTCACGCGCCTCACGGAAGGCCGCGGCGTAGGGCGTGATCCCGAGCTCGTCGGACGTCGCGAGCGTCCTGGCGACGGACTCGCGGACCGCCGCCTCGATGATCGGGAGGGCCGCCTCCGGCTGCATGTTCGGAGCGACGGATTCGTACAGATGAACGCCGCCCGAGTTCGACAGGAAGTCGGGGACGGCGAGAATCCCTCGCTCTCCGAGGACCTCGAAGGCGCCCGGGCCGTAGGGGACGTTCGCGCCGGGTGCGACGACCGCGCAACGGAGCTCCTCGGCGACGCCCCGAGAGATCGAGTCGGGCCGGGCGCCCGGCACGAGCACGTCGCACTCGAGCTCGAAGAGCTCCTCGCGTGGGCGCATCGGCTGCCGTCCGTGCCCGACGAAGCGGTCGCCGTGTCGCTCGCGGAGCTCGAGCAGCTCTTCGACGTCGAGCCCTTCCGGGTCGGCGAGCAGACCGTCGACGGTGCTGACTCCGACCACCCGCGCTCCCGCTCGGGCACAGGCGCGCGCCGTCCCGGCGCCGACCTTGCCGAAGCCTTCGACCGCAACGGTCGCTCCCTCGAGGGTGCGTCCGCGGTGAACGAGCGCCGCCTCGATGGCGGCTTTGACCCCATGTCCCGTCGCGAGGTCGTCCATTCCCAGCCCCTCGTGACTCTGGGCCCACAACGGAGGGGGACCGTCCGTCTCCTCGAGGAAGTCCGCTGCAGACGTGCCCATGTCGGGGCCGGTGAGGAAGACCTCGCGGTACGGCTCGAGCGCGCGCTTGTACGTTGCGAGCAATGTGCTGCGGTCGCCTCCGGTGAAGCGAAGCCCCGCCTTGGCGCCCGCGTAGGGCACTCGGCAAGCGGCGAACTTCCACGTCATCGCGCGCGCGAGGCGGGCGACTTCCTGGACGTCGACGTCAGGCAGCATCCGCGTCCCGCCCGCCGAGACCGGAAAGAGGTCGTGGTCGATGACGACGAAGGCCTCGAGGCCGGCTCGGTCGTCGCGGAGCTCGATGACGCGCACTGCGCGGAGGCTACGCCTTCGAGCCCGGCCGACCTGCTCTTACGTGGCGAGGGCGTCGTAAGATCGAGGACCCGACACGAAGGAGGATCCGATGGCTGTCGCCTACGTCCAGGAGTTCGCGATTGCTGACCGCTCGACCACCAACTACGACTGGGTCAAGGACCAGATCGGGGAGGGTCCCTTCGACGGGCTCATCTGTCACACGGCTGGATTCGACGACGATGCCGGCGTCTTCCGCATCCTCGACGTGTGGGAGTCGCGCGAGCAGGGCGAGCGATTCCTCGCTGAGCATGTTCAGCCGTTGATCGAGCAAGGCCCGTCGGCATTCCCGAATCCCGACAGCTTCACACCCCCGACGCGCGACCTGTTCTACGAGCTACATGACGTAATCACCTGAGAATCGCATCAGGCTGAGGCTTGCTCAGGCGATTCATCGCCGAGGCGAACGCGGAACCGCAGGTGGGTCGCGAACGGCGACTCGATTACTGCTGTTCGCTCGAACGCGATGTCGGTCCGCTCGATGCCGTCGAACAGGCGCTTGCCGGCGCCGAGCACCACCGGCGCGATCGTCAGCGTGAACTCGTCCACGAGCCCGGCCGCGAGGTACTGACGAAGCAGATCGGCGCCGCCCATGACGATCACGTTCCTCCCGGCCGCGGCGGCTCGGGCCCGAGCAAGCACGTCTTCGATCCCGCCAGTGACGAACTCGAAGGTCGTGTCGCCCTTGACGACCGTCTCGTGCGGTCGGTTCGTCACGACGAAAACCGGGACGCCGAAGCCGGGATCGTCGCCCCAGCCGCCGACGACGTCGTGCATCGTGCGGCCGACGATCCACGCGCCAGCGGAGGTGAAGACCTCGTCCAGGTACGCCTGGTCGACAGGCGCCGGCGTGCCGCGCGGGGAGTCGTACGTCCACGGGCCGCCGAAGACCCATTGGTGCAGCTGCTCACCGCCGTCGCCGAGTCCCGCTCCGAGCCGGTCGTTCGGGCCGGTGACGTAGCCGTCCAGCGACATCGTGATGCCGGCGATGACCGTGCTCATGGCGCCGGCTGGTCGGTCGGCTCGACGATGGTCAGCGAGTTGCCGGCCGGGTCGCGAAGCCTGAACATCGGCGGGACGGGGTCGCCCCAACGGGAGATCTCGTCATCGACGTCCACGCCTGCGGCCTTCAGCTCCGCGTGGTCGGCCTCGATGTCGCCGGACGAGATGACGATGCCGGTGTCGACGGCAGTCGGCCCGCCCTCCATCGGCGGGGCGATCGCGATCGCCGTCGACCCTCCTGCGGGCGCGACCTCGATCCAGCGCATCCTGCCGTCGGCGAACGCCACGTCCGAGCGGAGCTCGAAGCCGAGCGTGCCGACGTAGAACTCGAGCGCGCGATCCTGGTCGGTGGCGGGAATCGCGACGCGTCCGATCTCGGTGAGGTGCAGCTTGTCCGACATGTCCTCCCCTTTCGCTCGCCGAAAACTTGTCACCTCTTGAGACCGGCCGCCGTCGCGAAACTCATCGACCCGGTGGTCTGTGCTGAGAGGAGGTGGCGCGCCGCGGCCCTGGACACAGAGCGCGACTGCGCGGATCCCTTTAGAGCAGCTCGGCGATCATGGCAGCGGCGCGCGCGGCGCCGTCTCCCTCCACCCGGCGGTAGTCGACCTCCCGGCCGATCTCGTCGGCAATGGCCGCGGCAATGGTCTCGGGTGTCTCGGCCTCGTAGTCCATGTAGCGCCCGGCGCGATAGCGCTCGAGCCGATGGCGGACGTGGAGGTTCTGCTCGAAGTGATGCCGGAGCGGGAAGTAGAGGAACGGTCGTCGGCTGGCGGTCAGTTCCATCCCGGTGGTGAGCCCGCCCTGGACAACGGCAAGGTCGCACGCTGCGAGATGACGGTAGAGCTCGTGCACGTAGGCGCGGATCTCGAGGCCTTCGTGCGTCGGAAGGCTCGCCGGATCGATTCGCGGGCCGGCCACGACGATCATGCGCAGCGCCGGCACGCGCTGCTTGGCGTAGGGGAAGGCGGCTATCACCCGCCGTAGCAGGTCGGCCCCGACCCCGGAGCCGCCGACCGAGACGATGCAGATCTGCTCGTCCTCGGAATAACCGAGCTCGGCGCGGAGACGCCCGCGGTCTGCGAAGTCCGCCGGGTCGAAGCCCGTGACATAGCCGGGGAAGTCGTAGTGCTCCTCCGTCCAGTCACGGATGAGCGGTAGATCCGGGCCGAATGCCTCCGCGACGATGTCGTCGGGATTCCCGACGAAGAGTGCGCGGTCGCGCAGTCGCCGGTAGCGGGCGATGTGCTCGATCATCTCGCCGTTGTAGTCGGCGGTCAGGAACGCCTCATGGTCGCCGCCGTCGGGCATGGGCAGCCAGCCGACGAAGTCTGTGAGCCAGACGTAGGCGGCTCGTTTCTCCTCCGGGTTCTCGTGCAGGTAGTAGTCGATCTCCCACGCCTCGTCGCCGATCCAGAGGTCGTACTGTTCGTCGCGGGCGAGGTCGTGGAAAGTCATGAAGTTCGTGAGGAGGATCTCGTCCATGCGGCGCCAGGCCTGGAAGCAATGGAGATCGTGCTCGGCGGACTCGCTCTCGATGTGCTGGGACTCGTTTGCGAGGTGCGCGCTCGCCGGATGAATGTGCTCGCCGCGCGCCTCGAGCACCGCCGTCACCGGGTGCTGGGCGAGCCAGTCGATCTCGAGACCCGGATGGAGCTTGCGTAGCTCGTCGGCGATCGCGACGTCGCGTTGGGCGTGCCCGAGCCCGATCGGCGAGGAGATATAGAGCGCTCGCTTGCCGCGGGACTTGCCGCGCGACCAGCGACGAGAGGGAGTCGGCGGACAGGCGAAGTCGCGCAGGAGCAGGTTGACCTTGACCGGGTCGCGTGCCTGCGGGCAATGGCCTGAGCCCTCCAGCGTCACGAAGGCGCCGCCGACCATCTCGGCGAGCGCCGCGCCGGAGTCGTGCGGGCGGACGGCGTCGTCGAGGCCGTGAATCACCAGCACCGGCCACCGGACCCGGCTTGCCAGCTCGCGCACGCTCTCTTCGTCCGGGAGCCGCGGTGCGAGCTGCGTCGCGATCAGGGTCTCGGGATCCGTCTCCAGCGCCCAGCCGACCGCGTCCTCGCGCTGCTTGGTCGAATGCGGCTCGGTGAAGACCTGGGAGAAGAAGAACTGCACGAAATCCTCGTACTGGTCGAGCCAGTAGTGCTTGTTCCACTTCTGCCAGCCGTCGTAGGACTCGTGGGGGGTGACGAATGCTTGCTCGGCGCCCGCGCGCGGTGCGGCAGGCGGCAGCGGCAGGGCGGGCGCGATGAACACCATGCCGGCGACCCGTTCCGGGTGACTTGCGCCGATGAGCAGCGATCGCTCGGCGCCTCGCGACAACGAGACGAGCACCGCCCGCTCGGTTCCCGTTGCGTCCATCACCGCCAGCGCGTCAGCCGCGAACTCCTCCTCTTTGTACGCGTCCGGCGCGGACGGCCGATCCGATTTTCCGTTCCCGCGCCCGTCGAACGTCACGACGCGGCAATGGCGCGCGAAGTAGGGGATCTGCATCTTCCAGACACGCGAGTGGATGATCGACCAGGTCGGGAGAAAGAGCATCGTCGGGTCGCCCTCGCCATACCGTTCCCAGAAGATGGAGACGCCGTCGCGCTCCACGAAGCCGTCCTCGTCCGGGTAGCGGGCACGGGTTTGCTCGGTTGTCCGGCGCTCAGCGATCGTCGTCACGACTCCTCCTTTCCGCCCAGTCGATGAGTTCCCCGATGCTCTCGAGCGCCGCGACGTGCGGCGCCTCTTGCTCCGTCACGCCGGCCAGGATCTCGGCCTCGGCGCCCAGGAAGGCGTTCCCGACGAGCGTCGCGAGCGCGCGCGGCGAGATCGGCAGGTCGAAGTCGAGCTCCGCTTTCCACTCCTCCGCGACGCCGGTCAGCAGGTTCCGCCAGCCCGCGATCGCATCTCGCCAGTGCCCTGCCAGCTCCTCGTCCGCGAGCCCGACGGCCCACAGCTCCCAGAGGATGCGCACGTAGCCCGAGCGGAGGTCCTCGCTCAGGTAGGCGCAGGCGGTGCGCCACTTTTCGGCCAGGGTCTCAGGTCCCGCGAACAGAGCTCGCTGACGCTCGAGGAGGCGCTCGTTCTCCCGCTTGAGAACCTCGGCGAGCAGGTGCTGCTTGCCGCGGAAGTGGTAGTGGACGAGCGAGAGCTGCACGTCGGCGCGATCGGCGATCGCGCGCGTCGTCGTGCGTGCGTAGCCGTCTTCCGCAAGCGCGTCGCGGGCGGCATCCAGGATCAGGACCCGTGTGTCCTCCCCTCGCGCTCGGCGCAGATCGACCTTCTTGGCCGGACTTGACATGCGCAGTACTCTATCGCATTATTAATCGGTCAACCGACCAATCTTCTCGAGGAGGCCAGATGTCGGACACGACCTTGGACCCAGCGGCAACCGCGCAACCCGCGTCGGGCACCGCCGTCTATTCGCTCCGGGGCACGCTGATCGAAGCGTGCTCCTGCAACGTCAACTGCCCGTGCTGGATCGGCGAGGACCCCGATCTGGGAGAGTGCTTCGCGATCGTCGCCTACGGCATCGAACGGGGACAGATCGGCGAAATCGACGTCTCGGGACTCAATCTCGTCCTGATCTGCCACATCCCGGGGAACGTCCTGGACGGCAACTGGGAGATCGTGGCCCTGGTCGACGAGCGGGGGACACAGGAGCAGCGGGACGCGCTCCTGAGCGCGTTCACCGGGAAGCTCGGCGGCCCGCTCGGCGACCTCTGGGAGGCTCTGATCGGCGAGGTCAAGGGCGTCGAGTTCGTTCCGATCAGCCACGAGGTTGCGGGAGGAAGCGGGACCCTGCAAGTCCCGGATCTCGTGGAGACCGCGATGGAGCCGTACCGGGGGCCGGACGGCAGCGTGACAACTCTCCAGAACTCCGTCTTCTCGACCGTCCCGGGCTCCCCCGCCTGGATCGCCAAGGCGAGCATCAACAGGGTGAACCTGCCGCAATACGGGATGAGCTGGGAATACGAGGGCCGCAACGCGATCCAGTCCGACTGGAACATGGAGCACGCTGCGTGAGCACGATCGCGCCCGCGCTCGGGGGTACGCGCGGGCGTGCGCCTCGGCCGGTGCTCCTGGCGATCGCCGCGGGTTGGGCGATCGCGCTCGGGGCCCAGGTGACCGGCACGGCCGGGACGTTCCATCACCATGGTCCGATCGAGGGCGGCCCGCCGCTGTGGGCCGCCCTCCTACTCTTCCTCTTTGCCTGGCAGGCAATGGTGGCGGCGATGATGCTGCCCTCAAGTCTTCCGCTGATCCGGCTCTTCGAAGCTGCGAGCGGCAGCCAGGAGCGCCCTGGACGCGCACGGGCGGCCTTTCTCGGCGGCTATGCCGCGGTCTGGACCGGGTTCGGCGCAGTCGCATTCCTCGGCGACGCGGCCGTGCAACGAACCGTCGAGGCTGTGCCCTGGCTCTGGGAACGGCAGTGGGTCGTCGCGGCTGGCGCACTCGCCGTTGCCGGCGCCTTCCAGTTCTCGGACCTGAAGGAGCGTTGCCTGTCCAAGTGCCGCCACCCGGGCCCCTATCTGCTCGCCCACTACAGACGCGGAGCTGCGGCCGGCTTCCGGCTCGGATCCGGGCACGGCCTCTTCTGTCTCGGTTGCTGCTGGGCGCTGATGCTCGTGATGTTCGCCGTCGGCGTCGCCGTGTTCTGGTGGATGGCCGCGCTGACGGCGCTCATGGTCTACGAGAAGGTCGGTCGTCACGGCGCGACGGTCGCGCGCACCGCGGGAGTCGCTCTCCTTGGCGCCGCGGCTCTCGAACTCGCTCACCCTGCTTGGCTACCGGCCGCGGTCGGAGGCCCGAGGTCGTTTGCGAGCGACATCAGGATCGGGCCTGGCCCCGTGACGCGGGTTGTGCGTTCGAGCGGCTATCAGCTCGACCTGCGCATCGCACCGAACCGCGCGACGAGACGCGGAACGGTCTCGATGAACGTGCGGAAGGGCGATCAGGTCGTGAACGGCGCGCGTGTCCGCGCACGCTTCACGATGCTGGACATGGACATGGGCGGGGTCACAGTCCGCCTGCCACAGACGGGCCCGGGAACGTACAGCGCATCCGAGCCGGTGCTCGGGATGGCGGGACGCTGGGGTCTTCGCTTCGAGATCGTGCCGCCCGGCGGGCGGTCTTCCACGCTCATGGTTGTCGACCGGATCGGCCCATAGGCAAGCATCGCAAGCCGGTTTCACGAGGTGGTCGGCTACGCACGGGCGGACCGGCCGCGGAGACGGGGTACTGTCCCTGGCTCTGTCCTCGAGGAGGCGACCATGAGCGTCCAACGTGAGGGTGGCTGCGCCTGCGGTGCGGTCCGCTACCGGCTTGCGTCCGATCCGCTCTTCACGCACTGCTGTCACTGCCTGAACTGCCAGCGGCAGACCGGAAGCGCTTTCGTCATCAACCTGCTGATCGAGGCCGACCGTGTGGAGCTCCTCGCGGGCGACCCGCGGCCAATCGAGGTGCCTCGCGACGATGGCAGCAAGCAGACGATCTTCCGCTGTCCGACGTGCCAGGTCGCGGTCTTCAGCGAGTACGGACGGCCCGAGGTGCGGTTCGTTCGCGGCGGGACCCTCGACGAGCCGTCGAGTTTTGAGCCCGACGTTCACATCTTCACCAGGTCCAAGCTGCCCTGGATCGTGCTTCCGGCGCCGGCGCCGGCGTTCGAGGTGTACTACGACGCGAAGGCTCTGTGGCCGGCAGCCAGTCTCGAACGACTCAAGGCGATAATGGCTCCGGCGAACGCCGGCGCCTGAGACCTGGCGAGAGAGCCTTCGCGGCTCAGGGCGCGCCGTATCGGCGTTCGAATCCCGGATGGGCGTCTGAGGTCCCTCCAAGCTGCAAGGTCTGCACAGTCATCGCAACGGACGACGGCGGGATCGTTGCGGCTGCCTATTTCGGTCGAGGAGGGCGAGATCCGCACGGGCCTCGTGGGACTCGAAGGTCAAACGGCACGAGCTCGAGGTCGCCGCGGTGTTCGCGACGCTCGAGTCGCACGCTGCGGTCCTCGCCGCCGTCGCCCACGCGCGAGTTACTCACGATGGGACGTTGAACGGCATCTCCCCCAATGCAGCCGCTCAGTAGCGGTGCTTGAATCTGGTGAGGAGGGCGAATGCCATCAGGGCGAGGACGGCGACGATGACGAAGATCGTCACGTACGGCGAGTCCATCCATCGCCGCTCAAAGTTCTCGCTCGCCGTGAAGTCGATTGCAGGTGTGGTATAGGTCGTGGTCGCGGCCGGGAAGCCAGTGATCGTCGCGCTGACGACCGCCTTGACTTGCGGCGGAAGCAACGACCTGTAGCTGATGACGTACGTGCCACTCGCGCTTCCTCCGGGGGCCGAGATCGCGAGACTCAACACCGGGCTGCCGTTCTCGGTGAGGAACGGTTTCGGCATCGCGGCACGTGGCGGGAGCTGGAGCATGTACGTGCGGTCGGGGAAGACCGACCCAGGCATCGCGGTCAGCTTCGGCTTTGGGGTCGGTTGCTGGCCGAGAGCGAGGGTGGGCGCGACAAGCCCGCTGAGCACGAACGCGGCGATGCTGACAGCCAGGTATCGCATGGCTGCTCCTTGGGTCGGGAGAGCGAACGTAGCGGACACGTCCGTTAGGCGCCAGCGGTTCAAAGACTCGTAAGCCGTTGCGGTGAGCAGCTGACCAGGCGCCCATGGGTGCCCGGCCCCGCCGTCGAGCGTGCCAGGAACGCGAGCGCGTAGCCCGATGTCTCGGCCGGACCTCTCCTTCTGGGCCGCCCGCAAGGGCAAGAAGTGAATGTC
>VAWZ01000160.1 GCA_005888365.1 Actinomycetota bacterium
TAGACGCCCGGTCGCCCGAAGTGGGCGGGGAGAACGAACCGGTAGCTCCGGTTCACGATCGTTCCGACGGCCGCCGGAGGTTGAGTAGACACGGGCGACCCGACCACCCGGAAGCTCGCGATCCTCGTGGTCGGCCCCTCGACGATGTCCGCGAACACCACCCTTCCCGGAACGAGCCGCATCGTGGTATCGAGGCGGCCGGCGAGCATCGGTCCATTTCCGCCGATCGCCGTGCCGAGCTTGAAGGGATCGCCGTTGGGCCCCTTCATAACGCGGATGAAGCGCTTCGACGTGACGCCCCGGTTGAGGTGCCAGAACGCGAGGTGGTGGTGCACCTTCCCGGACGTGACGATGTGGATGTCAACGTAGCCTGCGGGCATCCGCGTAGGCGCCGTGATCCGGTGGTCGTCGACGCGGATCGTGACCGAGGGACGAGCCGAGGCGGACGCGACGACCGTGGCGGACGCGCCGCTCCCGAGCGCTGCGAGAGTTGCCACCGCGACTACGAAAGTGACCGTTTTCACCAGGGTCTTCATCACGACGCCATCCGTGGCGCGACGGCGTACCGTGCTTCGGCTCGCTCGCGGAACAACGTCACGCTGGTGACGAGGATCCAGACACCACTCAGGAGCAAGGCGACGAAGTCGACGAACGGGATGAAGAGCGCGATCCCTAGTGCGAGCGCCGCCCACCCGAGCCAGCGGTAGAGACGCGTGCGCGCGAGCAACGATCCTCCTGCGCCGAGCATCATCACCCCCAGCCCGCTGTTGAACGTAACCCAGACGTCGTTGTCGAGCACGTTGAGCGCCTGCAGGGCGTCCGCTCCGAGCTTGGTGGGGACGTCTGCGAGCGCGAACGTCAGGAAAGCGGCTACGACGAACGCCCCAGCTGCCAGCGCGCTGCCGGCGAGCAGCACGAGCTCCCACACCGGGCGCCGCACCGCTTCGCTTGGCCAGAGAGCAGCGGTGAGGCTCGCGCCGAAGATGACGAGGAGCGGCGCTGATGCCGCGAGCAAGAACACAGCGGCGAACTCCCGTGCCTGGTGGGCGTCATAGTACGAGGCAACCTCTGCGCCCGAGGCATCGTTGCCCGGCGTGTTGCCGCCGAGGACGGCAACCGCTAACACCACTACGGCAACCGCCGCGACCCCGCCGAGGGGTAGGAACCTCTTCACGTCCATTGACGACTCCTTGGTCGCTGCTTAGGACCCGATTCGGCGGATAGCCCGTCGGGTCGCCGACACAAACGACCCTAGGCCGACCGTCTTCGCCGCACATCGGCGCCAGCACGGGGATCATCTCGGTGCCAGCGCGTATTGCAGTTCTCCCCGAAGAGAAGAAGACTGTCTCCATGCGCGCGCTCCGCCTTGCCGCTTCGGTCGTCGCGTCGGCGAGCGCGGTCTTCCTCGTGATCGGAGCGCTCGGAACACTCGGGGTGCTGCCGAAATCCGCGGAGGCCAACCCGATCTGGATCACGCCGCTCGTCGCGCTTGCCGTTCTTGCACCGGCGACCGTCGGCTTGCTCATCGCCATCCGTCAGCCGCGCAACCCAATCGCCTGGATCCTCCTGCTCGGCGCGCTCACGGTCGCCTCCTATCCAGTCGACGTAGTCCTCGGCCCGGGCTGGTCCTTGCAAATCGGTCGGGCGACGTGGCCAGCTCTCTACGCCTGGCCGATCGCCGTTGCCTACGTCTTCCCCGACGGGCGCCTGCTCTCACGCCGCTGGCGCCGGCTGGCCGGCGCCGCCGTCGTCAGCTTCGCCGGCTTCATGACGCTCGCGATGCTCGACCCCTCTCCGTTCGAGGACCACCCCTCGGTGCGCAACCCCCTGGCCGGCAACGCCGTCGGCGAGTCGCTCGTGGGAACGGGAATCTGGATTCCCTTCTGGCTCGGGATCCTGGCAAGCCTCGTCGCCGGGGTGCTCGCGCTCCGCCTCCGCCTCCGGCGATCTGTCGGGATCGAGCGGCTGCAGACTCTGTGGCTTGCCTGGACGGCTGCCCTCATTCCGCTTGGCCTGCTCCTGTGCGCGTCTACGTGGCTGGTATTCGGCGGCCTGGTCGGGGACGCGGTATTCCCGTTCCTCCTGGTGATGCAAGCGGCGGTGGCGGCGGCCGTGGGGATCGCCGTTGCCCGCTACCGCCTGTACGCGATCGAGCGCCTGATCAACCGGACGCTCGTCTACGCGCTCCTCACCCTCCTGCTCGCGGGCGCCTACATCGCTATCGCGCTCGCGCTCGGCGTCGCGCTCGGCCGCGGGTCCGCCTGGGCCACGGCGGCGGCGACGCTCGCCGTCGCGCTTGGGTTCCGCCCGCTCCGCTCGCTCGTGCAAAACGGCGTCGACCGGCGCTTCAACCGCGCCCGTTTCGACGCCTTGCGACAAGTCCGGGCCTTCGAGCAGCAGGTGCGAGAGAGCCGCCGGGCGCCCGAGGAGATCGGCGCCGTGCTCGCCCAGGCTCTAGGCGATCCACTCGCGGAGCTGCTGTTCTGGCTCCCCGCGAGCGAGCGCTACGCCCGAGTCTCCGGCGATCTCGTCCACGAGCTGCCGTCCGACGGGCGCACCCACTTACCGATTCGGCGCGATGGCGTGCCGACCGGCGTGCTCCTGCATGATCCTGCTCTCCTCGAGCGGCGCGACCTGCTCGACGGCATCCTCGCCGCCGCGACCCTCTCGATCGAGATCGCACGCCTCCGCGTCGAAGTCCGGCTTCAGCTCGCCGAGGTGCACGCCTCGAGAGCGAGAATCGTGGAAGCAGGCTACGAGGAGCGCCGGCGCCTCGAACGCGACGTCCACGACGGCGCCCAGCAGCGGCTCGTCTCCCTCGGCATGCGGATACGCCGCCTGCAACGCTCGCTGCCGCGCGAGGCGGGCATCCTCCGCCCCGCACTGGATCAGATCGTCGGCGAGGTGGGCTCCGCGATCGCGGACCTGCGCCAGATCGCCGCCGGCGTGCGCCCCGCACGGCTCGACGACGGACTCGCAGCCGCGCTCCAGGACCTGGCGAGGGTGTCTCCGATACCCGTCAAGGTCGAGACGCCGATCGGACGCGTCGCCCCAAGCGTGGAGGCAGCCGCGTACTTCGTCGCCTGCGAAGCCCTCACCAACGCCGTCAAGCATGCCTCGGCAACGAAGGTCGCGCTGCGCGCGGTGCGCGAGAACGGCGCCCTCCACGTGAGCGTCTCCGACGACGGCGTCGGCGGCGCCGTCGCACGCCGCGGTTCCGGCCTTGCCGGCCTCCACGACCGCGTCGCCGCGCACGGCGGCACGCTCGAAATCCTCAGCCCACGGGGCGGCGGCACACGCGTCGAGGTGGCGATCCCGTGCAACTCGTGATCGCCGAGGACACCGTGCTGGTGCGCGAAGGCCTCGCCGGTCTGCTCGAGGACGCCGGCCACACCGTTCTCGCCCGGGTCGGCGACGCCGAATCCCTCCTCGCCGTCGTGGCCGAACACGAACCAGAACTCGCAATCGTCGACGTCCGCATGCCGCCGACATACGTCGATGAAGGGATGAAGGCCGCAGTCGAGATCCGCCGCTTGCATCCCCAGACGGCGGTACTCGTCCTCTCCCAACATATCGAGAGTCGCCACGCCGTCGACCTCGTCCGTTCCGGCGGCGGCTTCGGCTATCTGCTCAAGGATCGCGTCCTCGAGGTGGACGAGTTCCTCGAGGCCGCCCAGCGCGTCACCGACGGCGGCTCGGCACTAGACCCCGAAGTGGTGAAACAGCTCCTCGCACCACCGCAAGACGACGACGCGCTAGCCGACCTAACTCCGCGAGAGCGCGAGGTCCTCGGACTGATGGCGGAAGGGCGTACGAACGCGAGCATCGCGAAGCAGCTCTGGCTCACGGAACGAACCGTCGAGACGCACGTCAGCTCGATCCTCGGAAAGCTCGGGCTGGCCCAGTCGGATGAGGATCATCGGCGCGTCCTCGCCGTGCTGGCGTACCTTCGCGCAACAGTCGCGTGACCTTTGCTTGCCGACACCGGCATACAACATTGGCTCGGGAGTCCAGCAACCCGGCAGCCGCCCGCAGCGATTCGCCTTAGTTCCGGGCGTCCGCCGTTGCCGAATATTTCGGTTGTCTGATCCGACAGCAGAGCCGCTACACATGTACTACACGGACCCTGCCGGCTGGTAGCCGGTCGTAGCCGGTGACAGCCAGTTCGCTCGATGAGGAAACGCCTGCTGTAGCCCGTAATTTCGCGTCACAGCCGGCTGTGACGGTCGAGCGCGTACCGGCCTGTCACGCGAGGTCGAGGGTTCGAGTCCCGTCGCTCCCGTGGGTTTACTCCCACTCGCTCGTCGAGCCAGAAAACGCACCACGATCGAAAGGGCGTCACGGCTTCGTCGGAATCCGCGGCCGCATCCGCAAACGCGTCCTAGGGTGGCGGTGAGTCTTCGAGTCGGCGCGTTCCGTGGACCTGGCGCGCTC
>VAWZ01000161.1:0-3247 GCA_005888365.1 Actinomycetota bacterium
GCGCGACATCGAGAAGAGGTTCGAGGATTTCGGCGCGCGGCTCGCAGCGGGAATCCAGGAGCGCGTGGCGGCGTCGCTCGAGCGAAGCCTGGGGAAGGTCGCGCCGAGCTCCGACACCGCCGCCAGCTCCGCGGTCGACGACCTCGCCTCGCGCGCCGCCGACTTCGAGGAGCGGATCTCCGCCCGCATCGAGGACGCCCTCCGGGCGAAAGGAATCGACGCGGGAGACCCGAGAGGCAAGGGGTAAGCGAAAGCCCCGCGGGGCCGGGGCTTTCGCTCGAGCAGACTGCGAGGCTGACGACTCACGGCGGTGTCAGACACCGCCGCTTCCCTTGCCACGAATCGGCCGTGGCCGTCCAGCGAGAGGCGAGACACGAAGCCGACCTTCCCTGTGGAGATCTTGTTGCGATCTTGGCGCGAAGGTTCGGTGTCTGACACCGTTTCCGGTGTCAGACACGTCAATCGATGGGATCTGTGTTCGTGACCGGGGGTGCGTCCGACAGGAGCATGGACTCGACGTCGAGGGGGGCGCGAGCGTCGTTGCTGCGGTCGGTTCCGCGCTCGGCACAGCAGTCGGCACGGGAGCGGGGATGGAGTCGAGCGCCTGCTGGAGCGCCCCGTCGGGAGACACGCTCGGGTCGGTGATGATCAGCCGGTGTCTGAGGACGTAGGGCGCCATGTCGCGCACGTCCGTCACCGTTACGTGGTCTCGCCCGCACAGCCTTGCGTTCGCCTTGGCCGCGCTCATCAGGTGCATGATCCCGCGGGAGCTGACTCCGAGCTCGACTCCAGGGATCTCGCGAGTGCGGCGGGCGAGCGTGACGACGTAGCGGCCGACCGCCTCGCTGACCGTCGTGGTGTTCAGCTCGTCGCGCGCACGATCGAGGCCGACGACGCCGAGCAGCGGCTTGACCTCGCCCAGCATGTCCGGCGCGATCCCGTTGTGCGGAAGGTTGAGCATGCCGAGCTCGAACTCCGCGTCGGGATAGTGGAGCTCGAGCTTGAAGAGGAAGCGGTCGAGCTGCGCTTCCGGGAGGACGAAGACGCCTTCGTGCTCGAACGGGTTCTGCGTGGCGATGACGAGGAACGGGTCCGGAAGCCGGTGGGCCCGCCCGTCGACCGTCACCTGGCGCTCCTGCATGGCCTCGAGCAGCGCGGCCTGCGAGCGCGGCGGGGTCCGGTTGATCTCGTCCGCGAGGAGCACGTTCGCGAACACTGCGCCGGGATAGAACGTCGGCTCGCCGCCCTTGATGACCGTCTGGCCGGTGAGCTCCTGTGGTGTCGTGTCCGGCGTGAACTGAATGCGCTTGAACGACGCTCCGAGCATGTGGGCTACCGCCCGCCCGAGCAGCGTCTTCGCGCTTCCAGGCGGTCCCTCGAGGAGGATGTGCCCGCGCGCGAGCGCCGCGACGAGCATGAGCTCGACAGCGCGATCCTGTCCCAATACGACCTTTGCGACCTCGGCCTTGGCGCGCTCGCGCAAATCCGCCAGGCTCTCGTAGGCCGCCTCCATTAGCAGTGCCACACGCCATCCTTTCGTCCGAGGAGCGCCTCTGTGCCCGCATGTGTCCGCAGCGCGGGCTCGGAGGCTCCATCGGCAGCAGCCGGACGTCGCGTGTCACCCGTTCGAGGGGCGTCGTGAGCTTACTTCTTCGAGCAGGAGAGGTGGGAGCTTCCAGCTCCCACCTCCGGTCAGTCCCTGGCCGCTAGCGCCGCGAAGGCGACGCAGACGCGAGCCACGTCTCCGGCGAGATCTCGCGCAGGATGAACTCGTCGTAGCCGAAAAGCGTCGCGCTAATCGACGAGATCAAACGTGCGCCGTCGAGCGGGGTGAGATACCCCTTCTCCACGGACGTCTTCACCTCTTTCAAGAGGCGCTCGCCGACCTGCCACTTGGGCTCGATCGTCGGCCCGAACTCGTTCGGCTTCATCGAAGCGAACTGCTGGACCAGGGAGTGAGTGACCGTCGTTGGCATGAAACCCCTCCTTCCGACGGTTACCCATCGAGGGTGCTCCTGTGCGCGAAGGCTGGTCAAGGGCGATCTCCGCACTTTGCGGCCTTAACGGGTCTGCTCGGCAGTGAGAGCGAGGCGTGACGGAACGGTGTCCTCTTACCCAAAACTCAGCTCGGCGTGCTTTCGTATGGACTCTCGGAGTCGACGAAGGAGCGAAACGTGACCGAGCAGTCGCTGGACCTCGCCCTTCCCTCGCCGCAAGAGGCGAAGGAGCAGCTCGAGCAGGCGCTCTTCGAGATCAGGCGGGTGATCGCGGGCCAGGACGACATGCTCGAGCGCGTCCTCGTCTGCCTGCTCGCGCAGGGGCACCTCTTGATCGAGGGGGTTCCCGGCCTCGCGAAGACGCTGACGATCAAGACGACGGCGGGTGTCCTCGGGGGCACGTTCTCACGCGTGCAGTTCACACCGGATCTCGTCCCCTCGGACCTCGTCGGAACGCGCATCTATCGCGCCGGCGACGGGACGTTCGACACCGAGCTCGGCCCGGTCTTCTGCAACTTCCTCCTCGCCGACGAGATCAACCGCGCTCCGGCGAAGGTGCAGTCGGCGCTGCTCGAGGTCATGCAGGAACGCCAGGTGACGATCGGGCACGAGACGCACCGGGTGCCCGATCCGTTCCTCGTGATGGCGACCCAGAACCCGATCGAGTCGGAAGGCACCTACCCGCTGCCCGAGGCCCAGATCGACCGCTTCATGCTCAAGGTCGTGATCGGCTACCCGGCCCACGACGAGGAGCTCACGGTCGTGCACCGGCAGCTCGTCGACGCGCCCGACCTGAAGCAGGCTCTCTCGCTCGACGATCTCAAGGCGCTGCAGCGCGCGGTCTTCGACATCTACGTCGATCCAGCCCTCGTCAGCTATGCCGTCGCGCTTGCAACCGCGACCCGCGAGCCCGCCGCCCACGGCCTTGCCGATCTCGCGCCGTACATCTCGTTCGGAGCGAGCCCACGGGGTCCGATCAGCCTCGTCCAGTCGGCACGCGCGCTCGCTCTCGTCCGCGGACGCGAGTACGCCCTGGTCGAGGACATCCAGACGCTCACGCGCGACGCGCTGCGCCACCGGCTGGTCCTGACGTACCAAGCGCTCGCAGAGGAGGTCGCGCCCGACGTCATCCTCGACCAGGTGATCACAGCAGTGCCGGTACCGCAGATCGACCTCGCGCGGCGAAGCGTGGCCTGATGAACGCTCGTCTACGGCTTGCGTTCGCGGCGGAAACCATGTTTCCGCCGCGA
>VAWZ01000161.1:3252-3726 GCA_005888365.1 Actinomycetota bacterium
GGGGAACCTCCCGGTTCCCACACCCTCTCCACACTCACGGGCTGAGCCGCCCATGAGTCTGCGCACGGCTCTTCGCCGGCCGCCGACACCGGCGGAGCCAGGCCCCGGGCCGATGCCCGATGCGCTCCTGCGTGCGCTCGACCTCAGCGTCGGGCGGCGCGTCGAGGGGCTCCTCTCCGGTGACTACAGGTCGGTACTCCTCGGGCAGGGATCGGAGCTCGCGCTCGTCCGTCCATACGTTCCCGGAGACGACGTCCGGCGGATGGACTGGAACGTGACCGCGCGGACGAACGAGCCGCACGTGCGCGTCGACCTCGCCGAGCGCGTGCTCGTCACGTGGCTCGTGCTCGACACGTCGCCGTCGATGGAGTTCGGGACCGCTGACCGGCGCAAGGCCGACGTAGCCGAGGGAGTCGCGATCGCCGTAGGGCATCTTGCGACCCGGCGCGGGAATCGGCTCGGGATCGTCACCTT
>VAWZ01000161.1:3781-4235 GCA_005888365.1 Actinomycetota bacterium
GACCTCGCTCGGTGAAGGGATCGCCGGTGTCGCCACGCACGCGCGCCAGCGCTCGCTCGTCGTGCTCGTCTCCGACTTCCGGGGACCGAGCGACTGGCGGCGTCCGCTGCTGGGCCTCGCGAGCCGGCACGACGTCCTCGCGATCGAGATTCGGGATCCGCGCGAGCAGGAGCTCCCGAACGTCGGCCCGCTCTGGCTCGTCGACCCGGAGACGGGCAGGCAGCTGAGGGTCGACACCCGCAGCGCGCGGCTGCGGGCGCGCTTCGCGGCGGCTGCTGCGGAGGAGCGCGCGCGCGTCGCGGGTCTCCTCGCGTCCGTCGGCGTGCGGCATGTGGTGTTGACGACCGAAGGCGACTGGCTACGGCGCCTCGCCGTGTTCCTGCGACGGCGAAGGCGATGACCTTCACCGCTCGCCTTCGGCTCGCGTTCACGGGGGAAATCATGTTTCCCCGCG
>VAWZ01000026.1:0-6045 GCA_005888365.1 Actinomycetota bacterium
AGCTGGAGATTGCGTTGCAACCCGGTCCCCGGATACGCATCGACGACGACGCGGTAGCGACCGGGCGTCGGAACGACGACGGTTCCGTCGACGCGTCCGCTGGGGCCGACCGGAGGATGTGTGTGCACGAGTGCGCCGAGATCGCTGCGAACGAGGATCAGGTGCACGCCGGTGTGCGGCCCGGATCCGCGACGGTACGCGGTGAGCACGGTGCCCGACGGCTGCTTGATCGCGAACGACACGTGCATGGGCTTCCCGGCCTGGAGGCGCGGGCCGAGCTCGAATCCCTGGAGTGCGTAGGTCTGCGCGGCCGAGATCGTGGGTGCGGCCGGTCCCGCAGACGATCCACAGCCACCGAGCACGAGCACGGCCGTTCCGGCGGCAACTGCGCCAATCGCGAGATTTCGAAGCCTCACAGGCCCCTCCAGAAGAGGTACGTCGAGTGCGGCGGGATGTAGGCGCCGAGCTCGAGCACGATCTCAGCGTGACGATGCAGCGGGATGCCGCGAACGGCTCCGCGCCACGCGGCCCCACCTACGTACGCCCGCACGCGCTCGCCGTGCCGGGCCGAGAAACCCGCAAGACGGTTCGCGTCCAGCGGCTGGCCCCAGATCGCGAAGAAGCCGGCGAGCGTGAGCCTTTGGCCTCTCTCGACCTCGATCACCCCGGTTGGGGTGCTCGTCCTCGCGGCGTAGGAGCACGACCCGGCGACGACGTGCGGCCTCGGCGTGCTCCACGGCGGCGCGACGCCGATTCCCGCCGGAACGAGGACGACACGCCCGCGCGCGAACAGCTCGACGTGGACGCCGAACCGACGCCGGCTCGTCCGCTCGCAGCGAAGGCCGCCGATCTTCCGTCGCCCGACAACTGGAGCTGACAGAGCTCGCGGATGGAACTTCGCCCCCGCACCGATCGGCGTCGGGATCAGGGGATTCGCCGTCGCCCCCAGCGTGGCGAACACCAGCGTGGCAAACACCAGCGCGGCAAGCACCGCAAACGCAGTGCAGGCCGTCGAGGCGACGAGCAGCATCCGCATCACCGCGGTTTCCCCTTCGGAATCGCGAGCCGCGGTTGCAGACGGGGACGGGGACGAGGACGACGGAGGCGCACGGGCTCGTCTCGCATGAGGTCGGCGAGCACGACTGCGACCGCGTAGGCGGCGGCAGCGAGCGTCGTCGCGACTCCGGCCCGGGCGATCTGCGCGGGAAGCGACGACACCACGAACCCGTGCCAGAACACCGAAACGTCCTCGAGCGCGGCCGCGAACGCGAATCCCGCGACGACCGCAGACGCGATGTATCGCTGCCGGGGACGAAGGAAGAAGGCGGCCCCGGCGGCGACCGCGAGGGCGGCCGGAAACGCGAGCTCACCCCAGAGCACGATCCTCGAGCGACCCGTTGCCGCGGCGAAGCCGGCGGACACGAGTAGGAGCCCGCCCACGGCGATGACGGCCGCCAGGTACACGGTCGAGCGCCGCATGCGGCTCGTCCCGAGTCGGAGGACCGCACCGGCAGCCGCCACCGTCGCGAGCCAGATCGCGAGCCAGGGAAGAACCGTCGGCTTCGTCGCCCGCCATAGCCCACCCTGGATTGCGGCGGGCTTCCCGTCGGCGACGATCGGGATCGCCCACTCGCCCACGCGACCGTCTCCCGGACGCAGACCCGAGCGAGGGCCTAGCCGGTGGTCGTGCCAGGTCAGCCGGTGGCGCTTGGTCAGCACCTTCCAGCGCGCCGGTGCACCCGAACCGACCGCCGCTATCGCTCCGCCCGAGACGAGCCGGTTCGCGATCGCCGTCGGCGAATCGACGTTCACCTGGACGCCGAGTGCAGAGAAGCGTAGGAACGGCTCTTCCCCATAGCCCCGCACGACGACCTCGCGACTGGGGAGAACGCTGAGCTCGAGCTTCCGATCGCCGTCGATGACGCGTGCTCGGATGCCTGGCGCTACCTCACCGCTTGCTGCGGGCCGCGCCACGTAATCGAGGGCAACGACCGTCGAACGGCCGTGTGCCTGCGCCACGTCCGGAAAGACGAACGCGGAGAGGGCGACGGCGATTGCGATGACTGCGTGTCCGCGGATCCTCACCCGGCCCACGGACTGCCGGATTCGTGCGTTCAACGATCTCCTCGCTATGTCGGGACTCGCGCGCCGAAGCGCGCGGGGACTCAGGCAGCGAGGGGTGGAGCGCGCAGACCGCCGTGTACGGACTCCGGCCGGCGGCGGGCAACGCGCAGGGTCCGCGCGACCCATCGCGCCGAGACGGATCCTCGCGGCCGAGCGCACGGCTGCGGGCGACCGGCGAGAGTGTCGAGCGTGCGCTCGAGCGCCACGACAGCCGCAGCGGCGACGACGAGGACGATCCCGGCGACGAGCAGCGCGAGCGGCGAGAAGGTCACGGTCTGAATCGAGCCGGAGACAGCCGTGCGCTCGATCGACTCCTGGAGGAGCAAGAACGCAGCGGAGGAGAGAGCGAGACGTGCAATTGCATTGGGTGCGTCTCCCGGCGCGCGCTCCGGCAAGAGGGCGGTCGACGAGATCCGCCCGCGCGTCAGCACGCTCGCCGCGATCGAGACCGGAACGAGCGCGAGCCCGCACAGCGAGAGCACCGCGACGAGCGGGATGTACCACCTGAAGTACTCGTGCGCGCCCGCGGTCGGGAAGATCGACCCGTAGAGAACGACATGCGCGACCTGGGCGCACAGCGCAGCCGCGAGGAGCGAACGTCCCGCTCCGAGGACCCGCTTCGTGCTGCGTCCGGGACCCGTGGTCGGCACCGGCGGCATGGTAACTGCGGTGCGACTCGGAAGCACTGCTCGGCTATCCGATGGGCGGTGGCGTAAGAGTCTGTCGCCAGGAGACGGAGAACAAGGTGCCGTCCGGCGAGAGCGACGTCGGCAGGGCGCCGTGCGTGTTCGAGAACGGCCCCGGCGCTTGCGTCGAGTCGGTGGCCAGCACGACCTGGGCCGACGACCACGAAGGATCGGAGATGGTGCCGGCGTGCGCGCTCCCGATCGCAGCTGCCTTCGTGAACGTGACGGTGCCGAAGTTCGCGAGCGGCACGACCCTGCAGCTGCCTCCGACTCCGCAGGCCGAAGGGGCCTCGGCGATCCATTCCGCGGAGCCGACGTCGAGCGGCTGGACGGAGGGGATCGCCTTGGTGAACCGTGTGTGCCGGGTGAGGTTCTTCAGGCTGAGGACGACCCGGGTTCCCGTGACGAGCACGGCCCCGGTCATCCTGTCACCGGGCCGGACCTTCAGCCTCAACGCGACGGGCTCGGCCGGGAGGATCTCGTACCAGGCGGCGTACACCGCCTTCCCTGCCGAGCAGTCGACGGACGTTCCGATCTGCTCGAGGGCCGTCGAGCTCGCGTCCCAACCGCCGAGACCGACCCAGAAGGCCGCCGAGCTCCGCTCGGCTGGAGTGCACCTCGCCCGCGGCTGCACCCACGTCCCGGTGACGTCCGTGAAGGGCTGGCTCGGGACGCCCGTCGAGGAGGCGGTGATCGCGTACCCCGCCCAGTTCGAGCTCACGGTCGCATCGTCGGCAGCTCGCTCCGCGAAGACCGCCCGGCTCCGGCCGGCGCGATCCGCGGAACGCGTGGCCGACCCCGAGACGACGAGGACGACGAGGAGCGACGCAAAGGCCGCAAGCGCGGGGTTGGGGTTCACTCCTCGGACACCCGAAGCACGATCTTGCCTGCTCCGTGGATGCTCAGGCTCCGCTCGAACGCCGCGCGGGCCTCTGCGAGCGGGAAGATCCGGTCGATCGTCGGCCGGAGGTCGCCCGCGTCGGCGAGACCGGCGATCGCAGCCAATTGCTCGCGACTCGGCTCGACGACGAAGTAGACGGCCTTGATGCCGTACGCGGACACGGCCTCCACCTGCGGCTCGGAGGCGACCGAGACGAGCCGACCGCCGGGCTTGACGACCGCCGGCGAGCGCTCGAGGCGCTCTCCGCCAGTCGTGTCGAAGACGAGATCGACCGGCTCCACCCAGTCCTCGAAGCGCGTCGCCGTGTGATCGATCACCTGCTCGGCACCGAGCCCGCGGACGGCCTCGACGGTCGCCGTCGAGGTCGTGCCGATGACGTGCGCGCCGCGGTGACGGGCGAGCTGCACTGCGAAATGGCCGACGCCCCCGGCCGCGCCGTGGATCAGCACGCGCTGCCCGCTCTCGAGGGCTCCGTGCTCGAACAGCCCTTGCCAGGCGGAGAGAGCAGCCAGAGGAATCGCCGCACACTCGACGTGGTCGAGCGCATGCGGCTTGGAGGCGAGGAAGCGGGACGGGACGGCCGCATACTCGGCCGCGACTCCGTCGCGGTCGAACGCGGTCAGCGCGTAGACGCGCTGCCCGACCGTGACCTCGTCGACTTCGGACGCGACCGCGACGACGCCGGAGAGCTCGTACGACGGTATCGCCGGCAGCCGGTCCTCGGGCCACTCGAGCTCGTCCCGGGTGATCGCCGCCGCGTGGACGCGAACGAGCGCCTCTCCGGGGGCCGGTTGCGGGGTCGCAACCTCCTCCACGACGAGGCTCCCCGCGCCCCCGGGCGCGTGCACCCGAACGGCGCGCATGGTCTCGGGTGCTTCCAAAGCCACGATCGGGAGCCTACGGAACGGGTGTCAGCGGAGGATCGCCTCGCTCGAAGGCGAGCAGGTTGTCGACAACGAGCCGGGTCATGGCCTCTCGCGTCTGCCGGGTCCCGCTGCCGAGGTGCGGGGTGAGGACGACGTTCGGCAGGCGGAGCAGCTCGTGCGGTACGTTCGGCTCGTCCCGGAAGACGTCGAGTCCCGCACGGATCCGGCCGGAGACGAGCTCCGCAACGAGTGCCTCCTGGTCGACGATTTCGCCGCGGGCGGTGTTGACGAAGCAGGCCCCGTCGCGGAGGACGGAAAGCCTCCGCGCGTCGATCAACCCCTCCGTCCGTGGGGTGAGGGGCACGTGCAGCGTGACGATGTCCGCCTCGGCCAGGAGCCGGTCGAGCTCCCGGTAGACGGCGAGGTCGGTGGCGACCTCCGTCCGCTGCGTGTAGAGGACGCGCAGCTCGAATCCCTGGGCCCTGCGCGCAACGGCGCTCCCGATGCGCCCGAGCCCGACGATCCCGAGCGTCGAGCCGCTCAGCTCCTCCGTCGCCAGCACCTCCTCCGCCCACGACCTTGCCCAGCCGCCGGCACGCACGAGCGCGTCGCCTTCGACCACTCGCCGCCGCGTGGCGAGCATCAGGGCGAACGCGAGGTCCGCCGTCGCCGCGTCGAGGACGCCCGGCGTGTTCGTGACGACGATCCCTCGCTCGACGCACGCAACGAGATCGACGCGGTCGTAGCCGACCCCGAAGTTGGCGATGATCCGCAGGCCAGGTAGACGGTCGAAAGGAACGGCCTCGTTGGCCACGACGAGGCCCTGCACCTCGGGGCGTGCGTCCAGAGGAGCGGCGGCCGGAACGACCTCGACGTCGTCGAGCTCGTCGAAGGCTGGCCCCGGGTAGCGACGAGTCGCGATGACCTTCACGTCGCGGGTGTATCAGCTCTGACGGGCCTCTTAGGCGATTGCCAGGGGTCTCTTACGACGAGCCGGTTGACTCTTCGGAGACAACGAGACGAGCGAAGGAGGTGAACGCCGATGAACAGATGGCGCCTGGGCCTGGCCACGGTAGTGGCCGTCGGGATCATCGCCGGTGGCGGAGCCGCGATCGCCGAAGCGGCGAGCGGCAGCTCTTCCTCCACCTCGGGCTCGACGACGACCGCGAACTCGACCCAGGGCAAGTCGACACCGAGCACGTCGACACAGAACAAGTCGAGCCAGAGCCAGTCGAACCAGGGCAGCTCGAGTCAGAGCCAGTCGAACCAACACCGGTCGGGGAACTGCCCGAACATGTGAGCCAGACGAGACGGCCGAGCGCGGTGAGCTCCACTCAGTCTCCGGATCGGGCTGACCCGCGCTCGGCTCGACTCTGCGTCGCGGCGGACTGAGCCGTGAGCGGCTCGGGAAGCGGACGCGAGTGGACCACGACGAGCGTCTTCGTCGGCCGCGTGAGGGCGACGTTGA
>VAWZ01000026.1:6097-16665 GCA_005888365.1 Actinomycetota bacterium
AGCAACTACCGGCTTGCGGGCACGGCTCTCGTCGTTGTCTCGTGGGGCGGCGACCCCTGGGTTCTCTGTCATTGGCCGAAGCTCGCGTTCTCCGCGACGTGTTCGAGATATCCCGACACCGGAGGGACGATTCCCGCAGGGGAGAACGCCGTCTATCGCGTCGGTGGCTAAAAACGACTGTTCTACAGAGTCAAGCCCGACCCCCCGAAAGACACCACGAGACGAAGTGGCCGAGGAAACCTCCGTCTTCGAACCTAGCCAAGCCCTAGCCAAGCGAGCCGCGTAACGCTTTCCATCAGCCAGATAACCGAACTTCTACCTGCACATCGGACGTCGCAACTGCGACGCTGCCGTAGAGCGGTCACCTGCCTTTGAAGCGCTCGACGAGGTGCTCCGCCTCTTCCTGGCCGACTCCCTCGAGCTCGAACGCCAACCGCACGCGGTTGAAGAGCGTCACGTCCGGGCGCACCGGGTTCCCGGGCTCGATCTCGCCCGCGATCTCGACCTTCACGTTGCGCAGCGCGAGCGCCTCCTCCCGTGCGAACACCTGCACGAGCTCCACCCCGCACGTCGCGATACCCGCGAGGAAGAGCTCCGCCGGCGTGACCTCCTCTCCCGGGCACCCGTTGTGGACGGGCCCGTCCACGACGAAGTGGTGCTCCCGGCAGTCGCAGAGCACGCGCCCGAAGACGTCGGTCGCGCGGGCGCTCAGCTCGTAGCGCCGGATCGCCGCCGTACTCACGCCACGCCGTCCGGGTCAGCGCCGGAGATCCGCCGGCGCCGCGGAGCCAAGTAACGATATGTCACTTGGCTCCCGACTCGATCGATCTCACAGACCTGCAACCGCAGGCGCCGTTGGCGCAGCTTTCTTCTTCGGGCCCTTTCCGCGCTGCAGCTTCGCCGCTGCGTCGGTGGGCAACGTCGGCAGGAACTGCGGCTTCTTCCGCGCCTTCGCAGCCGCCTCGAAGCCCGAGGCGAGCTTGATCAAGGTCGGCTCGCTCCAGGCGGTGCCGAAGAACGAGAGCCCGACGGGCAGCCCGAACGAGTCGCCCATCGGGACGTTCACGATCGGGTAGCCGGCGATCGCCGCAGGCGACGAGCTCGCGCCGAGGAAGTGGTCCCCGTTCACGAGGTCGGTCGGCCAGGCCGGCGCACCCGTCGGTGCGACGAGCGCGTCGAGATTCGAGCCGGCCAGCGTTGCGTCGATCCCGAGCGATCCGCCGAGCGCACGCTCGTGCGCGAGCGAGGAGTTGTACTGGGCCGCGGTGTAGGGATCGCTTTCGGCCAGCTCGAAGAGCTCCTGCCCGAACCACTTGAGCTCCTGGTCCGCGTGCGCGTTGTTGAACGCGATGCAGTCCGCGAGCGTGTGCACCGGGATTCCCGTCCTTGTCGCCAGGTAGGTGTTCAGGTCTCGCTTGAACTCGTAGATGAGGACGACGAGCTCGTCCGCGCCGCTGTTGATCTCGTCGATGGTCGCGAGGTCGGCCGGATCGACGAGCGTCGCTCCCGCCGCTCGTAACACGTCGAGCGCGTCTTCGTAGACCGCGTCAGTCTCGGGGCTGTAGCCCGTCACCCCCGCCCGCATCACGCCGATCCGAGCGCCCTTGAGCCCGTTCAGGTTGAGGAACTGGGTGTAGTCGGTGAACGAGTTTCCGGCGCTCGCAGCCGTCGCCGGATCGCGCGGATCGACGCCCGTCAGCGCGCCGAGCATCGCGGCAGCGTCCGCCACGCTCTTCCCGTGGGGGCCGACCGTGTCTTGGCTGTGTGCGATGGGGACGACCCCCGCGCGGCTGGTCAGGCCGACGGTCGGCTTGATGCCGACGACGCCGTTCTGGTGCGCAGGACAGACGATCGAGCCGTCCGTCTCCGTCCCCAGTGCCGCCGCGCAGAACGCCGCCGAGACCGCGGCACCCGAGCCCGAGCTCGACCCGCACGGATTCCGGTCGAGGACGTACGGGTTGCGCGTCTGACCGCCCTGGCCGCTCCACCCGCTCGACGACTGCGTCGAGCGGAAGTTCGCCCATTCGCTCAGGTTTGCCTTGCCGAGGATGATCGCGCCCGCCTCGCGAAGCCTTTTCGCGACCGTCGCATCCTGCGCAGGCGCGGCGCCGACGAGCGCGAGCGACCCCGCCGTGCTCGACATCTTGTCGGCGGTGTCGATGTTGCCCTTGATCAGCACCGGGATGCCGTGCAAGGGACCGCGGACGTGGCCCGCCTTCCGCTCCTGGTCGAGCGAGCGGGCGATCGCCTCGGCGTCCGGGTTCAGCTCGAGGACGCTGTTGACCGACGGGCCTTTGCGGTCGAGGTTCTGGATCCGGGTCTGGTAGTGCTGCACGAGCGCGAGTGCGGTCAGCCCGCCGCTCGTCATCTGCGCCTGCAGGCTCGCGATCGACGCATCCTCGAGCTCCTCGTGGGGGCCTGCGGCGCGCGCACGCTCCACCAGGGCGCCTGCGACGAGCGGTGTGGCCGCCGCCGCGGCACCGAGCTGCAGGAGCCTGCGGCGATCGACGGGCCCGACGAACGACCGCTCTTCCTCCATGGTCGTCTCCCCTCTCTCCGTTCCGCCCGACTCGGACCCTAATCGATCCGGGCTTTCCATGAGCTGCCTCGGGTCGGGCATAGGATCGACCGGTGCGAAGCGGCACACGGCCCTTCTGGACGCTCGTCGGGATCCGAGCCGCCTTCCTGCTCGGGACCGCGGCGACGCTTCTCTGGGCTCCACGGACCGGCGAGCTCGTACCGAACGGCGCATGGGATCCCTTCTCGGACCTCGTCTTCGGAACCTTCGACCAGTGGGATGCACGCTGGTTCCTGCACATCGCACGCGACGGCTACAACACGACCTCCGCGGCGTTCTTCCCGCTCTATCCGGCTCTGCTCGCGCTGCTCGGCTCCTCACTGGTTCTCGGCACGCTCCTCTCCCTCGTCGCTGCGGGGCTCGGTGCCTTATGTGTCGCCGAGATCGTGCGCCCCACGCTGGGCGAGGACGTTGCGCGGGACAGCGTGCTCGTCCTCGCGCTCTTCCCCACGGCCTTCGTCTTTACGTCCCTCTATTCGGACGGGGTCTTCCTCGCCCTCTCGGCGGCCTCGTTTCTCGCCGCGCAGCGGCGCCGGCCCTGGCTCGCGGGAATCGCAGGCGGTCTCGCGGTCGCGACTCGAGCCTTCGGCATCGCGCTCCTTCCTGCGCTCGTCTACCTGCTCTGGCCTCGGCGCCCGAGGGAAGTCTGGCGACTCGCTCCCCTTCTGCTGCTTCCGGCTGCGATCGGGCTCTATGCGGCCTACCTCGATCACACGCTCGGGGATCCCTGGGCCTTCTCGCGAGCTCAGGCATCGCCGGGTTGGGAACGGACGGTCCCGAGCCTCGGCCCGCTGAGCGGGCTGTGGATGACTGTCCAGGCGGGCGGGCACGGAGGCCTCGAGATCCTGCGCCACCTGCCGCGCACACAGACGGTCGGAGCCGCGGGCTATTCGGCGACGGAGCGCATCGCATTCTGGAACGCGTTCCACCTCGTGCTCCTCGTCGCCGTCGCCTTGCTGACCTGGGTCGCGTGGAGACGACTCGGACGGGCGTTCGGCCTCTACGGCGCCGCCATCTTGCTGCTCGTCCTCACGGCTCCTTCGAAGGGGTTTCCGCTCGTCAGCCTGCCGCGCTTCCTGCTCGCCGACTTTCCCGTGCTCGGTGCGATCGCCGTGCTGATTCAGGGCCGGCCTCGGTTACGGACGGCGGTCCTCGTCGCACTCGGAGCCACGAGCGCAGCGGCCGGAGTCGCGTTCGCCCGCGGCGTCTGGATCGCATAAGTCCTCCGATGAGACCTGTGACAGGAGTAGGATCGTCGAAAGCATGGCCGGTATCTGGGGACTCTCGAAGAGCGAGGCGGAATACGGACCCGCGCCGAGGCCAGACGTGCGTTGCGATCGATGTCGCTACATGTTTCCGCGACTCGCTGTCGGCGGATGCAGGCTGGTTCGGGGAGCGATCCACGCCGCCGACAGCTGCAAGGAGTTCCGACCTCGTGGCCAAGCGCAGTCGGAGCCAGAGACCTAGACCGTTCCGACACCCTGCTCTTCTGTACCCGCGGAGCGGGAGTGCTGGCGCTCGAGGGCACGACGCCGCTCGCGCTGCGATCGGCCGCTCTCGTGCTCGCCGGCGAGAGCGCGGTGATAACCGCGGAAACGGATGGCCTGGCGCTGCTCGCCGCGAGCGTCGGCCCGGGAGCGGACCGGCACGTGCCCCTCGGAGCCCGAGAGGTGGTGGTCCCGTTCGCGGCTGCCGCCGACCACGGTGCCGCGGAAAGACGTTCGTTTCGGATCCTGCTCGGGCCGCACAACGGCTCGACGCGGGCGACGATGTTCGTCGGACTCGTCCGGCCGGGGAAGGCGTCCTTGCACTACCACCTGTATGACGAGATCGTCTGGACTCCGAGCGGTCCGGGGCGGTTCCATCTCGCCGACGGAGGCGAGGAGCTCCGAGCCGGATCGTCCTTCAGGCTGCGGCCGCGGCAGCCGCACGTCGTCGAGAACACGGGGACCGGCGTTCTCGAGCTGCTCGGCGTCTTCACGCCTGCCGGGTCTCCCTCGGCTGCGTATCTTGCGCCCGACCTCGCTTGATGCCACCGCTCCGCCGACCCGTGCTCCTCTACGACGGCGACTGACGCTTCTGCCGGTGGGCGGCGCGGGTCGTCGCCGAGCTAGACCGAAACGACCGCCTCGCCTTCCTGCCGATGTTGCACGAGAAGGCTCAGCCGCTGCTCGAGCTATTGGCCGAGGGCGAGCGCTACGCGACCTGGCATCTCGTGCTTCCGGACGGCCGCGTCGTCGGCCGGGGGACGGGAGCACGGGAGCTCATGACGTGGTTGAGATCTGGCGGCTACGGCGCTCGGTTGCTCCAACACGTGCCGGACGCCCTGCTCGACGGCGCCTACCGCCTCGTGGCGCGACACCGGTTGTGCCTCGGGCGGCTTGTGGCCGATCGCCCCGGCCCGCGACGATTTCCGTAGATCGCCGTGATCGATCGACCGGTAGCTTTCAGCGCGTGAGCGCGACCGGGACGCGAACCCTGCCCTGGAGCTGGTACGTCGACCCAACCGTCCTGCAACTCGAGCAGGAGCGGATCTTCCGTCGCTTCTGGCAGTACGTCGGGCGCACGGACGAGATCACCGAGCCGAGCTCGTTCCACACGACGCGCGCCGGCCACGTGCCAGTGCTCCTGGTCCGTGACGGCGAGGGGACCCTCCGCGCGTTCCTCAACGTCTGCCGCCACCGCGGCTCCATCGTGTGCATGGGATCGGGGAAGCGGGAGACGCTCCAGTGCCCGTACCACGCATGGACGTACGCACTCGACGGGCGGCTGATCGCAGCGCCACGGGCGGATCGCGAAGGAGGCATCGAGGAGGGGCTCGGGCTCGTGCAGCTGGGGCTCGAGACCTGGGGGCCGTTCGTGTTCGTGAACCCCGATCCGGATGCCCCGCCGCTCTCCGACTTCCTGGAAAGCATTCCGGAGCAGATCGTAGAAGCGGGCGTCGACGTGGACGCGCTCCACTTCCACTCACGCGCCGAGTCGGAATACGAGGCCAACTGGAAGATCTGCACGGAGAACTTCCTCGAGTGCTACCACTGCCCGGTCGCGCATCCCGGCTTCTCGGCCGTCATGGACGTGTCGCCCGACTCGTACCTGCTCGAGACCTCGCGCTGGCGTGCGGCCCAGCACAGCCCGCCCCGGCCCGAGCCGAGGGGTACTTACGACCCGACCGGAGAGGTCGAGAGAGGGCAGTTCCACTTCCTCTTCCCGAACACGGTCCTGAACGTCATGCCCGGCCGCCCGAATCTCTCGATCGGACCGATCGTCCCGCTCGCGCCCGAGCGGACGTACCGCTTCCTCGACTACCTCGTCGCACCGGACGCGAGCGAGGCATGGCTCGAGGAGATGCTCGCCTTCGACGCCCAGGTCGGCGCGGAGGACCGCCAGCTCGTCGAGCGCGTGCAGGCAGGAGTGCGCTCAGGAGTCCTAGACGAGGGCCGGCTCATGCCGGAGTCCGAGCGGCTGGTCGAGCACTTCCAGAGCCTCGTCGTCGAAGTGCTCGCGTAGCGGTTGACGCAAGACCGCAATCGTCGCGGCCGCTCCGCGACCGCGCTTCAGGGATTTTTCGCGCGATCGGAAGCTGCGAGAGCAGATTTCGATCTTGCGCATAACTCCCGCCTGTCTCGATTCGGTTAACGTCCCGCCGCGCGTGCGGATCAGCCTCACACCGCGGACGACGGAGTTCTTCGCCCTCTTCGCGAGCGCGGGGGCAAATGCGCTCGAGGCCGCGCGCCTCGTCGAGCGCCGCTTCCGCGAGTACCCGAGCTCAGGGGTGACGCAGGAGCAGGTCAAGGCGGCCGAGACGGCAGGCGACGGCCTCACCCGGGACCTGATCAACCTCCTCAACACCCAGTACATCACGCCCTTCGATCGCGAGGACATCTTCCTGCTCGCGACCGAGATCGACGACGTCGTCGACTACCTCGAGGAGGCATCTGACCTGCTCGGGCTGTACGGGGTCGAGATGCCGACCCGCCACGCGGTCGAGCAGTGTGCGGTCATCGTCGGTGCGTGTGAGCAGCTCGCCCTCGCCTGCGAGAACCTGAAAGGGATGCGGGGAGTGCAGGACGCTCTCGTCGAGCTGAAGCGGCTCGAGGACGAGGGGGACGGAATTCTCCGCGACGCGCTCGCCTCTCTCTTCCGCGACGAGCGGATCGACCCGCTCATCGTCATCCGCTGGAAGGACATCTACGAGGGTCTCGAGCGCGCGCTCGACGCGTGCGAGACGGCAGCGAACGTGGTCGCGAACATCGTGGTGAAGAACGCGTAGCGGTTCGCCGAGTGCAGGAGAACATCACACTCGTTGCGGTCGTCGTGGTCGCGCTGTTCTTCGACTTCACGAACGGATTCCACGACTCGGCGAACGCGATCGCAACCAGCGTCTCGACCCGGGCGCTCAACCCGCGCACGGCCGTGCTCCTCTCGGCGGTCCTGAACTTCGCGGGCGCGTTCGTCTCGATCAAGGTCGCGGCCACGATCGCCAAGGGGATCGTCAATCCGGACGCGATCACGCTCAGCATCCTCCTCGCCGGCCTCGTCGGCGCGATCACGTGGAACCTGGTCACCTGGTTCCTCGGCCTTCCCTCGAGCTCGAGCCACGCGCTCATCGGAGGCGTAGCAGGTGCCGCCGTCGCGGCCGCAGGTTGGAAGGTGATCGAATGGAACGGGCTCTGGAGCAAGGTCGTCAAGCCGTCGGTCCTCGCTCCCGTGCTCGGCCTCGTCACCGCGCTGGTGCTCATGCTCGCCATCGTCTGGGTCATCCGGCGGCGCTCGCCGAGCAAGGTGAACCGCTTCTTCCGGCAAGGACAGATCGTCTCCGGAAGCTTCGTCGCTTTCGCCCATGGGACGAACGACGCTCAAAAGACGATGGGGATCATCTCGCTCGCGCTCATCGCAACCGGGCACCTCGCCGCCGAGCCGTTCTCGGTGCCACTCTGGGTGATCGCGAGCTCGGCGACGGCGCTGGGCATCGGCACCTACGCGGGCGGCTGGCGCATCATCAAGACGCTCGGGACCCGTATCGCGAAGATCGATCCGCCGCAGGGCTTCGCCGCCCAAAGCGCGTGCGCCGGGATCCTCTTTACGACGGCGCACTTCGGCTTCCCGGTCTCGACCACGCAGACGATCACGGGATCCGTCATGGGAGCCGGTGCAAGCCGCAGGTTCTCGGCGGTGCGCTGGGGCGTTGCAGGAAACATCGTGACGGCCTGGATCCTCACCCTCCCCGCCGCGGCGCTTGTGGGGGCGCTGATGGAGCTGGTGACCCGGATGCCCGGAGGCGACCTGGTCGTCTTCCTGCTCGCCGGGCTCATCGCCGCGGCGGCCTTCTTCGGACGACGTTACGAGATGCGCCGGTTGATCCCGGCTACCGCGTAGCCGCGCCGCGGAGCCGCCGCCGGGGGCGCAAGGTATGTGGCCGGAACGAGGCGCGAGCCGCGGCGCTCGACGACCCAGGCTCCACCCTTCTCACACTCGATGTCGCCGTCGAAGAGCCGTTCGATGACCTCGCGATGCGTGCAGACGAGCGCACAGTCGGGGAGCTCCTCGAGCAACGCCTTGGTATCGCCGAGCGACGCATCCGGCGCAAGCTCCTCTCTCCGCTCGACGGGAAGGCCGCGAGCCTCGGCAAGCTGGCGGACGCTCTCGAGGCAGCGGCGGTGCGAGCTCGTGAGGATGCGCGCGATCGCGAACCCGGCCAGCGCGGCGGGCAGGTCGCGCGCAGCGGCGCGGCCCGCGGCATCGAGCGGGCGGACTCGGTCGAGGCTCGGAGATCCGAGCTTCTCGCCCGCGCTCGCGTGTCGGAGAAGCAGCATCTCTCGGGTGCGATGCGTCTCGTATCACCTTTTGCCGCCTCGAGTCAACCGCAAGCCTTGGCTCACTCTCCCTGGGCGGCCTCCCCGACGGCGGTGACGAGCACGGAGTCGCGTGCGTACGTGAGAAGGTTCTCTGCCTCCTCGAGCGAGACCCAGCGAGCGTCGTCCACCTCGTGCCTGAACGCGAGCTCCCCTTTCTGCGGATTCATCGACCAGTAGCGCACCCGTTTCGTGCGGCCCCTGGCGTCCCGATAGACCGTCGACGGAAGCTCGACGCCGAGCCCGCAGAAGAGCCCGGTCTCCTCCTCGACCTCGCGGACGGCGCAGTCCTCGTCCGACTCGCCGGGAAGAGCTTTCCCCTTCGGGAAGGTCCAGTCGTCGTACCTCGGCCTGTGGACGACGAGCACACGCAGGCCGTCGACTTTGTCGCGCGTGACCACGCCTCCCGCCGCGCGAATCACGGCTTTGCCCGACGGCCTCGCTGCTCGAGCTTCTTCCATGCGTTCGGCCACGCACGGCGAGCGCGTTCGCGTCGGGCGCGCTCCCGCTCGAGCAGCAGGTTCGCGATCGCCGGCTCGAGGCGGTCGGCCAACGCGGCGATTCTCTCCTCGGCGACAAGTCCGTCCTGGTGCGCGCCGAGGACGTCCTGGAGCCTCTTCGCAGCGTTCACGAACCGCTCTCCGGCGCGACCGAGCTCGTGCGCGGCGAGCTCGCCCGCGTAGCGGGCTCGCTTGACGCGAATCCGTGCAGCGTGCAGCTCGGAGTCGCTGGAATCGGGCCCGAGCTTCTCGAAGGCGCGGCGGGTCCTTCGGAGCTCCGCCCACCAGAGCTCCGCGAGCGACGAGCTCGTCCGGGCGGCAAGAGCGGGTGCCCGGCTCTCCTGCAGCCGATCCAAGAGCGCGAAGTAGCGGTCCTCCGACAGCGCGGCGAGCGCGACGGCGCGCGCGTCCGTACGCTCACGCTCGAGCTCGTCGACGAGCCTCTGCGCTCCTTTGCCTTCTTCGCCCAGCGAGCCTGCCTCGACACGGAGATGCTCGACAAGGACATCGAGGTCGCGAGCCGCCCCGAGCGCGGCTCCCAGCCAGCCGAGCTCGGCACGGAGCTCGTTCGCCCAGTCCGCGTCGAGGAGTGGGCGGGCCGCGCGGAGAAAGGCCCTGGCTCGTCGCGCCGCCACCCGCATCTGATGGAGATCCTCCGGGTCCGTGCCGAGACGCGTCCCGGGGTCGTGGGCGAGGAGTTGCTCGTACTGCTCGAGCATGGCCGCACCGATCGCCTCGCCCGGCGCGGCGGCCGTGGGAACGTCGACGTGCCCCGGCGGGTAGGCGAGCCCGAGCACCCGATAGAGCTTCGGCTCGAATTCGCCGGGCCGCGCGCCGGCGTCCGTGAGCATGGCCTCGAGCCGCCGGAGCGATCGCTCGTCGCCTTCGAGGAGCTCGATCTCGAGCTCGCGAAAGCGCCGTGTCACCCGCTGGCCGTCGAGGACCGCGACCGCGTCGTCCACGATCTCTGCACCGTCCGCGCGCACACTCCGCCGCCGTGTCCGCAGCCGCGCAACCCGCACGAGCTCCTCCCCGCGCAGGAGAGCGACGAGCAGGGCGAGGAAGCGCTCGGGCGGGCGGGCCGGCGGCCCCGCCTCCTCCAGCTCGATTCTCGCCTCCCCGCTTGGGAGCTTGAGCTGCCAGAGGCCACTCCCACCCTCCAGCCGGTGGCGCAACGTCACTCCGTGGCGCGCGAGCTGCAGGCCGTGCGTGTCGTGATACGTGGAGACGAAGGTGCGGTCGGGTAGAGGCGTCCCGCCAAGCTCTGGAAGCCGGAAGCCGCTCGGGGCGGAAAGCTTCAGCTCGCGCTCGAGGTGCTCGCGCACGGATTCAGCGTAATCGGCGGCCGCGACCGAGTTGCCCCGGCCGGGGACGGAGATCAGACGCTCGCGAGCGCCGGACTCTCCGCGAGGAGGCTCGCGACGCGATCGAGCATCCCGGGTCTGAGCCGGTAGAACGCGTACGTCCCCCGCTTCTCCCGCTCGAGGATCCCCGCGTCCACGAGCTGCTTCAGGTGGTGGCTCACGGTCGGCTGCGAGATGCCGAGCGTCGGCTGGAACTCGCATACGCACACCGCGTCGTCGGCGTGCAGCAGGACGTTCAGGATCCGGAGCCGATGGCGGTCGCTGAGCGCCTTGA
>VAWZ01000027.1 GCA_005888365.1 Actinomycetota bacterium
GTCGACTCCGATCCCCTGCGCGAGCGAGGCGACGATAGCTGCCCGTGGCGACCACGCCTGAGGAGACTCGCGCCGAGACCGCGCGGTGATCGCGAGCCAGTGAAGCCTCTCGTGGAGAGGACGCCGAGCGATATAGGTTGCGAACACGGAACCGGCCGCAAGCTCCGGGTGCGCGAGCAAGACGTCCAGCGGGAGGTATTCGACGAGGCGGAGAAGCGTCTCCCCGTCACCGCGATCGAGGAGCTCTTCCCAGGCATCGGAGATGATCGCAGCCGCCTGCTCGTGCTCTCCGGCGTCGACGGCGTGCGCGACCGCGCCGACGAGAAAGCCGTGCTGGGCCAGCCAGTCCGCGGCGCACCGGTGGAGCTCGACGACCCCGCAATTCTCGTCCCGTTCGAGCTCGAGGCGGAGCAGCTCGCGAAACAAGCCGTGGACCTTGAACCAGTCCCCGTCACGCTCGAGCCGGGTGATGAGCAGATTGGAGCTCGAGAGCTCCCGAAGCATCTCGGCCGAGTCGTCGCGCCCCAGCACCGCATCGCAAAGGGACGGGGAGAGGTAGGACAGAACGGAGCTGCGAACGAGAAACGTGCGAGTGCGGCGATCCAGGGAGGCCATGATCTCGTCCGTCAGGTACTCGCCCAGATACCGCCGTCCGGCGGCGAGCTCACCCAACAGCAGGCGGGGATCGTCCTGGTCACGAAGCCAGAGGGCGGTCAGGTACACGGCGACAGGCCATCCCTCGGTGCGCTCGACGAGAATCCCGACTTCCTCATCGGCGAGCTCCACACCTTCGGCCTGAACCAGGATCTGGCGAGCCTCGTCGGCCGTGAACGCCAGGTCGCGGGCGCGGATCTCGCCGAGAAGACCACGCGCGCGGAAGCGGCCGAGCGGAAGGGGAGGATCGGCGCGCGTCGCGGCGATGATCCGCACTCCCGGCGGTAGATGCTCGATCGCGTAGTCGAGGAGCGCGAAGCACTCCGCGTCGTCGATCACGTGCAGATCATCGAGAACGATCGCGAGCGGCGCTGCCGACGTTAGGTCGGCAAGCAAGTCGTGCAGCGCGGCGTCCGTGGCAGCGCCCCGAGCACGCAGCAACGCGGCTGCGCGTCGGCCCGCGCTTGGTCGAACGCGCCCGACCGCATCGGCGACCTGTCCCCAGAACCGAGCCTCGTTGCCGTCGGCGGGTTCGAGCGTGAGCCACGCGACCGCTTCGGGTGCGGCTTTGGCGCGCCAGGTCGCGAGCAACGAGGTCTTGCCGTACCCGCACGGAGCGCTCAAGAGCGTCAGGTTGCGCGACGCGTGGGAGTCGAGATCGCGCAGGAGCCGAGGCCGCGCGATCAGGCCCTCGCGAGGTAAGGAGTACGGCTGCGATTCGAGCGGCGACGGCAGAAGCCGGGCCGTCCCCGAGAAAGACGGCATGCAGGAACTATTTCACGCGGGGCTGAACGGGCGAAATCCGTTCACCGAACGTTCACATCTGGGACACCCTCGCGGGAGCCGCACATGCTGCGGCCCCCGCCGAAGCTCGGCTAAGAACTCGCGAGCGCCTTCGCCTTGATCGAGTCGAACTCCGCCTGCGTGATCGCGCCCGAGTCGAGGAGACCCTTCGCCTTCTCGATCTCGGCGGCGGCGCCGCCGCTCGCGGCGACGGATTTCACGTACGCGTCCATCTGTTCCTGCTGCGCTTGGACCTGCTTCATGTTCCGCTCCGCCATCCCCCGGAGCTCCACGAGCAGATAGATCAGTACACCGACGTATGGCGCGATGATCACGAAGATCACCCAGAGCACCTTCGCGAAGCCGGAGGTGTCATGGCGGCGGAAGATGTCCGAAAAGACCGTGATCAGGAGCCAGAACCAGATCACGAACGCGAACACCAGCAGCATGTCCCAGAGGAAGCTGGCGAACGTGTAGTTGGCAAGAACCACTCAAGCCCTCCTAGGTCGGGGAATCGAGCCTATTCATATCCTGTGGCGCTCACCACGACAACCGAGCGCTCCAAATCACCCGGGTGAAGCGCATTGTGAGGCAGGTAGAGTCGGCCGCGATTCGCCAGAGTTACGGGTGGACCCGAAACAAGCTAGAGGAGGGCAACATGGAAGAGATCGGCCCCGTCGACTACATGCTCGTCGGCTTCCCCGGAAACCAGTTCAAAGGAGAGATCGCACCCGCTATCGCAGAGCTCGTCGACGCCGGGACGATTCGGATCATCGACATCGCCTTCGTCGGGAAAGACGCCGACGGAAACGAAGTCGCGATGGAGCTGACCGAGCTCGACCCGGACGTGCAGGAGGGGCTCGAGAAGGCGGGGGTCGAGGTCGGCGGCCTGTTCAGCGAGGACGACCTGAAGAAGGCGGCAGCAGACTTGGAGCCGAACTCCTCAGCCGCCCTGCTGATCTGGGAGAACGTGTGGGCGCGCAAGGTCGCCCAGGCGATGCGCGACGCCGGTGGCATGATGCTTGCGTTCGAGCGGCTCCCGCACGACGTCGTCCAGGAAGCGCGCGAGTGGGCGCTCGAACAGGCCAAGGCCTGAGACAGAGAGGAGAGCTCAAATGATGCGACGCAGAGGTGTCGGACTGATTGGGACAGCGGTTGTGGTGGGCGGGGCGGCGCACATGGGTGCGAAGAGCGCCCAGAACCAGGCCGCCGGTCAAGAGCAGGCCCAGCAGGCGGCCTATGACCAGGGTGTGGCCGCTGCTCAGCAGCAAGCCGCCCCTGCAGTCCCACCCCCGCCGGCGGAGCTCGACGACGCCGCGGAGATACAGAAGTACGCAGCCTTGAAAGGGCAGGGCCTGATAACCGAAGAGGAGTTCGAGGCCAAGAAGAAGCAGATCCTCGGGATCTGAGGCAGAGAGCGAGCGGGGCGGCCTTGCACGAAGCGGTCGCCCGTTCGGGCGCGCGGCCGCACGGGTCGGTGGATCCACGACGCCGATCCGGCGGCGCCATCACTCGTCCAGACAACCGGAGATGCTTCTGCTGCGGATGCAGGTTCGCCGGCCCCGGGCGACGAGCGCGACGATCCCTCGGCGTCAGGCTGTGGCGCGGCGGTCTTGAACGAGGTAAGCGACGATCAGCGCAGCAGGGAAGAAGATCAGGCTGAAGATGAAGTATCCGAAGAAGCTGTGCCCCTTGCGGCCCGCGACGCGGGCGGGCCAGAACGCGATTGCGATCCAGATGAGGAAGAACACGATCGACCCAAGCCACCAGCCGGTTGAAGCAACGACCATCTCGACCTCCGTCTCATAGTCCCCGTCGCGGGCACGCCACGGTCGTGACGCACGCGGGAGATCAGCCTAGGACGTCGAGAGCGCTCCCGGCTGGTTTCGCGGCGCTTTCACCCGGGTGAAACGCATCCACGCGGGTAGCAACGTCAGGCATCGCGTTTGAGAATCGAGGCCGTGTCCACGTCGATCGTCGCGGAGGCATCCGGAGAATGACAGACACGGGAGCCGCGGCTGGATCGGCAGCATCCTCGCCCGCCCCCGAGCGCGCCGGGCTCGTCCTGGTCGCTCTCATCCTCGTGGCGGCGGTCGCCAACCTGAACCTCGCGGTCGCAAATGTCGCGTTGCCCGACATCGGCAAGGCGTTCGACTCGTCGCAGGTCACGCTCAACCTCATCGCTGTCGGCTATTCGCTCGGGCTGGCGGCTTCGGTCCTCTACCTCGGTGCCCTCGGCGATCGCTACGGGCGCAAGCTGATGCTCGTCCTCGGCACGTTGCTCGCGATCCCCATGTCTCTGCTCGCCGCCTACGCATGGTCGGACGAGGTGCTCTTCGTGGCGCGCGTCGGCGGTGGTCTGGCGGCGGGGATGGCGTTCCCGACGACGCTCGCGTTGATCACGGCGCTCTGGTCGGGCCCGGGGCGAACCAAGTCGATCGCACTCTGGTCGGGAATCGGCGGCGCGATCGCAGCTCTCGGCCCGCTGCTCTCCGGCGTTCTCCTGCAGTACTTCTGGTGGGGGTCGGTGTTCCTCATCACGCTGCCTCTCGCCTGTGTCGCGCTCGTACTGGCCTTCTACCTCGTACCGAGCCACGTCAACGAGACGACGGACCCGGTCGACAACCTCGGAGGCGTCCTGTCGGTCGTTCTGGTGGCGGCGCTCATCCTCGGCATCAACTTCGCACCTGTCCCCAACGAGGGAACGCTGGTGCTGGGACTCGCCGCTATCGCACTGGCCTCCGGAATCGCGTTCTATCTCAGGCAACGGCGCGCGAGAAATCCGCTCTACGACCTCGCCGTCGCCGGGCGTCCCACGTTCTGGGTCGCGGCCTGCGCCGGCATCATCGTCTTCGGCTCGCTGATGGGCGCGATGTTCATCGGTCAGCAGTTCCTGCAGAACGTCCTGGGCTACTCCACGTTGGAGGCCGGAGCGGCCATCCTTCCAGGCGCGATCTTCATGGTCCTCGTTGCGCCGCGCTCGGCGAAGCTCGTGGAGGCTCGGGGGTCGCGATTCACGCTTCTCGCCGGCTACGTCTTCTGCCTGCTCGGGTTCATCACGATGCTCCTGCTCTGGAAGGAGGACATCGCCTACTGGAAGGTCGGGCTCGGCTATGCATTCGTCGGGATCGGCGTCGGGTTTGCCGGCACGCCTGCCTCGCGCTCCCTCACCGGCTCGGTGCCGGTTATGCGTGCCGGGATGGCGTCGGGCACGGCGGACCTCCAGCGTGACCTGGGCGGCGCGATCATGCAGTCGATCTTCGGAGCCCTGCTCACCGCCGGTTATGCCTCTGCCTTCGCAGCCGCGATCGTCGCCTCGGACAAGCACGTATCGGACAGCGTGCAGAGCGAGCTGACGAAGTCGTTCGCCGGCGCCGAGGCTGTCGCGGAGCAGCACCCGCAATACGCCGCGCAGATCACAGCTGCGGCGAAGACCTCCTTCCTGCAAGGCGACCAATGGGCGTACACGGCCGGGATCGTCGCGATCCTGCTCGGCGCTGCGCTGGTCTTCTTCCTCTTCCCGAAGAAGGACGCCGAGGAGGAGTTCCTCGAGCGCTATCACGCCGAGGACGCTTCGAAGCGCCCCGACGCGGCCGCCGAGGCCGAGGGTGGCGTGCCTCAGCCGGCGGCAGGGTGATCGCTCGCGGGGCTGACCCGGCTCGCCTGTGACTCCGCTCGATCCACGCCGAGACGAAGCCTCGACATGAGATGGAGCATCGGCTTCCGTGTTCGTCGCTATCTGAGGGAAAGCCTGTGGGTGCTTCCGGTGGCCGGGGGCGTTCTCGGCTGGTTTCTCGGCCTTGCCGCCGCAGATGCGGGAACGCTCTACCAGCTACCCGACCGCTGGCAGTACTCGACGGGAACCGCACAGGCTGTCCTCGCGGCGCTCGTCGCATCGAGCGTCGGCCTCACTGGCTTCGTCGTGACGGTCAGCGTCCTCATCGTCCAGATGGCCACCGGGACGTTCTCCGCCCGGTACATGCGGATCTTCTACCGCGACCGGACGTTCAAGGCCGTGCTCGCTGTCCTCATCGGCACGTTCGTCTTCTCGTACACGCTCCTCCGCCACGTGGAAGCGAACTCGATCCCGAACTTCGGGATCACGCTTGCGGGGTTCTTCATGGGAGCTGGGCTCGTCCTCTTCGTCATCTTCCTCGACCGATCTATCCACCGCCTGCGCCCGGTCGCCGTTGCCGCTCTCGTCGCCGAGGCCGGAAGACGAGCGCTCCGCGAGGTTTTGAGTGAGGCGACTCGGCCGGACGCTCCGGACATCCTCCCCGCCCCGTTCGACGTTCCCGGGGACCCGGCGCTCATCGTCCGGAACGAGCGCGGAGGGGCGATCCAGGCGATCAACACGCGCGGGTTGGTCGACTGGGCCCGGGCTCACGACAGCCTGATCGTGCTGCGGCACCCTGTCGGCGACTTCGTTCCGGCAGGGGCGCCGCTGGTCGAGGTCCACGGCAGCAACGTCGAGCCCGAGGCCGAGGACCGCCTGCGCTCGATGCTGGCACTCGGCGTCGAGCGGACGATCGAGCAGGACCCGGCGTTCGCAGTCCGCATCATGGTCGACATCGCGATCCGAGCTCTCTCCCCGGCGGTGAACGACCCGACGACCGCGGTGCAGGTACTCGACCACCTGGAGGACGTGCTGCGCGAGATCGGGACCACGCATCTGGTGTCGAACGAAGAGCGGACAGGGCCTCGGCACCACGGCGTGGTCGTGCCCGTGCGCCGCTGGGATGATTACCTCACGCTCGGCGTCACGGAGATCCGTGAATACGGCGGGAACTCGGTCCAGGTGATGAGACGTCTGCGCGCGATGCTCGTAGAGCTTCACGACTCGGTCGATCCGGAGCGTGGGGCCGTGGTCGAGCGCGAGCTCACCCGTCTCGACGCAGCGGTCGCCGAGCACTGGGGAGGCACCGTCGACCTCGATCTGGCAAGCGTTGCCGACCGGCAGGGAATCGGCGGACCGGGGGCTTCCCCCCGAACGGGAGATTCACCTGGGTGAAATCCCGCACGACGCCTCGCTCGCGCGCGCCTGAGCGCAATGATCGCCTCCGACTTGGAGCGTCGCGGGGTGAGCGCATGACGGACGTCGTCGACCAGTTCTTTGCCGAGCTCGCGGACAGAGGGCGGGAGCCACTGCTCGAGAGAGTGACCGGCAGTCTGCGCTTCGAGCTCAGCGACGGCGGGAAGACCGACCGCTGGTTCGTCGAGGTGGAGAAAGGCGACGTTTCCGTCTCGCGCAAGAGCCTCGCCGCCGACTGCACACTGCGGGCCGAGCGGAAGCTCTTCGCAGGCATGGTCCGCGGCGAGGTCAACGCGATGGCCGCCGTCCTTCGCGGGGCGCTGTCCGTCGAGGGGGACCTCGAGCACCTGCTCCTCTTCCAACGCATCTTCCCGGGTCCGCCGGGGGCACGCGGACCGAGGCGGGGTCGGGGCCGACAAAAGGGGCGGAGATGAACGACGGGCTCGTCAAGATCCTCGACGGCAACACGTTCGTCGTCAGCGACGAGCGAGGGGACATCGAGGCGTCGCTGACGGATCCGACGGGCCTCTTCTCGTTCGACACGCGCTTCCTCTCCAGGTGGGTGCTGACCCTCAACGGGCAACGGCTGAATCCGCTCTCGGTCGACGACCTCCAGTACTTCGAGACGCGGTTCTTCCTCGTTCCGGGCACGGGGACGGTCTACATCGACGCCAAGCTGTCCGTGATCCGGCGTCGTGCGGTCGGAAACGGCTTCCACGAGGAGCTGACGATCCTGAATCACGACGAGAAGCCGGTGAATCTGACGACCCGCGTCGAGGCGGGCTCCGACTTCGCCGACCTGTTCGAGGTCAAGGACGCGCTCGAGAAGAAAGGGAGGTACTCGACCCGAGTCGACGACGGGAAGCTGCTGCTCGGGTATGTCCGGGACACCTTCGAGCGGGCGACCGTGGTCTCGGCCTCCGAGCCCGCGCGGGTGACTCGGAACGGGTTGAGCTTTCGCGTCGAGATCGAGCCGCACGGCGAGTGGACGACCGATCTCGACGTCGCGGCCGTCCTCCCGGGGCTCCCGGGCGCACGTGGGCGCCCGAAGTACGGGCGCGGATCGCGTCGGGCCCGGCCGAACATGAGCGAGAGCCTCGAGCAGTGGGTCGAGGAGGCGCCTCGGGTCGAGTGCGACTGGGATTCGCTGCGGACGACGTACCGGCGAAGCCTCGTCGACCTGGCGGCCCTTCGCTTCTCGCCGCCCGTGGCGCGGGGGCAGAGCCTCCCCGCCGCCGGCCTGCCGTGGTTCATGACGATGTTCGGCCGCGACAGCATCTTCACGAGCCTGCAGGCGCTCCCCTTCACGCCGGCGCTCGCGGCGACCACGTTGCGTGCGCTCGGCGAGTGGCAGGGGAGCCGGATCGACGACTTCCGCGACGAGGACCCCGGCCGCATCCTGCACGAGATGCGGTACGGCGAGATGGCGGCGTTCGAGGAGCGTCCGCACTCGCCGTACTACGGCTGTGCCGACGCGACACCGCTGTACGTGGTGCTGCTCGACGAGTACGAGCGCTGGACCGGCGACACGAAGCTCGTGCGCGAGCTCGAGTTCGAGGCCCGAGCCGCGCTCGCCTGGATCGACGACTACGCGGACCTGCTGGGCAACGGATACATCTGGTACCAGCGCCGAAACGAGGAGACCGGCCTCGAGAACCAGTGCTGGAAGGACTCCTGGGACTCGATCTCGTACCGCGACGGGAGGCTGCCCGGCTTCCCGAGGGCGACCTGCGAGCTCCAGGGTTACGCGTACGACGCCAAGGTCCGCGGGGCTCGGCTGGCTCGTATCGCCTGGAAGGACCCCGAGCTCGCGGACCGCCTCGAGAGCGAGGCCGCTGCTCTGAAACGCCGCTTCAACCGCGACTTCTGGGTCGAGGACGGCGGTTACTTCGCGCTCGCGCTCGACACGGAGGGCAACCAGGTGGACTGCCTCGCCTCGAACAACGGCCATCTGCTCTGGAGCGGCATCGTGGACAAGTCAAAGGCCGCCTCCGTTGCGAGCCACCTCCTCGGGAGACGCCTGTTCTCCGGCTGGGGGGTGCGCACGCTCGCCGAGGGCGAGGGCCGGTACAACCCGATCGGGTACCACGTCGGGACCGTGTGGCCGTTCGACAACTCGTTCATCGCGTGGGGGCTCCGGCGCTACGGGTTCAAGGACGAGGCGGCGCAGATCGCCGCCGGGATCCTCGACGCGGCCGAGTTCTTCGACGGCCGCCTCCCCGAGGCGTTCGGCGGATACGAGCGGATCCTGACCAAGTATCCCGTGCAGTACCCGACCGCGTGCAGCCCGCAAGCGTGGTCGACAGGGGCACCGCTGCTTCTCTTGAGGACGATGCTCGGCCTCGAGCCGCAGGGAGACCATCTGGTGGTCGACCCGGCGCTCCCGCAGACGCTCGGGCACCTCGAGGTCCTCGACATCCCCGGGCGCTGGGGGCGGATGGACGCCTTCGGGCGTGGACGAGTCCAGGTCGAGAGCCGGCGCGCGCACGCTCGGCGCCGCTGAGGCGGAGCCGCTACCCGCCTGCGAGCACGGCCGCGCCCACGGCGCCCGAGAGGTCGCCGAGCTCGGTGCGGAGCACGAGCGGAGGCTTGTCCGGCACGAAGAGGTGCGGCGTCATCTGCTCCACGACGCGGTCGACGAAGGGCTGCCCGAGCCGGTCGCCGAGACCCCCACCGACGATGATCGCCTCCAGATCGAGAAGGTTCTGCGCCGATGCGAGCGCGATTCCCAGCGCCCAGGTCGCCTCGTCGATCAGACGCTGGGTCATCCGGTCTCCCTTGGCGAGTGCCCGGGCATAGACGCCCGAGCTGAGCCGCTGGCGACCGCTCTTCTCCATGATCTTGAAGAGGATCGTCTTGTGACCCTGCTTGTGCAGCTGGCGGGCACGCAGCTCCATGCGGGCCCGCCCCGCGTACGCCTCGAGACACCCGCGCCTTCCGCAACCGCATGGACGGCCGCCCGGCTTGACGATCAGGTGCCCGATCTCCCCGGCCGCACCCCTGCCGTCGTGGAGCTCGCCGTCCAGGATGAGCCCGCCGCCGACGCCGGTGCCGACCCACACGCCGAGGACGTTCTTGAAGGGCCGGCCCGCGCCGCGACGGTACTCGCCGAGGATGCCGACGCGCACGTCGTTGTCGATCGTCACCTTCGTCCCGTCCATCGCCTGCGACACGCGCGGGCCGAGCTCGACGTGGTCGGCGAAGCCGGGTACGTTCGCGGCCAGGGACACGACGCCCGAATCGGCGTCGATGCTGCCCGGTGTCCCGATGCCGATGCCGCGCAGGTCGCCGTTCGCACCCGCGTCTCCGAGTGAGGTTCGGATGGTGCCCGCGATTGCCTCGATCACGTCACCTGCGTCTCCGGTCTGCGGCGTCAGGACCCGGGCGCTCGCAACGATCTCCTCGTCGCGGAGGACGACGGTCTGGATCTTGGTGCCCCCGAGATCGACCCCGGCCGTCAGCGGCTTGCCGACGGTGCTCATCAGACGGCCGCCGCCCTCGAGCCGCGGGCCTCGGCGAGCTCGCGCAGGCGCGCATGCGCGTCGATCCCGATCTCCGTCGGCACTTTCGTCCAGCCGTCCGGCCCGAGCTCCCAGGCGAGGACGTCGTCGGCCAGGTTGACGAGCAGGATCTCCTCGAGACGTTGCTTCAGCTCCGGTGCGGTGACCGGAGCGACGCATTCGACGCGACTCCCGAGGTTGCGTGGCATCAGGTCGGCCGATCCGATCCAGTAGCCGGGCCCGCCCGCGTCGCTCCCGAAGCGGAAGATCCGCGAGTGCTCGAGATACGAGCCGACGATCGAGCGCACACGAATCGACTCCGACAGTTCCTTGACCTGCGGCCGGAGGCAGCAGATGCCGCGGACGATCAGGTCGATCGACGCGCCCGCACGTGACGCGTCGTAGAGGGCGTCGATGATCTCCGGGTCGACGAGACTGTTCATCTTCATGACGCGCCTCCTCGCGGATGAGCTCGAGGAGCCGAGGCCGGAGCGTCCCGGGTGCGACCAGGATCTTGCGGTAGTGCGCGGCATTCGAGTAGCCCGTGAGTCCGTTGAAGAGGTCGGCCACGTCGGCGCACAGCTCCGGGTCGGCCGAGAGCAGACCGACGTCCTCGTACACGGTCGCCGTCTCCGGGTTGTAGTTGCCCGTCCCGATGTGGCAGTAGCGCCGGATGCCCCCGTCCTCGCGGCGGACGACGAGCACCGTCTTCGCGTGCGTCTTGAGCCCGACCACGCCGTACACGACGTGGACTCCGGCCTTCTCGAGCGTCCGCGCCCAGGCGATGTTCGCCTGCTCGTCCCCTCGGGCAGTCAGCTCGACGAGTGCCACCGTCTCCTTGCCGGCGGCCGCGGCGCGAGTCAGCGAGCGGACGATCGGAGCCTCGCCTTCGTCGGAGGTCCGGTAGATCGTCTGCTTGATCGCGAGGACGTCCGGGTCGTCCGCGGCTTGGTCGACGAAGGCCTCGACCGAGGTGGAGAAGCGGTCGTAAGGATGGTGGACGAGGACGTCGCCCTCCCGCAGCACTTCGAAGATATCTCGCGGCTCGCTGAGTGGCGCGCCGAGCTGGGTTGGAGTCGTCCCGAGCCACGGCTTCGCCTTCAGCGCCGGCCGGTTCAGGTCCGTGAGCGAGCCCAGGTCGCCGCAGTCGAGCAGGCCGTCGATCACGTAGAGATCCGAGCGCTTCAGACGGAGCTCGCGGAGGAGGATCGCGCGGAGATCCTGCGGCATTGACGCCGCGACCTCGAGCCGCACGGCTTCCGGAGAGCGCTGCCGCCCGCGGAGAAGTGTCTCGAGCGTCTCGAGCAGGTCGCCCGCCTCGTCGACCTCGACGTCGACGTCGGCGTCGCGGGTCACCCGGAACGCATGCTGAGTCACGATCTTCATGCCCGGGAAGAGTCGGTCGAGATGCGCCGCGATCACCTGCTCGAGTGGGACGTAGCGCCTCCCACCCGGCACGCGCAGGAAGCGCGGGAGGAGGGGCGGAGTCTTGACCCGCGCGAAGCGGCGAGCGCCACTCGAGGGGTCGCGGACGACGACCGCGAGATTCAGCGACAGGTCGGAGATGTACGGGAAGGGATGAGCCGGATCGACCGCCAGGGGTGTCAGCACCGGATACACGCGCTCGTCGAAGACCTTCCGCAGCTCCTCGCGCTGCGCCTTCTTCAAGTCCTCCCAGTCGAGGATCTGGACTCCTCCCTTCTTGAGCAGCGGGCGTAGCTCGCGCTCGAAGACTCGGCTCTGGCGCTCCACCAGGGAAAGCACGCGCTCGCGAATCGCCGCCAGCTGCTCGGTCGGGCTCATCCCGTCGGGCGAGGTCCCCGGCACGCCCGCGATCGCCTGTTCTCGGAGCCCGGAGACGCGGATCTGGAAGAACTCGTCGAGGTTCCGNNGTTGAATCCTCTTCGGCCAGCGCGAGGACGCGTGCGTTGTAGTCGAGCCAGGAGAGCTCGCGGTTCAGGAAGCGGGCTGTGAACGCGGACTCCATCCGGACGTCCACTGCGCCCTCCTCGTCGAGCTCCGTCGCAGGCTGCGCTCGGCCGCTTCCCTTCGCCCTCACCGGATCATCCTACCCTGCTCATCTGGTTTTTCCCTGCTCGTTGGCCACTCGCGGAGCTGCGGGTCGGCGCCGCCTGCGTCACCTCCGGGTCGCCCACCAGCTAGCGTTGTGCGCCCGTGAGCACCGAACGGGAGAAGCAGCTCGCCGCAGAAACGGCTGCGGAGCTCGTCGAGGACGGAATGCTCGTCGGGCTCGGAACCGGGTCGACCGTCGCCTACCTGCTCCCGGTACTCGCAGCGCGCAACCTCGATCTCCGCTGCGTCGCCACCTCGGTCGCGACCGCGGCGACGGCCCGCGAGCTCGGCCTCCGCGTGGAGTCGTTCGCCGGAGTCGACGCGCTCCCGCGGCTGGACGTGGCGATCGACGGCGCGGACCAGGTCGCTGCCTCCGGCTGGCTCGTGAAAGGTGGAGGTGCAGCGCATACACGCGAGAAGGCCGTTGCGGCCGCGGCCGACCGCTTCGTCGTGATCGTCTCCTCCGACAAGCTCGTCGATCGGCTCTCGCCTCCTGTTCCGCTCGAGCTCCTCGAGTTCGGCCTCGCCGGGACACTGCGCCGACTCGGGACTGCGCAGCTCAGGGACGTGCCACGGAGCCCCGACGGCGGCGTCATCGCGGATTTCACAGGTGAGCTCGACGATCCGGCGGAGCTGGCCGAGCGCCTGTCGGCGACCGTCGGCGTCGTCGAGCACGGGCTCGTTCCGGCGGAGATGGTGTCCACGCTCGTCGTCGCGCGCGGCGAGCAGGTCGAGATCCGCAGCCTCCGCTAACGCCCCGCCGCGGCCGCGTCGGCGAGGACGAGCGCGTTCGCGGCGCTGACGCGTCCACCTGGAATCGACTCGTCTCCGGCCCGCAGGCGGCTCAGAGCATCGACCTTGTCCTCCCCGGTGACGAGCCAGAGAATCTGTCGCGCCCGGTTCAGGGTCGGGTAGGTCAGGGTCATGCGACGGCGAGCCTGGTACTCACCCGTGACGGCGACTCCTCGATCGGTGACGTCCAGCACGGGATCGCCGGGAACGAGAGAGGCCGTGTGGCCGTCCGGTCCGAGGCCGAGGTGGACGAGATCGAGCCGGTCGGGTAGCGAGGAGTCGTAGGCCGCCGCGGCTGCCTCGAGGTCGGGGGCGCCGACGGGCATCGCATGAACATCGGCGGCGGCGCCGGGCGGAAGGCTCGCGCGCAGGTGCGTGAGGTTGCGGTCCGGATCGCCGTCGGGCGCGACCCGCTCGTCCACCTGGTAGATGCTCACCCTCTCCCAGGGCATCCGGCCTGTGAGGTGGGCGAACATCGCCCATGGGGTGTGACCCCCGCTGACCGCGAAGGTGAAGCGGCCGTGATCCTCGATCGCGGCCTTTGCCTGCGCGGCGACATACTCCGCTCCCCGCTCGGCCACGGCGTCGGCGTCGGGGAGAACCTCGAGCTGCAGAGCCACGCTAGGCCGTCTTCTCTTCGTGACCGCCGAACTCCTTGCGCATCGCCGAGAGGAGCTTGTCGGCGAACTCGTCGAGGCCGCGGGAGGCGAAGCGCGAGTAGAGCGCAGTCGTCAGCACGGGTGCCGGGACGCCCACGTCGATCGCGGCGATCGAGGTCCAGCGACCCTCGCCCGAGTCGGACACACGACCGGCGAAGCCGTCGAGGCTCGGCGACGCGTACAGCGCTTCTGCGGTCAGGTCGAGGAGCCAGGAGCCGACGACGCTGCCTCGCCGCCAGACCTCGGCGACCTCCGTCGTGTCCACTTCGTACTGGTAGAGCTCCGGTTGCTCGAGGGGCGCGGTCTCGGCGTCCATCTCACGCTGCCGCTTGCCCGCGTCGGCGTTCTTGATGATGTTCAAGCCCTCGGCGTACGCGGCCATGAGGCCGTACTCGATGCCGTTGTGCACCATCTTCACGAAGTGCCCGGCGCCGTTCGGGCCGCAGTGGTAGTAGCCGTGCTCCGCCGGAGTCGGTTCGCCGGTGCGGCCCGGCGTTCGCGGTGCCGAGTCGACGCCCGGGGCGATCGAGGCGAAGATGGGGCCGAGCCGGTCGACCACCTCCTTCTCTCCTCCGATCATCAGGCAGAAGCCGCGCTCGAACCCCCAGACCCCACCGCTCGTCCCCACGTCGACGTGGTGGATTTCCTTCTCCTGCAGCGCTGCCGCGTGGCGGAGATCGTCGTGGTAGTAGGTGTTGCCGCCGTCGATGATCGTGTCTCCCGGCTCGAGGACGTCGGCCAGCGACGCGATCGTCTTGTCGGTGATGTCGCCGGCCGGAACCATGACCCAGGCCGTCCGTGGCTTCTCGAGCTTGGAGGCGAAGTCCTCGAGCGATTCCGCGCCGGTGGCGCCGTCGGGCTCGAGCGCCTTCACCGCGTCCGGAAAGACGTCGTACCCGACGCAGCGGTGGCCGTCTCGCATCAGTCGTCTCACGAGCCCGGCGCCCATCCGGCCGAGCCCGACCATGCCGAGCTGCATGGGAGTGTCCGTAGCCACTAACTACCTCCTCACTGTCCTTGCGCAAGACCAGAATCGGCTAGCGCAGATTCTGGTCGCGCGAAAATCCCGAAGGCGGCCGCTTCGCGGCCGCTGCGTTTGTGTTTCACGCTAGACCTCTCGTCTCTCGATCGTTGGCAGGATGAACCGGTCGACGGCGTACGCGAAGCCGTCGTCGTCGTTGCTGGCGGTGACGCGCCGTGCGGCGCGATGCACTTCCCGCCCGCTCTGACCCATCGCGATGCTGAGTCCGGAGCGGGCGAACATGAGCACGTCGTTCGGCATGTCGCCGATCGTCGCGATCTGCGCCTCGGGGATCTCGTACCTCGCGGACAGGAACTTGACGACTCCGCCCTTGTTCGCCTCCGGGTGGGTCACGTCGACGTAGTACGGCTGGGAGCGAGCGGCGGAGACGTGGTCTCCGAAGGTGTCGTGTGCGGATGCCGAAGCTGACGCGACCGCGTCGAGGTCGTCGCTCACGCCGACGATCTTCGCGACCCCGGCGCTCACCCCATCGAACGTCTCCACGACGGTCGGCTGGAACTGCACCGTAAACGCCTCGCGCGCGACGTGAGCGGCGTCGAGATTCCTGATCAGCCACTCGGCGCCCCGGTAGACCCAGACGTCGAGCCCGGACGACTCGAGCAGCTGGATCACCGGCGCGACGAGGTCGCCGGGAATCTCCCGCTCGGCGAGAACCGACATGTCCGGCGCGACGACGAGGCCGCCGTTGAAGGCGGCGATCGGCGTCTCGAGGTCGAGGGGCTCGACGAGCATCGCCATGCCGCGCGGCGGGCGTCCACTCGTAATGGCGAAGAGGATGCCCGCCTCGTGCAGCTTGTGGACCGCCTCGATCGACCGCTCGGTCAGCACCTTCTCCTGGGTGACGAGGGTGCCGTCGACGTCCGAGAGCAGAAGGCGAATCGAGTCGGAGCCCTTGCTCATCGCAGCGCCCGGTACCGCCGGATGAGCGCGTTCGTCGAGCTGTCGTGGGCGAGCTCGGTCTCGCTCTCGAGCTCGGGGATGATCCGCTTCGCGAGGACCTTCCCCAGCTCGACCCCCCACTGGTCGAAGGAGTCGATTCCCCAGATCGTGCCCTGGGTGAAGACGCTGTGCTCGTAGAGGGCGACGAGCGTCCCGAGCGCGTAGGGGGTCAGCTGCTCGGCGAGGATCACGTTCGTCGGCCGGTTCCCCTCGAAGACGCGGTGAGGCACGATCGCGTCCGGGGTGCCCTCCGCGCGCACCTCGTCCTCCGTCTTTCCGAAGGCGAGCGCCTCTGCCTGCGCGAACACGTTGGACATGAGGATGTCGTGGTGGTCGCGCACCGGATTGAGTGTCTTGCCGAACCCGATCAGGTCGACGGGGACGAGCTTCGTCCCCTGGTGGATCAGCTGGTAGAAGCTGTGCTGTCCGTTGGTGCCGGGCTCGCCCCAGAAGACCGCTCCCGTCTGGTAGTCGACGCGTCTGCCGTCCAGGGTGACGTGCTTGCCGTTCGACTCCATGGTCAGCTGCTGCAGATAGGCGGGGAACCGCTGCAGGTACTGGCTGTACGGCATCACGCCCACGGTCTGGGCGTCGAAGAAGTCTCCGTACCAGACCGCCAGCAGGCCCATGAGCACTGGCAGGTTCCGCTCGAGCGGGGTCGTGCGGAAGTGCTCGTCGAGCGCGTGGAAGCCCGCGAGCAGGTCGCGGAAGCCGTCGGGGCCGATCGCGAGCATCGTCGACAGGCCGATCGCCGAGTCCATCGAGTAGCGACCACCGACCCAGTCCCAGAAGCCGAACATGTTGTCCGGGTCGATGCCGAACTTCGTGACTTCCTCGGCGTTCGTCGAGACCGCGACGAAGTGCTTCGCGATCGCGGAATCGTCGCCGAGCGTCCCGAGCGACCACTCCCGCGCGGACTGTGCGTTGGTCATTGTCTCGAGCGTCGTGAACGTCTTCGAGGAGACGATGAAGAGCGTCTCCTCTGGGGCGAGGCCGCGCGTCGCCTCGACGAAGTCGGTCGAGTCGACGTTCGAGACGAAGCGGAAGGTCAGATCGCGGCGCGAGAAGTGTCGTAGAGCCTCGTACGCCATCACCGGCCCGAGGTCCGAGCCGCCGATGCCGATGTTGACGACGTTCTTGATCGCCTTGCCCGTATGGCCCTTCCATTCGCCGGAGCGCACGCGGTCCGCGAAGGCGGACATGCGGTCGAGCACCTCGTGCACCTCTTTCACGACGTCGACGCCGTCGACAACGACCGACTCCCCCTTCGGCATGCGCAGGGCGACGTGGAGGACGGACCGGTTCTCGGAGACGTTGATCCGCTCTCCTCGGAACATGGCGTCCCTCCGCTCCGCGAGCCCGCACTCCTCGGCGAGCCGGAGCAGCAGACCGATCGTCTCGTCCGTGATCCGGTTCTTCGAATAGTCGAGATAGAGGCCGGCGCCTTCCGCGACGAGCCGCTCCCCACGCATGGGGTCGCCGGCGAAGAGCTCGCGGAGGTGCCGCTCGCGGATCGCCCCGTGGTGCCTCTCGAGCGACGCCCAGGCGGCGCGCGCCCGGAGCGGTGTGGTCGTGGCGTCGGTCGTGCTCATGCGAGCCCGTCCCTTCAGGCGCGGAGAGCTGCGCTCTGCTTGTCGATCAGAGCCAGGAGGTCGTTCCAGGCGGCGACGAAGCTCGCGGCGGCGTCCACCTGCAGCTTGGCCGCGAGGGCGTCGACGTCGACTCCCGCTTCGGCATGTTGCGCGAGCGTGGCGTCGGCGTCGCCGCCGTCGACCGGCATCGGCTTGCCCACGTGGCCGTGGTCGTAGAAGGCCCGGAGCGTCGCCTCCGGGATGGTGTTGATGGTGAACGGCGCGCCGAGGCAGTGGACGTAGAGCGTGTCGGGAGCCTTGGGATCCTTCGTGCTCGTGCTCGCCCAGAGCAGACGCTGCATCCGCGCCCCCGAGTTCTTCAGTCGCTGCCAGCGGTCGGAGTCCATGAGCTCGCGGTAGGCCTGGTACGTCTTGAGCCCGATCGCGAGCGCGAGGTGATCACGCAGCTCTTTCGGCACCTGCTCGAGAACGGCGGCGTCCCAGCGCGACATGAAGACCGAGGCGACCGATCCGACGACCGGATTGAGCCCCGCGTCGATGCGCCGTTCGACGCCGCGCATGTAGGCGTCCGCGGCGGCTCGGTAGTGGTCTGCCGAGAAGAGCAGCGTCACGTTCACGGGAACACCGGCTGCGATGCACTCCTCGATCGCGGGCAGGCCTTCGGCGGTCCCCGGGATCTTGATGAAGAGGTTGTCGCGCTCGGCCTGCGCATGCAGTTTCGTGGCTGCCCGCACGGTGCTCTCGGTGTCGTAGGCGAGAAGCGGAGAGACTTCGAGCGAAACCCAGCCGTCGACCCGATCGGTGCGCTCGTGGATCGGCGCGAAGAGGTCGGCGGCACGACGCAGGTCTTCGATCGCGAGCTCGAAGAAGAGCGCTTCGCGGTCCATCCGGGTAGAGGCCTTCTCCTCGATCGTGTCGTCGTAGGCGCCCGAGGCGATCGCCTTGTCGAAGATCGCGGGGTTCGACGTCAACCCGGTCACCGAGTAGTCGTCGATGTACGTCTGGAGCTGCCCGGAGTCGAGCATCTCCCGTGTGATGTTGTCGAGCCAGAGGCTCTGGCCCAGCTCGTGCAGCTTCTCGGTCGCTTTCACCTTGCCTCCTTCCTGTCTATCTGTGCCCCAGCCCGGAATCCGCTCGCGCGGATCCCGGGCGCGAGACCCTGAAGGCAGCCGCTTCGAGGCCGCTGGGTGATCTGTCATCCGTCAAGCCGTCCCTCTCGCCGCGGCGACCTGCTCGCGGGCGACCTGGGTGACGGCCTCCGGGGTGAACCCGAATTTCACGACCAGCATCTTCAGCGGCGCCGAGGCTCCGAAGGTGTGCATGCCGACGATCGCGCCGCCGTCCCCGACGTAGCGGTGCCAACCGAGCGTCGACGCCTGCTCGATCGCGACCCGGGCCTTGATCGCGGGTGGGAGCACTTCATCCCGGTAGGCCTGCGGCTGGCGGTCGAAGAGCTCCGAGCAGGGCATGCTCACGACGCGTGCGCGGACTCCCTCGCCCGCGAGCTCGTCTCGGGCGGA
>VAWZ01000028.1 GCA_005888365.1 Actinomycetota bacterium
GCCTCGATCAGGCGCTCGGAGAGCTGCCGCGCCCGATCCGGGCGGCAGTTGAAGAAGATGGCCGCGTCCTGCTCGGGGTCGAGTCGAGGCCGATCGTCGATCACGACCGGCTCGACGAACTCGTCCGTGATGCCCCGCTCGTAACTCTCCTGGACGGCTTCAATCGCACTTCCGGCGTGCACTCCCTCGCCGCGAAGGATCACGCCCAGCGCGCGCGCTGTTCTTTCCCACCGCAAGTCACGATCCATGGCGTAGTAACGGCCGGTGACGGTCGCGACGCGATCCGCCGGGAGCTCGGCCAGGTCCGACACGGCGGCATGCGGCGAGACGTCCCGCCCGTCGGTGAAGGCGTGGATCCAGGTCCGGTCGACCATCTCGGCACGCTCCGCGAGCGTGAGCAGCGCGCGCAGGTGGTCGATCTGCGAGTGCACGCCACCGTAGGAGACGAGCCCGAGCAGGTGCACTGCGCCCGACCGCTCGCGGGCGCGCGCGAACGCCGAGACGAGCGCCTCGCTCTCGAAGAAGGACCCGTTCCCGATCGAACGATTGACGCGCATCAGGTCCTGGAACAGGATCCGGCCGGCTCCGATCGTCAGGTGACCGACCTCGGAGTTCCCCATCTGGCCCGGGGGCAGGCCGACCGCCTCCCCGGATGCTTTCAGCATCGTATGCGGGTAGCGAGCCTCGAGCGCGTCGAAGACGGGCGTGTCCGCGAGGGCGACGGCATTCCCGGGGCCAGGCGGCGCGAGCCCCCACCCGTCGAGGATCACGAGCGCGACCGGCGTCACGCGACGGTCTTGGCCGCCGCCAGGCAGATCGCATCGAAAGCGGTCGGGTCGAGCGAGGCGCCGCCGACGAGGGCGCCGTCCACATCAGGCTGCGCGACGAGCGAGGCGGCATTCTCCGGATTGACCGATCCGCCGTAGAGCACGCGCGAGGGGTGCAGCGACTTGACGAACGCGTGTGCTTGTTGGGCCAGCTCGGGGCTCGCCGTCTTGCCCGTGCCGATCGCCCAGACCGGCTCGTAGGCGATCACGAGCCGCTCGTGCTCCGGGAGAACGGGAACCTGGCGGCCGAGGACGGCTTCCGTCTCGCCCGCCTCGCGCTCGGCCTCCGTCTCGCCGACGCAGGCGATGACGACCAGCCCAGCCTCGAGTGCGGCCTCGGCTCGTCTCGCGACGCTCCCGTCCGTCTCGCCGAAGAACTGGCGGCGCTCGGAGTGGCCGACGATCGTCCCCTTCACGCCGAGCTCGAGCAGCATCGGTGCCGAAACCTCGCCGGTGAACGCGCCCTCGAGCTCCCAGTGCACGTTCTGGGCATAGACCTGGACCCTGCTCTCGCTGCCGAGGCCCTGGAGCGCTGCCTCGAGCGCGACGAACGGCGGGCAGACGACGATGTCGACGTCCGTCGCGCGGTCCGGCAGGTGGCGGAGCCTGGCCGCGAACGCACGAGCCTCGTGAGCGCCTTTGTGCATCTTCCAGTTGCCGGCGATCAACATCCGAGCGATCTTAGGGAACGCGTTCTCGGAGCCGCGCGATCTCTCGTGGGCCGTTTAGGGTCCCGCTCCGGAAGAAGGGCGGACTCCAGGGATGTTGATCGAGCGCGGCACGATCGTCGGGAGCTACCGGATCGGGGCGGGATGGGTGCCGTCTACAGCGCAACTCACGTCGACTACGACCGGCAAGTGGCGCTGAAGGTGCTCGCCGACGAGCTGAGCTTCTCCCAGCAGAACTTCCTCGACTACTTCGTCGACGGAAATACCTCTGTGCTGGACGAGCTCTGCGGAGTCCTGGGGGCGTAGCAGGAGCCTCCCCGGCTGAGAGCCTCCTCGGCTGAGATGACGACAAGCCCCCGCCTCGGTTGTGCGGGGGCTTGTCGGTGACAGCTGCGTTGCCGGTCCGCCAAGGCAAGCTCCGCTAGCACGTCGCCGCTCACGCAGCGGGGATTGCGGCCACTCCGGGCAGCTCCTTGCCCTCGAGGAGCTCGAGCGAGGCTCCCCCGCCGGTGGAGACCCAGGAGACGCGGTCGGCGAGACCGGCCTCGTGCAACGCCCGCACCGAGTCACCGCCGCCAACGACCGTGTACCCGTCTACGGCCGCGACCGCCTCGGCCACCGCGCGCGTGCCGTCGGCGAACCGCGGCCACTCGAAGACTCCCATCGGCCCGTTCCAGAACACCGTTCGGGCGCCGGCGATCTCGCGCGCGAAGCGCTCGCGCGCCTTCGGGCCGATGTCGAGGCCGAGCCATCCGTCGGGGATCGCGTCGAATGCCGTCACGTGGCTCTCTGCGTCCTCCTCGAACGCCGACGCTGCGACGACGTCGCTCGGGAGCACCGCCTCGTAGGTCAGCTTGTTCTCCTCGCGCAGCTCCTCCGCCATCTTGCCGCCGACGAGGACGGTGTCCGCGCGTGCGCCGAGGCTCTCGAGGACCCCGAGCTTGTCCTCGACCTTCGCCCCTCCGGCGACGAGCACGAACGGCCGCTCGACGCCGCCGAGGAGCCGGCCGAGGTGTTCGAGCTCCTCGTCGAGGAGGAGCCCGGCGTACGCGGGCAAGAGATGCGCGACGCCTTCCGTCGAGGCGTGGGCACGGTGTGCCGAGCCGAAGGCGTCGTTCACGTAGAGCTCGAACTCGTCCGCCAGAGCACGGGCGGTCTCCGGGTCGTTCGTCGTCTCCCCTGGATCAAACCGCGTGTTCTCGAGGACGTGCACGCGCTCGTCCGGAACCAGCTGTTGCAGGCGATCCGCGACGGGGGCCATCGCGAACGCTGGATCTCGCCCTTGCGGACGGCCGAGGTGCGAGCACACCGCGACCTCCGCAGCCCCCTGCTCGAGCAGGTAGCGGATCGTCGCCAGCGAAGCGGTGATCCGCGTGTCGTCCGCGACCCGCCCGGCCTCGAGCGGGACGTTCAAGTCGGCCCGTACGAGGACGCGCCTGTCCGCGACGTCGGCATCGCGGACGGATCGAGGCCCCCTCACGAGGAGCCCCTAAATCTCAGGGGAGCAGCTTCGGGATCACGTCGACGAGGCGGCACGAATAGCCCCATTCGTTGTCGTACCAGCCGAAGACTTTCACGGTGGCTCTGTGTGCCATCGTCAGCTTGCTGTCGAAGATGCACGAGTAGGCAGACCCGTTGATGTCCGTCGAGACCAGCGGGTCTTCCGAGTACTGGAGGAGGCCGTCGAGCGCACCTGCTGACGCCGTCTTGTACGCCGCATTCACCTCTTCGACGCTCGTCTCGCGGCCCAGGGTCACGACGAGGTCGGTGATCGATCCGGTCGCAACGGGTGCCCGAACCGAGATCCCGTCAACCTTCCCCTGGAGGTCGGGCAACACCAGCCCGATCGCCTTTGCGGCGCCGGTTGTCGTCGGGATCAAGTTGATCGCGGCAGCCCGCGCGCGCCGCAGGTCCTTGTGAGGGAAGTCGAGGATGACCTGGTCGTTCGTGTACGCGTGGATCGTCGTCATGAACCCACTCTGGATCTCGCCGAGCTCGTGGAGGACCTTGGCGAGCGGCGCGACGCAGTTGGTCGTGCAGGACGCGTTCGAGACGATGTGGTGCGAGTCGGGGTCGTACGCGTCGTCGTTCACTCCCAGGACGACCGTGATGTCGGGATCGGTGGCCGGAGCGGAGATGAGAACCTTCTTCGCTCCAGCGTTCAGATGCTGCTGGGCGCCGTCGCGGGTGGTGAAGATGCCCGTCGACTCGACGACCACGTCGACCTCGAGATCCCCCCACGGCAACTCTGCGGGATCGCGTTCGGAGAGCATCCGCACCTCTTCGCCCGCGGCGTGCAGGACCCCGTCAGCGAGCCTGACCTCTTCCTGGAAGGGACCGAGGTTCGAGTCGTATCGGAGGAGATGCGCCATCGTCTCCGCGTCGCCGAGGTCGTTCAGGGCGACGATGTCGATGTCCGCACCGAGAGCGACCTGGGCGCGGAAGAAGTTGCGGCCGATCCGCCCGAACCCGTTGATGCCAACGCGGATCGCCATGCCGGCGAGTCTATCGGCGGCTTCCCGAGGAGAGCCGCAGTTCGGGCGTCAGCGCGCGGCGAGCTCCTCGAGGCGATGAAGCCGCCGGTGCATCGCCGCCTTGCTGGCTGGGGGGCTCGCCCGTACCCCGAGCTCGCGAAGCGAGTCCGCAGGATTGCGAAGGCGAAGCTCGGCGGCCTCGCGGAGCGCGTGTGGAAGCCGTTCGAGCCGCCCCTCGGCGCGCAACTTGCGCGCCGCCTCGAGCTGCAGCCGCGCGGCCCGGCTCGTCCGCACGAGATTGGCGTGATCCGCGTTCGCGAGACGGTTCGCATTTCCCAGCGCCGATGCGAGGACTGCGCGTTCCTCGAGCGCGAGGACGGTCTCGGCGGCGCCTGCGAAAGCGAGAATCGTCTCGATTGCGTCCCACCCCTTTGCGTATGCCGCTGCGTGTGTCTCGCGGACGGCGAGACCGAGCCGGGCACCTTCGTGCGCGGCGATCTCGACCAAGAGTTCTGCGCCGGCGGTCGAGGCGGCTCTGAGCTCGAGATGCGGCGAGCGCGGGCCAGAGAGGGACCCACCGCCGAGGAACGCTCCGCGGAGGTAGGCGCCCCGGCAGCAGGAGCGGGAGACCACGCGGCGGGGAGGACGGTCGAGCGGAGCATGGCGGCGATCGAGCACGCCGGCCGCAACGAGCGCTTCGAGCGTGTGCTTCCCTCCCGCCACATGGAGCTGGTACCGGGTGGCGCGGTCGAAGGCGCGGCGAGGGTATGTCCTGACCTCCGAGCGGATTCCCTCCTCGCGCAGGAGTGCGAAGGCTCGTCGCGCCACGGCGCCGCTTCCGAAGTCGAGGTGGAGCGCCCATTCGCCTCTGCCGCGAAGGTGCAGTCTGCCCGCGGAGTGGAAAAGGGCGGACAGCTCGGCCCGCCTGTCACATTCGCGGACGGGCGCGATCCGTGCCAGCTCCCTGCGTATGTCCTCGGAGGTCATTCGAGTGAGACGCCCTCGAGCGCGAGCAGGCGTCGCTTGATTCCCGGCCCGGCCGATCCATAGGGCCCGATGCCGTCGGCCGCGACGACCCTGTGGCACGGGACGAAGACGAGGAAGCGGTTCCGCGCGCAGAACGTCCCCACCGCCCGTTGTGCTCCAGGGTGTCCCGCGAGCGCGGCGAGCTCGCCGTACGCAATGGTCTCGCCGCGGGGAATGTGCCGCAGCGTGTCAGCAACCGAGCGCTGGAACGGCGTGCAGCCGCCGAGATCGAGCGGGACGTCGTCGAACTGCACCTCCTCCTCGCCGGCGAAGAACCGGCCGAGACGCCCGACGAGCTCCGACGGTGTCAGACACCGGGGAGAGCGCGTCAAAACGATGCCAAACTCTCCACAGCCGCAGAGCGCTTCGGCGCTCCCGCTGCGCGTATCACCGCTGTCCGCTCCGGCCGGCTCGGTCGACCGGGTGTCTGACACCGGGTGAAAGTCGAAGTCGTGAGCGAGGACGACGCCCCCGGCGGTCCAGAGCTCGCCCACTCCCCAGCCCGGAACCTCGTACCGCGTCAGCTCCGCCCGCACCACGTTCGACTCTACAATCGCCCCCATGAGCGCTCCCGGAATCTTCACCCCGCCGACGCCGCAGAACGAGCCGATCAAGTCGTACGCCCCGGGAACCCCGGAGCGCGCCGAGCTCAAGGCGCGGCTCAAGGAGCTCGAGGGCGAGCGGATACGCATCCCGCACGTGATCGGCGGAAAGGACGTCTACTCCGACGAGACGTTCGAGGCGGTCGAGCCGCACCACAAGAGCCACGTCCTCGCCGACGTGAGCAAGGCCGGACCCGAGCAGGTCCAGCAGGCGATCGACGCGGCTCGAGACGCGCATGGCGAGTGGTCGAGCATGCCCTGGCACGAGCGGGCCGCGATCTTCCTCCGCGCCGCCGAGCTGCTCGCCGGCCCGTGGCGGGCGACGCTCAACGCCGCGACGATGCTGAACCAGTCGAAGACCGCGCACCAGGCGGAGATCGACGCGGTCTGCGAGATGGTGGACTTCTGGCGCTACAACGCCGAGTTCATCGTTCGGATCTACTCCGAGCAGCCGTACTCGCCGACCGGGACGTGGAACCGGATGGAGTATCGGCCGCTCGAGGGCTTCGTCTTCGCGGTCAGCCCCTTCAACTTCACCTGCATCGGCGGCAACCTCTCGTCGTCACCTGCCCTCATGGGCAACACGGTCGTCTGGAAGCCCGCCTCGACGGCCGCGTTCTCCGCCTACTTCCTGATGCGCGTGCTGCAGGCGGCCGGCCTGCCCGACGGAGTCATCAACCTCGTCTACGGCTCGGGCTCGACGGTCGGGAACGCGGCGCTTGCGAGCCCCGAGCTCGCCGGGATCCACTTCACCGGCTCGACTGAAGTCTTCAACGGCATGTGGGAAACGGTCGGGACGAACATCTCCTCATACCGCAACTATCCTCGAATCGTCGGCGAGACGGGCGGCAAGGACTTCATCCTGGCTCATCCCTCCGCCGAGGCGGAAGCCGTTGCGACCGCGGTCGTGCGCGGCTCGTTCGAGTACCAGGGCCAGAAGTGCTCGGCGGCGTCGCGCCTGTACGTGCCGTCCAATATCTGGCCCGAGGTGAAGGAGAGGCTCGTCGCGGACGTCGCGACGATCAAGATGGGCGACCCGTCCGACTTCGAGAACTTCATGGGCGCGGTGATCGACTCTTCGGCGTTCGAGACCCACACCAACGCGATCGCCGAGGCGCGCTCGGCCGGCGCGGAGGTCCTCACCGGCGGCTCGACGGACGACTCGGAGGGCTACTTCGTGCAGCCGACCGTGATCACGACGGAGGACAAGGGCTTCCGCCTCCTGCGGGACGAGCTCTTCGGCCCGATCGTCACTACCTACGTCTACGACGAGAAGCGCTGGGACGACACGCTCCGGCTCGTCGACGATACGGCGCCCTATGCCCTCACGGGTGCGGTTTTCGCGACCGACCGGTCGGCGATCGAGGAAGCTCACGAGGCGCTCCGCTATGCGGCCGGCAACTTCTACGTGAACGACAAGCCGACCGGAGCGGTCGTCGGGCAACAGCCGTTCGGCGGCTCGCGAGCGAGCGGGACGAACGACAAGGCGGGCTCCATGTGGAACCTCATCCGCTGGGTCACGCCCCGCACAGTCAAGGAGACGTTCCTGTCCGCGACCGACTACCGCTATCCGTTCCTGGCACCCGACGGGGACGGGCGGGTGACGTAGCGCCCTGACGAGGTAGGGGGTCTCCCGCGTGATCCGCGTCCTCGACGGGATCGACGCGTTCATCGACCAGCTCACGTCGGTCCACCCCTTTCCGCTGTTCCTCGCGATCCTGGCGCATCTCGTGCGCCTCGCCTGCACGAGCACGGCCTGGCGGAACGTCCTCGCCGCTGCCTACCCGGAGCAGCGCGTGCGGCGAATCCCGATCCTCGGCGCCTATCTCGCGGGCGTCGGGATCAACGCGCTCATCCCTGTGCGCGCCGGCGACGCGGTACGGGTCGTCCTCGCGCACCGGGCGATCCCGGGGAGCACCTACACGACCCTGGTCTCGAGCAGCTTCGTCCTCATGATGTTCGACCTGGTCGCCTCCGTGTCGCTCCTCGTCTGGGCCTCGCTCACCCAGAACGCGCTGCCGCCCGTCGGCCGGATTCCGGACCTCCCGAGCTTCGACTTCGGCTGGCTCTTCAACCGGCCGACCCTGGCGGAAAGCGTGATCGGCGGGCTGATCATCGCCTTCGGGCTCTTCCTCTTCTGGGCGAAGGACCACATCGCGAACTTCTGGGGCCGGATCCGGCAGGCGTTCACTGTCGTCGGTCAACCGAAGCGCTACGTCAGGTCGGTCGTCCTCTGGCAAGCCGGCGACTGGACCTTCCGACTCGTGACGATTTGGTTCCTGCTCGCAGCTTTCGGCATTCCGCAGACCGTCCGCAACGCCCTGCTCGTGCAGGTCTCCGCGAGCCTCGCGACGACGCTTCCCCTCACCCCGGCCGGAATCGGGACCGAGCAGGCCTTTCTGCTCTACGTCCTGCGCGGGTCCGTCTCGAGCGCGAAGCTGCTCGCGTTCAGCGTCGGGATGAAGCTGACGATCGTCGTGACGAACGTCGTGGCGGGTTTCGCTGCGATCTTCCTCACGCTGCGAACCGTTCGCTACTCAAGGGCCCTTGAACCAGCGCCGCAGAAAGAGGGTTAGCGAGAGGGCAGGTCATCGGAAGCGCCAGCACGTAGCGGTGGGCATGTCGCGCCAGGCGAAGACGACGCGCGGCTCGATCCGGTAGAGCCCACCGTCGGCCCAGTCCGCCGGGTCGGGCTCGTACGCCTCGTACTTGCCCGCGAACGCTCGGGCGATGCGCCCCCCGGTGTCTTCGGACGGGCGAAATGAGATCGCCGCCCCTTCCACGATCACGACCTCGTCGCCGCTCTCCGTGTGCACGACCGCCGCCCGGGTTCCGAGCAAGATTCCGGGCTTTGCGCGTGGTCGAGGACGTCTCGAAGAAGAGGTCGTCGGCGACGAGCACACCCCAGACCGGTGCCGTGTGCGGCCGATTCCCCGGTCCCACGGTGACGACCCAGTAGTTGCGGGAAGCCTGCAGTCGCTCGGCGACGAACGTCCAAGGCATCATCTCGCCACCCTCGGTCGGAACGCCGTAGCTCGGCGGCGGAGAGATAGGTCGCTCGCCCGGAGGGGGATGGGCGAAGGCTCCGCCGAGCGGATGCTCGGCTCTACTAGGCACGGCCGGCTTTGTGCAGCTGGGCGTAGACCGTGCGCGCCGTCTTCTGCGGCAGGCCCGGCACGCCTTCGAGCTCCTCCTGCGACGCCTCGAGGAAGCGCTCGGCGGAGCCGAAGTGCCGCAGGATCGCCCGCCGCCTCGCCGGGCCGATGCCCGGCAGGGTCTCGAAGATCGTCTCGAGCGCCTTCGTTCCGCGGCGGCGTCGGTGGTAGCGGAGCGCGACTCGGTGCGCCTCGTCGCGGATCCGCTGCAGGAGCTGGAGGCCGGGACCGTGACGGTCGAGCACGATCGGGCCGGCGATGCCCGGCACGAACACCTCCTCCTCCCGCTTCGCGAGCGCGATCACGGCGACACGTGGCAGGTCGAGCTCTTCCATCGCGGCGAGGGCTGCGGCGAGCTGCCCTTTGCCGCCGTCGACGACGACGAGGTTGGGCGTGGCCCCGAAGCTCTCGTCGAGGTCGCCTCTGCTGACCCGTGTGAAGCGACGGCTGATCACCTCCCGCATCGCTCCCACGTCGTCCTGGCCCGCGAGCCCGCGGATCGCAAACGTCCGGTAGTGCGCGTTCTTCGCCTTGCCGTCCTGGAAGACCGTCATCGAGGCGACGATCGACTCTCCCTGAATGTTCGAGATGTCGAAGCACTCGATGCGCAGCGGCAGGCTCTCGAGGTTCAGACACTCGCGCAGCTCCTCGAGCGCCGCGACCCGGCGCAGCCGCTTCTCCTCGCGCTGGACGGTATCGGCCTCGAGCGCGACGCGGGCGTTCTCGGCGGCCAGGTCCGCGAGTCGCTTCTTCTCGCCACGGGCGGGTGAGCGCACCTCGACCCGCCCGCCGCGCCGCTCGCTCAGGAAGTCCCGGATGACGGCCGTGTCGGAGATGCCCGATGGGACGACGACCTCGGGCGGGACGCTCGGCGTCGATCCGTAGTACTCGGTCACGAACGCTTCGAGCACGGCCTGCTCGTCCTCGCCGGTGAGGTTGTCGAGATGGAAGCCGTAGCGGTCGATCATCTTTCCGTCGCGGAGCGGGAACACCTGCACCGCGGCCTTGTCGCCGTCGACCGCCAGCCCGATGACGTCCACGGTCCCGACGGCTCGCCGGTCCGCCGCCTGCCGCTCGACGAGGTGCCTCACTGCGAAGAGACGGTTCCGATAGCGCGCGGCCTCCTCGAAGCGCTCGTCGTCCGCGGCCTCGCGCATGCGCTCCTCGAGCTCGCGCTGGATCGTCTTCGTGTCGCCGGAGAGGAAGGCGATGACGCCGTCGACGATGCGTCCGTACTCCTCCCGGCCGATCGCCCCGACGCACGGCGCGAAGCAGCGGTCGATGTGGAAGTCGAGGCAAGGGATCCCCGAGTGGCGGCCTGGTCGCGGCCCCTCGCAGGGACGGAAGCGAAATGCGCGGTTCAGGACGTCGAGCGTCTCGCGCACCTTCTTCGCGTTCGCGTACGGGCCGAAGTAGACGGTGCCGCGGCGATGCCGCTCCCGCGTGAACATGACCCGCGGGTACTCGTCTCCCACGGTCACGGCGATGTACGGAAAGGACTTGTCGTCGCGGAGCCGGATGTTGAACGGAGGCCGATGACGCTTGACGAGATTCTGCTCCAGGTGCAGCGCCTCCGCCTCGTTCCTCGTGACGATCACCTCCACGTCGGCGATGCGTCCGAGGAGCTGAGCTGCGCCCGCACGGACGTCCCCACGCTGGAAATAGCTGCGGACGCGCGAGCGCAACGACTTCGCCTTGCCGACGTAGAGGACCTCGCCGCGCTCGTCGCGGAACAGGTAGACGCCGGGACGGCGCGGGAGCAGCTTCACCTCGTCTTCAAGGGTTCCAGACATTTCCCAGCTAGCGTACCGCCGTGCAAATCGGCCGCTTTGCAGGGATCGTGGCGTCGATCGCGCTCCTCGCCTCACTCGCCGCGGCACGGCCGGCGGCTGCCGCGCCGGGTCTGACGGTGGGGGCCGTCGAGGACGAAGTACGCGCTTCGACCCTCGCGGAAGCGGAAGCGAAAA
>VAWZ01000105.1:0-32375 GCA_005888365.1 Actinomycetota bacterium
GTCGGGGGAGGAGCACTGGGATGGCAACGAGCTACGAGAGCTACGAAGTCCGCTGCGGAAGGCGACGGATTTCACTCAAGAGGGCCAGCACACCAGCGGAGGCTGTCATCGACTACCTGCGCTCGATTGGCTGCAGCGACGAGGAGATGATGCGCGTCGGAATGGATGCCATCACATGGCGCGGTGCGGTCTACAAGGCAGTACCGGCGCACACGCCGCACTAAAGCATCTTCGCTCTGCTCTTCGGTCAAGTGGATCTCGCCGGCCTCGACGCTGAGCACCTGCGCGCGGAATGGAAGGGAGGGCAGGAGACGGGCTCCTGATGGCGGCAAAGTGGTGACCGTCTCCTGTCCGATGAAGGGAATCAGCCCTGGGAGAGGCGATCCGAGGCGACCCCTAACAGGAGATAAGTGCCGGGCGCGGAGGAGGATTCCCATCTTCCCACGCGCTCGGAGGAGTCCGGGCGAGGGACTCCGCAGCGCTTTCAGGCCCGGCAGTCGCACCTTACGGAGGCAGCACGAGCACGTCTACCTCGAGGCAGGCGCAAGCTCTCCCTGGCCGTCGCGGCGTCCCCCCGTGAAGGCCTATCCCTGTTTAGGCGGTGCTAGCCGCCGCAGGAGTCCTTGTACGCCTGGTTGATGGCACCGTTGTCGCCGGCGCGCAGCGAGGCGTAGTAACCCACGCCGCCGAAGTCGTGACCGAGCGAGCCGTTTTCATTTGCGTACGCGGCACGATCCTGACCGAAGCAGCCAGGATTGGCCGGTTGACCACCAAGCGCCGCCGAGGCCGTCAGACAAGCGGCACCGATGGCGACCGTGAGAGCAGTGCGCTTCCTCATGGTTCCTCCGTCGCTAGATGTTCGTGCACGAGTTCGGACCATCGGCACGGATCTATCAGCGGTTAAGCCCGTAAGGGGTAGCTCCGAGGCGCCCGAAGCTCACGCTGATTCAGAGCGGGCGTGGGGATCGCTCAACCAAGCGGAGCAAGCCCCGACGTACTAGCCCTCAGCGAACCAGCTCTTCGGACGAAGGCGGCCTAACCGAGCCGGTCGAGTTTCCCAAAGCCCTTTCGCGACCTCAGCTCCTGCCGCGACGAGAGGCCCAGATTTCCCGTGCCACGACGGGTGGCGAGACGGGCCGGTGGTTGTACGCATCCTGTAAAACCCCTCGAAAAGGGCGTTTTTGAATGTCCGAATCGTGCAATCCAACTCCTGCACGCCCTCATTTTCGACCAACAAAGGGGAAGGGGACATGAGAAAAACGCGCAAGACGACGAGGACCGCCGCGTTACTCGGCCTTCTTGCCTCGGCGGCTCTCGTCGCGCTTACCAGTGTGGCGACGACTACCGCCGCGACGCAGGCTGCACCGGCGAACGTCGATCCTCCGACGATCACCGGCACCGCAACAGTCGGCGAGGTGCTGACGGCACACAACGGCACATGGGATAACAGCCCCACCGACTTTCGCTACCGCTGGCTTCGCTGTAACTCGAGCGGCTCTGGCTGCTTGCTACTCGCGGCCGACGGTCAGACCTATCGTCTCGGACAAGTAGACGTCGGGCACACGATGCGTGTCCGTGTGACTGCGATCAACGCGGACGGCGCGACGAACGCTCGCTCCCAACCGAGTGACATCGTCGCCTCGAACGCGGCACCGCTGACGAACACCGCGCGGCCGACGATCACAGGTACGCCGCGCGTCGGCGAGGAGTTGATGGCGAGCCAGGGTACGTGGACCGGCAACCCGACCTCGTTCTCGTTCCAGTGGCAGCGTTGCGATATCGACGCCGTCACCTGCCTCGACGTCACCGGTGCGACGGGCCAGTCGTACGGCGTCCGCCTAGCAGATCTCGGGTTCCGGCTTCGGGTCGCCGTGACGGCGCGGAAGAACGGGCGCTCGGGAACGGCGACGTCCGCGCCGACTGCAGTCGTTCAGCCGACCACACCCGTCACGAACAAGCGACCGACGCTCCGGATTCTGGGCACCAAGTTCCTCGGCGCCCGCATCTACGTCCGTATGCGGATCTGTGACGATCAGCCACGGAATCTCGCGATCCTCGTACGGGAAACGCGGCCTGGGGTGCGCCCCGCGCTCCGGCGCTTTGCGACGCGCGTCCCACCGCGCCCGTGTGGGGCGTACACCCGCAACTGGCTCCCGGCGCAGCGCTTCCGTGGGCCGGGGCGGTACACGATCACGCTTCGGGCTCGTGACGTTTCGGGCTTCACGAGCTTCCCGGTTCACCGGACGTTCGTACGCCGATAGACCTGACGAAGGGCTGTCACCTCCGACGGTGGCAGCCCTTCGTTCGTGACCCTGCGCCTTCTTGACGCGTCAACGTCGCGTCGAGGGCGCTTTTGCGGTGGCCGGGGCCGGCCAAGCGCCTCGGCTACAATCGGCCGCCGTGTCCGGAGACAGGCTCAAGCTCCAGGTTCGTGAGCGCGACGAGCGCGGCTCGCGCCATGCGCGGCGCCTGCGCGCGGACGGCATCGTGCCTGGAGTTCTCTACGGGAACGGCAACTCCCGCGCGATCGCCATCCCCGAGCGCGAGCTTCGGGCCGCTGTCAGCGGCCCTTCCGGCCTCCACGCGATCCTGGACGTCGTGCTCGAAGGGCAGGAGAGCGTCCATCCCTCGGTGCTCGCCGACTACCAGCAGGATCCGATTCGCGGGACGATCTCGCACGTCGATCTGCGCGAGGTGCGGCTCGACCGGCCCATCCACGCGGCCGTCGTCGTCCATCTCGTCGGAGAGTCTCCGGGGGTGAAGACGGGTGGCGTGCTTTCGCTCGTTACGCGCGAGATCCACGTCGAGGCGCTTCCCAGCGACATCCCGGAGCACCTCGACGCCGATCTGAGCGGCATGGAAGTCGGTGACGTCCTCCGGCTCGAGGACCTTCCACCGATCCCGAACGTCACCTTCCTCGACGATCCCCATGAGACGGTCATTGCGACCGTCTCGGCCCCACGCGGGCTCGTCGAGCTCGAGGAGGAGGAAGCGGAGGAGCTCGAGGAGGGCGAGGAAGGCGCAGAGGCTGTCGAAGGGGAGGCCGAGGTCGGCGAGGAGCCCCAGACGGCCGAGTCGTCCGAAGAGCAATAGTGCGCTTCCTCCGTCGGGGCGAGCACGCCTCGACGCTCGATCTGCTCGTCGCGGGGCTCGGAAATCCGGGACGGGAGCATGCACGCGATCGCCACAACGTCGGCTGGCTCGTCGTCGACGAGCTCGCCCGCCGGCACGGCGAGCCGGCGTTTCGCTCCAAGTTCAACGGGCGCCTCGCAGAGACGCGGGTCGGCGGACATCGTGTCGCGCTCCTGAAGCCGGAGACGTTCATGAACGAGTCAGGTCGGTCGGTCGCAGCGGCGACCGGTTTCTTCAAGACGCCGCTCGAGCAGGTGCTTGTTGCACACGACGACGTGGATCTAGAGGCCGGCCGGCTCCAGACACGGCTCGGAGGCGGGCTGGCAGGTCACAACGGGTTGCGGTCGATCGCCCAAGCGCTCGGAAGCCCGGAGTTTTCGAGGCTGCGGATCGGTGTCGGGCGGCCCGCGCGCGGCGATCCGCGCGACCTCGCGGCATACGTCCTCTCGCGCTTCGAGCCGGACGAAGATCCGGAGAAGCTCGTCACGCGGGCTGCGGACTGCGTCGAGAGCCTGCTTGCGCACGGTCTCACGGTGACGCAGCAGCGATTCAACTGACCCCTCACCTCGCGGATTCACTGACGCGTTCTCGCAGTTCCGAGCTGAACGTTCGCGAACGCTCCGCGATGCAGTGAGGACGGCTCCGAGCGACGCAGTTCTGACACGAAACCGTTTCCCACGCGTGCGCGGCTTCGGGCTAGCGTGTCCGTAGGGGTATCGGGGTACCCCTGGGGGTGGTTGGCGGGGGTGGTTGGCACGGCGGAGTTCTCGGGGCTCGTCAGTTTGTCCGCGTTAGGACATGGAGGAATCCGCCGGGCGTCTGCCGGGTCCCCCGCGCCCCGCGCGGCGTCCACCGCCGCTTGCTGCGGGCCGCATACGAACCCAGGGTCCGCCTCGCAGAAGGGCTTCGGCTGGTCGCTACGATGGCGCCGCGGGGCGTGTTCCCCGCCAAACGCATGGACCGGTCCTCTCTCCGCGGATTCGTCGATGAGCTTGCCGCGAGCGAGCGCTTCCGCGCGTTCGCCGACGCGTTCCCGGCGGACGCACGCGTCTCGGAGGCCGCGCTCCCGCTTGTTCTCGCGACGTTGTTCGCGACGCTCGGGACGCCGCTCGTCTGCCTCTTCCCCGAGGACGAGCACGCCCGCGACGCCGCCGACGCGATCGCCTGGTACGTGAGTCCCGACGCGGTCGGGCTCTTCCCAAGCCGCGGCGTACAGCCCGAGTCGGGGCTCGAGCCGCCCCCGCATCTCGTTGGAGAACGGGCTCGCGGCATCGAGGTGCTCGCTGGCGGAGGCCTCCTCTGCGCGTCAGCACTCGCACTCGCCGAAGGGGTCCCGCCGCCTCCGGCGCGCCCGGTGGCGCTGCGACTCGCCCCTGGGGTCGGACTCGCCCTCGAGGAGCTCGTCGAGTCGCTTTCCCTCGCCGGGTACGAGCGGGGCGAGCGTGCCGACGAGCGCGGGCAGATCGCCGTTCGAGGAGGGATCGTCGACATCTTCCCGAGCACCGGGCGAGAGCCTCTGCGCGTCGAGTTCCTCGGCGACGAGATCGAGCAGGTGCGGGCGTTCTCCCCGTTCACCCAGCGCACGCTCCATCAGGTCGAGCGGGCCGTGATCCAGCCCGCTGCAGAGCGCAGGCGGGATCTCGTCGGGCCGGACGAGGACAGCGTGCCGTCCGACCTCGTCCCGCCTCTCGACCGCCCACCCGACCTCATCTGGCAGCCGGACGATGTGCGTCGGGTGTGGACGGAAGAGGCGCTCGAGCCGATCCCGATCGAGGGTGTCGCCGAGCTCGACCCGCTCCCTCGGGCGCAGGCGCACGCGTTCGAGGCCCAGCGCCCGGCGATCGCGGCACGCGGGCTCGCGGAAGCAGAGAACGAGCTCGCGAGCATGGTCCGGCAGGGTAGACGCGTCGTCGTCGCGTTCCCGCGTGCGGGAGAGGCGCTCCGTACGGAGAGGCTCCTGCGCAGGGTCGAGGTCGAGGTGGCGGAGGACGGCGGAAGCCTTCGCCGCGACCCCTCCGTGCGCTTCGTCGTCAGCCCGGCTCGCCGAGGCTTCGTCTGGCGAGAGCTCGGCCTCGTGCTGCTTCCGGACGTCCAGGTCTTCCGCAAGCGGCCGCCTCGCGCCGACGCTCGGCTTGGGCGAGCGCTCCAGTCGTTCGCGGATCTGCGCTCCGGCGACTACATCGTTCACGAGGACCACGGCGTCGGCCGCCTCGTCGGCTTCGAGACCAAAGAGGTCGCGGGCGTCACGCGCGACTACCTCTACCTCGCCTTCCGGGGAGAGGATCGCCTCTACGTCCCACACGAGCAGCTCCCAAAGGTCAGCCGCTACATCGGCGCAGATGCCAAGGCGCCGGCGCTCTCGAAGCTTGGCGGCAAGGCCTGGCAGAACCTCAAGAGCCGGGCGCGGGCCTCCGTGCGGGAGCTCGCCGGCGAGCTGCTCTCGCTCTACGCCCAACGCCAACAAGCTCCCGGGTTCGCTTTCGACGTCGGCGGTGACTGGCTCGAGCGCCTCGAGGCGTCGTTTCCGTATCGGGAGACGGACGACCAGCAGCAGGCGATCGAAGCCGTCAAGGAGGACCTGGAGGCGTCGCGACCGATGGACCGGCTCGTCTGCGGCGACGTCGGCTTCGGCAAGACGGAGGTCGCCATCCGCGCCGCGTTCGCCGCAGCGCTGAACGGCAAGCAGACGCTCGTGCTCTGCCCGACGACGATCCTCGCCGAGCAGCACTGGAACACATTTCGCGAGCGCTTCCGGGACTTCCCCGTTCGCGTGGAGATGATCTCTCGCTTCCGCTCGCGGGCCGACCAGACAAGGATCCTCAGGGAGTTTCAGGAGGGAAAGGTCGAGGTCCTCGTGGGAACGCACCGCATCCTCTCGCGCGACGTCATCGCCAAGAACCTGGGGCTCGTCGTCCTCGACGAGGAGCAGCGGTTCGGCGTCGCTCAGAAGGAGCTCCTGCGCTCTCTCCGGCTGGAGGTTGACGTGCTCGCGCTCTCCGCGACGCCGATTCCCCGGACGCTCCACATGTCGCTCTCGGGCCTGCGCGACATCTCGCTCATCGAGACCCCTCCGCAAGGCCGGCGCCCGATTCGCACGAACGTCGGCGAGTACGACGACGAGCTGGTCAAGGCGGGGCTCGAGCGCGAGCACGCGCGCGGCGGCCAGGCCTTCTACCTGCACAACCGGGTCGAGACGATCGAGGATTGCGCCGAGCGCCTGCAGCAGCTCTGCCCCGGGCTGCGCTTTCTCGTCGCCCATGGACAGATGGCGGAGCGCGAGCTCGAGGAGCGCATGCACGCATTCCTCGCCGGGGATGCCGATGTGCTCGTGTCGACGACGATCATCGAGTCGGGAATCGACATTCCTCAGGCGAATACGCTCATCGTCGAGCGTGCGGATGCGCTCGGCCTCGCCCAGCTCTACCAGATCCGCGGCAGGGTGGGACGCTCCGACGTCCTCGCCCATGCGTACCTGTTCTATCCAGCGGCCTCAGAGCTGACGCCCGAGGCACGCGCGCGGCTGGCGACGCTCGCAGATCACACGGAGCTGGGCGCGGGCTTCCAGATCGCCATGAGGGATCTCGAGATCCGCGGGGCGGGCGACCTGCTCGGACCCGAGCAGTCGGGGCACGTCGCCGCTCTCGGCTTCGAGCTGTACGTCGAGATGCTGAACGAGGCAGTCGCCGAGCTCTCGGGTCAGCGCCGGGTCGCGGTGCGACCAGTGAGAGTCGACGCCCGCGTCGACGCGTACGTCCCCGCCTCCTACGTTGCCGCCGAGGCCCTCAAGATCGATCTCCACCGCCGAATCGCGCTCGTCGAGGACGAGGACGAGCTGCGGGAGCTGCGTGCGTTCACGGAGGATCGTTACGGCCCCATTCCCGAGCCGGTCGAGAACCTTCTTGCGATACAGACGGCCAAGCTCAAGCTCGCCCGCCTGGGAGCTGACTACCTCGTCTACCGAGGCGGGCGCGCGACCGTCGGCCCGCTCTCGCTCGGCTCGATCGAGGTACGTGCTCTGCGTGACGCGGCTCCGACCGTCATCTACAGCACCGAGAAGCGCGAGGTGTCGCTGCGGGTCGAGAGCCTGGAAGCGGCCCTGGGATTGCCCGATGCTATAGTCGACGTGCGTCTGGCCGCCTGAGAGCGCGGCCTTTTTCTTTGTCTCGTCACCCGATTCGAACCGACATGCCGCCGTTCCCGAACACTCCGCAACGTCGGCCTAACACCCTCTTGGCTATAAGGAGCAGGCTCCAGATGAAGCTCGTTCGCGTCATGCTCGCGGTGCTCGGTGCCGCCGTTGTCCTTCTCGTCACAGCCTGCGGCGGCGGCCAGAACGTGCCGTCGAACGCAGTCGCGGTGGTCAACGGCACGGAGATCAGCCGCTCCGAGCTCGCCGGCTGGCTCGAGCAGGCGAAGAAGAGCTACCAGGCGCAGAAGCAGCAGTTCCCGAAGGTCGGGACTCCCGAGTACCAGAGCATCCAGACCGAGTACGTCGCGTACCTCGTGCAGCGGGCCGAGTTCGAGCAGGCGGCGAAGGACCTCGGGGTCAAGGTGACGAAGCACGACATCGACCAGGGCGTCACGGACTACATCAAGGCGAAGTTCGGAGGCAGCAGGGCGAAGTTCGAGAGGGCGCTGAAGGCACAAGCCTTTCCCGAGGCGACGTTCCGCCAGACGATCGCCCTCTCCGTTCTCTCGCAGAAGATCTTCGACAACGTCACGCAGAATGTGACGGTTCCGGAGCAGGACGCTCTCGCCTATTACCAGCAGAACCTCTCGACCTATCAGCAGAAGGCGTCGCGAGACGTCCGGCACATTCTGATCTCCAAGAAGACCAACAGCGGCCAGGTCGACTACCCGAACAGCAAGGTCCTGGCAGATCAGGTCTACGCTCAGCTGAAGGGGGGCGCGAGCTTCCCCGCCCTCGTGCAGAAGTACTCGGCCGATACGCAGTCGAAGGCGACGGGCGGCAAGCTGACGATCCAGCGCGGTCAAACCGTGCCCGAGTTCGACAAGGTCGCCTTCTCGCTCAAAACCGGCGAGATCTCGAAGCCCGTGAAAACGACGTACGGCTACCACGTGATCCAGGCGCTCTCGAAGGTCAAGGCCGGTCATACGACGTCGTTCGCGAAAGCAGCGGACTCGATCAGGGCGGCGCTGCTGCAGCAAAAGAAGCAGCAGGCCATGACCGACTGGGCGCAGAACCTGACCAAGAAGTACAAGAGCAAGGTCAGCTACGCGACCGGCTTCGCGCCGCCCGAGATCCCGAGCACGTCCTCGACCGACACGCAGACCCAGTAAGTTCCCCGTCCATGGCTCTCGCGGAGGCCCTCGTCGACCTCCAGATCCTGACGCGACGTCTGCGTCGCGAGTGCCCCTGGGACCGCGAGCAGACCGCGCTGACGATCGTTCCGCATACGGTCGAGGAGGCGTACGAGGTCGCCGACGCCGCATCGTCCGGTGACGACGACGAGCTGCGTGACGAGCTCGGCGACCTCCTCTTCCAGGTCTACTTCCTCGCGCTCCTCCTGGAGGAGAAGGGAAGCGGCGATCTCGAACAGGTCGCCCGCGGCGTTCACGAGAAGCTCGTGCGCCGGCACCCGCACGTGTTCGGCGACGCGGAGGCGCGCACGGCTGGGAGGGTGCGCGAGCGCTGGGAGCAGATCAAGACGGAGCAAGAGGGCCGGGAGGGCGTCTTCCATCACGTTGCCGAGGGGCTTCCTGCGCTGCTCCACGCGCGCAAGGTTCAGCAGCGGGCCGCGACTGTCGGCTTCGAGTACCCGGACGTCGAGAGCCGATTCGTTCATCTGGACGCCGAGCTCGAAGAGCTGCGGAAGGAAATCGAGCGTGCTGGAGAGCCCGCACCCGAGACGGAGCCCGATCCTCGCTTGGTGGACGAGGTGGGCGACGCGCTCTTCCTCATGGTGAACGTCGCGATGCGGCTGAGCGTCGATCCTGAGCTCGCGCTGCGCCGTGCCGCCCGGAAGTTCGTCGGGCGGGTTGAGCGGGCGGCCGAGATCGCCGCCGAGCGGGGCGAGGACTGGACCGCCCTCGGGCTCGAGGAGCAGGACGCCTTCTACGAGCAGGCGAAGGCGGAAGCCCGTTGACGGCGATCGAGCGCGTTCACGGCCGCCAGATCCTCGACTCGCGCGGGAATCCCACGGTCGAGGTCGAGGTCGAGCTCGAGTCCGGAGCTCGCGGGCGGGCGGCGGTCCCGTCCGGTGCCTCGACAGGCGAGCACGAAGCCGTCGAGCTGCGGGACGGCGACGCGCGCGCATACCTCGGCAAAGGCGTGTTGAAGGCCGTCTCGAACGTCAACGGCGAGCTCGCCGCTGCACTCGTCGGTCTCGAGGCGGCCGACCAGCGCGAGCTCGACCGCGTCCTCGTCGAGCTCGACGGAACGCCGAACAAAGCGCGCCTGGGCGCGAACGCGATCCTCGGCTGCTCGCTCGCCGCCGCTAGGACGACCGCGAACGAAGCAGGCCTTTCGCTCTTCAGGAGCATCGGCGGCGCCGAGGCGCGAACACTTCCGGTGCCGCTGATGAACGTCGTGAACGGAGGCGCCCACGCGCAGAACAGGCTCGACCTACAGGAGTTCATGGTCGTCCCGCTGGGTGCGGACACGTTCGCCGAGGCTCTGCGCATCGGCAGCGAGGTCTTCCACCATCTCCGAGCCGTCCTTCACGAGCGTGGGCTCGCAACGGGTGTCGGCGACGAGGGCGGCTTCGCACCCGACCTCGAATCGACCGAGCGGGCGGTGGAGGCGATCCTCGAGGCCGCCGACCGCGCCGGTCACCGGGAACGGATCGCGCTTGCGCTCGATCCGGCCGCGAGCGAGCTCTACCGCGACGGCGCGTACGAGCTTCCCGGCGAGGGCCGCAGCCTCGACGCGGACGGGATGGACGAGCTCTACGCGTCGCTTCTCGAGCGCTGTCCGCTCGTCTCGGTCGAGGACGGTCTGGACGAGAATGCCTGGTCGGACTGGCGGGAGCTGACGGAGCGGCTAGGCGATCGCCTGCAGCTCGTGGGGGACGACATCTTCGTCACCAACGCGGACTTCCTCCGGCGTGGGATCGAGGGGGGTGTCGCGAACGCGATCCTGGTCAAGGTCAACCAGATCGGAACCCTGACCGAGACGCTCGACACGATCGCTCTCGCCCAGTCGGCCGGGTACGCGACGGTCATCTCTCACCGTTCGGGCGAGACCGAGGACACGACGATCGCCGACCTCGCGGTCGCGGTCAACGCCGGGCAGATCAAGACGGGCGCGCCCTCACGCTCGGACCGCGTCGCGAAGTACAACCAACTTCTCCGGATCGAGGAGGAGCTGAGCGGTGACGCCGTCTACCCCGGCTGGGACGCGTTCCCAAGAGCGCGGCGGTAGCCTGGAACGCGTGGCTGCCTCGAGCCGACGAACCAAGATCGTCGCCACCATCGGACCGGCCTCTTCGTCCGAGGAGGCGCTCGCTCGGATCATCGAGGCGGGCATGGACGGAGCGCGACTCAACTTCTCGCACGGCGCGCACGAGGACCACGCCGAGAACGCGCGCCGTTTACGCAGCGCGCAGGCCGCGGCGGACCGACCGCTTGCGCTGATCGCCGATCTCCAGGGGCCGAAGCTGCGCATCGGCGAGCTCGCGCAGAAGATCTCGCTTACGAAGGGCGAGTCGATCGTCGTCGCGGGCGAGGACGGCGCGCACACAGACGACCTCCCGGTCTCGCCGGCGGTCATCGGATCCGTGCTCGAGCCAGGACAGGACGTGCTCGTCGACGACGGACTCGTGCGGCTCCGGGTGGAGAGAGTCGAGGCCGGACGCGCCTTCTGCCGAGTCGTCACGGCCGGAGTCATCGAGGCGCACAAGGGCGTCAACGTGCCCGGCATCCAGCTCCCGGTCCCGTCGCTGACCTCCAAAGACCTCGCCGACCTCGACCTCGCGATCGAGCTCGGAGTCGACTACGTGGCGCAGTCCTTCGTCCGCTCGCGCGCGGACGTCGCTGCGCTACGAGCACGACTCGAGGAGGCGGGCTCGGGGGCCTGGGTCATCGCGAAGATCGAGCTGAAGGAAGCGGTCGACTCGTTCGAGGACATCCTCGACGAGGCCGACGCGGTCATGATCGCCCGTGGCGATCTGGGGGTCGAGATCGGCGTGGCCGAGGTGCCGCTCGTACAGAAGCGGATCATCCTCGGCGCGCTCGACCGCGGAAAGCCCGCCATCACCGCGACCCAGATGCTCGAGTCCATGGTTCATCACGCCGAGCCGACGCGCGCCGAGGCGTCCGACGTCGCGAATGCCATCCTCGACGGCACGTCCGCGGTCATGCTGTCCGCCGAGACCGCCGTCGGGGAGTACCCGATCGAAGCCGTCGAGACGATGGCCCGCATAGCGCGCGCAATCGAGCCGAGCCTCGGGTACAGGCATCAGCTTCCGGGCGCCGCAGAAGCACCGACCGTCGGCCGCGCGATGTCCAACGCGGCGTGTGACCTCGCGGAGGCCCTCGGTGCCAAGGCGATTCTCGTGCCCACATTCACCGGCCGTACGGCGTCGGCGGTCGCCCGCCTTCGTCCGCTTCGCCCGATTCTCGCGTTGACGCACGTCAACATCTCACTGCAGCACATGGCGATCGAGTGGGGTGTGACGCCGCTCGAGATCCCCGAGTCGACCGATGTCGAGGACCTCTTCGGGAGCGCGATTGCGGCCGCCCGCGCTTCCGGTCTTGTCGAGCCTGGAGACCGCATCGTCCTCACGGCAGGGACCGCGGTCAACATTCCCGGCTCCACCAACATCATCAAGGTCGAGTCGGCCTGACGCGTCTGGCCGCGTAGCCCTTTCGGCGGGCAAAGCCCGCCTCCGGGCTGCGCTGACGCCGCTGGCGGCAGGATGCTTCGGCCTCGGGCCTTGCTCGTACCACCTGTACTGCCCTGCGGCCCTCGGCCTCGCCTCCTTTGCCAGCGACGCCCCAGACGCGACAGGAACGCGACGCGTCTGGCCGCGGGAGGGGAACGTGCTGCGGGGTGGAAACCGGCGGCGTGGGCGAGCGCGCACAGCGGGACACGAGGGTTCGAAAGCCGCAGAGGCGACCCCGGTTGCGCTCGCGTCGGCGAATGCGCCTCATCTGGGTCGTCGCCGCGGTCGGTCTCTCCGTCTACCTCTACTACCGGCCGCTCTCCTCGTACTTCGAGACGCGGAACACGCTTGCCGCAGAGCGCACCGAGGTGGAGGAGCTGCGTGCGACGAAGACCCGCTTGGAGCAACGGCTCGCGGTCTCGACGAGCCTCGAGGCCACGCGGCGAGAAGCGAGGCGGATCGGCTACGTCCGTCCGGGCGAGCGCCTGTTCATCGTCAAGGGAATCCCGGCGTGGCGGAAGGCGCGGCGTAGTCTGGGAAGACATGGATGAGCGGGCGATCGTCGAGCGTCAGATCGGGCGACCCCCGCGGGCGTTTCGTCGCGTCGCGGCTCAGTGTCCCTACGGGCTCCCGGCCGTCACCGAGCAGGTTCCGTACGACGCGAGCGGCGACCCGTTCCCGACCACGTACTACCTGACCTGCCCGCATCTCGTCTCGGCCGTTTCGCGGCTCGAGGCGGAGGGAGGCGTCGAGCGTTGGAGTCGCCGCGCCGAGTCAGACCAAGCGCTAGCCACCTCGCTCGCACGTGCGACCGAGGAGCAGCGGAAGGTGCGGCGCGAGCTCGCGGAAGACGCGCGAGGGCGCGACGAAGGCGCGTCGCTCGACCTCGGAATCGGGGGCTCGCGCGACACGAGAAACCTCAAGTGCCTCCACGCTCACGCGGCATTCGCCCTCGCTCGCCCGGGTTACCGCCTCGGAGAGGCGATCCTCGCTGAGCTAGAGCCGCTCTGGCCGGCCGAGGACTGCTGCTCCGACACGAGCTGACGCCATCCGACAGCGGGGCGTCCAGAGCGACCGTCTAGCATCGAGCCCCGTGTCTGCCGACGTCGAGAGCCTCCTGGACGTGCGAGGTGCCGTGGACGACGAGCCCTGACGATGCTCCAAGTGCCCCCGCGTCAGAGGCGCCGCCGGCGCCGCCTCCTGTCACGGCGCCTGCTTGTCGCGCTTGCGCTGATCGCCGTGTTCGTCCTCGGAATCGCCGTGGGACAGGCGCTCGACGACCATCCGAGCCCGGGCGGCACCATCACGTCCGTGCGGACGCTCTCGCCGCTTCCCCAGCAGCCGCCGACGCGGACGGTCACCGTGACGGTCACCCAGCGCTGAGCTGCCTAATGTGCGAGTGACCGCGGCTCCGGGGCCGCGCTCGCGGGCTACAGCTCTTCGGAAGCGGCGAGTAATCCGGAGACGATGATGCCGACCGCGCAGACAAGGCTGATCCAGATCCCGATCCCGCGGCTCGCGAAGAAGAAGGTGTCAGGGATCGAGATGAGCCGTACCAGCACGAGGATCGTCGCAACGGAGCCGATGGCGATCGCGACGAGGCTCTCGGGCACGGCGGCGGGAAGCTCGATACCGAACTCCCTGAGAGCGATGAGGACCACCGTCAGCAGGCCGAGGAAGAAGACCACCTTCCCGACCGTGCCCGTGTGCCAACCGATCACCGACACCGTCGTCCCCTCGCCCGACCCCGAGTACCAGCCGGTGAGTGCCGAGAGCGTGAGCGAGAGGCCGAAGACGAATGTGAGGCGGTCACTCCAGGCGTGCAGCGTTCCGCCCCCGAACGGAACCCGCGCACGTCCGAAGACACCCGGGCGGTTCATGCGACGGAGAGTATGGGCATTCTCGGATGACGCAGCGTCGTGAAGCGCGCGTCGCCGCACCCTACGCTGCGAAGGTCGTGGAGTCCTACACTTCGCGCGTGGCCAGGCTTGAGACGCCGACGGCCCCCGAGGAGGGGCCGCCGCTCGACCCGCACGCAGTCGAGCGCGCCTATCGCTTCTACAGAGCTCGGCGGGCGGCCCGGGAGCGGTCGCAGCGTGAGCGGAAGACCGCAGGCTTCCGCTTCTGGTTCGTGCTCGCCATCGTGCTCGTGACCGCCGCGTTCCTCGCCTCGCGAACGCTCGGAGAGATCGAGCATCTGTTCGGCCTGTAGGAGGACTTGGCGACGAGGCTCGTTCCTCCAAGCCCTCCTGGCCCCGCTTCAGTCATCCGTCCGGCGGCAGCCGAGCCGGGACGGGCGATCATTCCCGAGATGAGTTCTGAGGGGGGCGCGGAAGTGAGGCCGGGGCGCTTTGCCCTCGGCGCGCTCGTCTTCGGTGCCGGCATCGGCGCTCTCGCGACCGAGATCACCGCGTCACGTCTCCTCGAGCCGTACTTCGGCTCCTCCACGATCGTCTGGGCGAACCTGATCGGGGTCGTCTTGGCAGCACTCGCTCTCGGCTACTGGGTCGGAGGGCGAGTCGCGGACGGGCATCCGCGCCCGTCGGTTCTCGGTTTTCTCGTGCTCGGCGGCGCGCTCGCCGTCGCGGCGATCCCCTTCGTCGCAAAGCCCTTTCTCGACCGGACCGTGCAAGGGCTCGACCAGGTCTCGCTCGGGGCCGTCGTCGGAAGCTTCTTCTCGGTACTCCTCCTCTTCGCCCCGCCGGTCGTGCTGCTCGGGATGGTGTCGCCGTTCGCCGTTCGACTCGCGGTGTCCGACGTCGCGCTCGCCGGGACCGTCGCGGGCCGCTTGTACGCGCTCTCGACCGCGGGCTCGCTGGTCGGCACGTTCCTGCCGGCGCTCGTGCTCATCCCCGCGATCGGAACGCAGCGAACCTTTCTCGTCACCGCGGCGCTCGTCGCCGTCTCCGCGACATTCCTGCTCGGGATCCGCTACCTCGTCGCCGCCGGTGCTCTCGCGTTGCTTGCGTTCGTCCCGCCCGGAGCAGTCAAGGCGCAGGCCGGGGCCATCCACGAGGAGACGTCTCTCTACCAGTACATCCAGGTCGTCCAGCGTCCCGACCGGCGTCGGCTGCTCTACCTGAACGAGGGTGTGGCCGTTCACTCCGTGTGGCGGCCCGACTCCGTCCTCACCGGCGGGGAGTGGGACACGTACCTGGCGCTCCCGCCGCTGCTCGGGCGGCCGCTCGCGCGAGTCGCGATCCTCGGCAACGCCGGCGGAACGACAGCGCGGGCGCTCGGTGTCTTCTACCCGAGAGCTGCCGTGGACGGGGTCGAGCTCGACCCCGCGGTGACCCGTGTCGGAAGGCGCTACTTCGGGCTCGACGACAACCCGAAGCTCACGGTACATACCGCAGACGCGCGGCCGTTCCTGCGTTCGACTCACGAGCGCTACGACGTCATCGTCGTCGACGCCTACCAGCAGCCGTACGTGCCCTTCTATCTGGCCACGCAGGAGTTCTTCCGGCTCGCGCGCGAGCGGCTCGCTCCCGGCGGCATCGTCGCGCTGAACGTTGCGGCCACGCCTCGCGACAAGCGCCTCGTGCACGCGCTCAGCGGCACTCTCGCGTCCGAGTTCCCGCAGGTGCTGGAGTGGCCCGCGCTCCGCTTCAACACGATCGTTCTCGGCCTGACGCATCCACTTGGACGGTCCGAGCTCGTCCGCCGACTGCGCTCGGGACCGCCACGTCTCGCGTCGCTGCGCAGGCTGCTCGCGCGAGAGGCGCGACCCGTACGGCCGTCGGCGGACCCGTGGACGGACGACAGGGCGCCCGTCGAGTGGGTGACGGACCGGATGATCGTCTCCTTCGCCCTGCACGGCGGGAAGCTCGAGGGCCCACCGCTTCCGACCATGCCCAGGGGGTAGGGCTCGTGATCTCCCTCGACCGGCGCGACGGCAGACCGCTCGTGATCGGTCATCGAGGAGCAGCGGCGCTCGCCCCCGAGAACACGATCCGAGGGCTGCGGGCAGCACATGCCGCCGACGTCGACCTGATCGAGTTCGACCTGCTTGCGCTCGCCACCGGGGAGCTGGTCCTCGCGCACTCGGACAATCTGCGTGAGCTCACTCACGGCGCGGCGCGCGGCAAGGTCGGAGGGCGCACTCTCGCCGAGCTTCGCGAGGTCGCACCGGACCTGCCGACGCTCGACGATGCGCTCGAGTTCTTCGCAGACGAGGCCACCGACGTCGGCATCCATGTGGACATCAAGTCCGCGGGCTTCGAGGCCGAGATCGCGAATGCGCTCGGACGCTTCGGCCTTGCCGAGCGCACGCTCGCGAGCTCGTTCAGGCCGCGGGTCGTGCGCCGTCTCGCGGAGCTCGACCCGCACGTCCGGGCCTGCATCGCGTTCCCGCAGGACCGGCTGAGCATCTCCGACCGCCGAGGGTCGGGCCCGCTCGTTCGGGTCGGCCTCCGGAGCCTGCGCGCGGTGACCCCGCGTCTCGCCGCACGGCTTCTCTCCCGCTCGGGAGGGACCGCGCTTGCGCTCCATCACAGCCTGGCCAGCGCCGCCGTCGTCGAGCAGGCGCATCGACTGGGCGCTCGTGTCGTCGCCTGGACGCTCGAGCATCCGGACGATCTCGCCCGCGTCGAGCGGGCAGGAGTCGACGCGGTGGTCGTGAACGATCCGGGAATGTTCGGACTCCGTTCACGATGAGCCGGAGCTGCTCTCGTCCGGGATTCCGGCTCTCTACACTGCCAGCGTGAAGAAGACCCTGTTTGCCGTCGCGGCGGCGCTCGTCGCGTGCGCCGCTCTCGGATTTGCGACCGCGTTCGTGTTTTCGGCGCGAGCGGCCGGTTCCGACACCGGTACGACCACGACGTCGAGCGAGCCTCCCACCGTCACCACGACCGCCACGACGACCTCGCCGCCGACTCAGCCGGCACCCCCGGCAAAGCCCGGGAAGCGGCCGCTGATCGCTCCCGGAGTGAGCGTCGGGCCGGTCCTCGTAGGCTGGCTCACTCCGAGACAGGCGACGGACCTCGTCCGCAAGACCTTCGGGCAGGCGCTTCCGCTCGTCGTCAGCCCAACGCGCCGGATCAAGGTCGCGCCGGGCGCGGTCGGCGCACAGGCTCAGATCGAGAAGGCGATTCGGCGCGCCCGGTCGGCGCGTCCGGGCGTGACGATCCCGCTCGACGTGGACGTCTCGCGGGTCAGGATCCGCTCGTATCTTCTGGGCCTCAAGCTCGACCGGAAGGCGGTCGACGCAGGAGTCGTGCTGCGCGGACTGCAGCCGCGCGTCGTCAAGGCGTCGACCGGACGACACCTGAAGCTCCTGCGCACCGCGTTCCTCGTCCGCATGGCGCTGAAGACACAGAACCGCGATCCGATCACGGTCCCGTTCGTCGTCCTCAAGCCGACGGTGCTGAAGGTGAAGGTGAGACGCACTGCGATCGTCATCATGCGCGGGTCGAACCAGCTGCGCTTCTATCTCGACCAGAAGCTCGCCCAGACGTTCCCCGTCGCAACGGGCCAGTCGGCGTACCCGACACCGCTCGGCTCGTACGAGATCGTGGTCATGGAGCGCAACCCGTGGTGGTATCCGCCCGACTCCGCGTGGGCGAAGGGTGAGAATCCGATCCCGCCCGGCCCCGGGAATCCGCTCGGGACGCGCTGGATGGGGCTCTCGGCGCCGAACGTCGGCATCCACGGCACGCCCGACGCCGCCTCGATCGGCTACTCGGCCTCGCACGGCTGCATCCGCATGCGTATCCCTGACGCCGAGTGGCTCTTCCAGCACGTGCGCGTCGGCACGCCGGTGTTCATCGTCGGCACGTAGCAATGGCTCGCCGCGCGCTGCTCGTTGCCCAGGGCGCGGCCGTGGGGCTCGTTGCTCTCCTGCTCGGACTGCTCGTCTGGAAGCTCGTTTCCAACCAGGGCGGGAACCTGGCGCGAGCGGCGAACCGGGGCGAGCGTCCGGCCGCGCCGAACTTCACTCTCGACCGCCTCGACAGGGGCGGGAAGCTGACTCTCTCCGACCTTCGTGGCAAGGCCGTGGCAGTCAACTTCTGGGCCTCGTGGTGCGATCCCTGCAAACAGGAGTCGCCCTATCTCGAGCAGGCCTGGATCGAGAACCGAGCGAAGGGGTTCGTCGTTCTCGGCGTCGACGCGAACGACTTCCGAAGCGACGCTCGCGGCTTCATGCGGAAGTACGGAATCACCTACCCGGTCGTGTACGACGGGCCCGGCAAGACGCTCGGCGGCTACGGCGTGAAGGGGTTTCCGGAAACGTACGTCCTCGATCGCGAGGGCCGCGTCGTCGACGCGTTCGTGGGTGCGATCGCGTCGGATGCGGATCGGGTGCGGCTGCGCCGGGCAGTTCGGCAGGCGCTCGAGTGACGAAGCCTGTCGTCGCCGTGCTCGCTGGCCTGTGTGGGCTCGTGCTCGCGGGTGCCGCGTGGGGGGCGCCACCACGCGCAGCAGATCTCGAAGCCGAGCTCGTCTGCCCCGTCTGCAAGACGACCCTCGACCAGTCCGATTCGCCGGTTGCGAACCGAATGAAGGCCTACATCCGCACGCGCATCGCGGCCGGGGACAGCGCGCAGCAGATCAAGGACGCACTCGTCGCGCAGTTCGGGCCGGGCGTCCTGGCGAGACCGCCGAAGGGAGGGTTCGGCCTTCTCGCCTGGCTCCTTCCACTCGTCGCCGTCGGGGTGGGAGCGGTCGTGGTCGGGCTTCTCGTAACCCGCTGGAGCAGGCGGCGCGCCCCGCCCGCCGCGGAGCCCCTCGACCCGGCACTCGAGCGGAGGGTCGACGAGGAGCTCGCGCGCTTCGAGGGCTGAGGTGGGATTCGGTGCGGTACCGGTTGCGTTACTCGCCGGCTTTGTCTCGTTTCTTGCGCCCTGTGTCCTCCCGCTCGTTCCCGGCTACCTCTCCGCCGTCTCGGCGGTCGATGCGGACAAGCTCGACCAGCCAGGGACTGCGCGCCGGGTCGTGGTCTCGAGCGTTCCGTTCGTGCTCGGCTTCACCGTCTTCTTCGTCCTGCTCGGAGTCGGGGCGTCGATCGTGGGCGGGAGCTTGTTCGACGACCAGTTCCTGCTCGAGAAGATCGCCGGCTTCGTGCTCGTCGTCTTCGGGCTCGCGTTCACGGGGCTCCTGCCCTGGCCCGAGCGCCTCCTCGGCGCCGGGCTGGTCGAGGGTGCGAGGAGCCGAGGCTCCCGCGTGTTGCTCGGCGGCGCGTTCGCCGTCTGCGCCGCCCCTTGCATCGGGCCTGTGCTCGCCGCGACGCTCGTGCTCGCGGGCTCGTCGGACACGGTTGCGCAGGCAGCGCTGCTCCTCGTCGTCTACTCGCTCGGGCTCGCGATTCCCTTCGTGCTCGTCGGCGCGCTCTTCTCCCGCTCGATGGGCGCCTTCCGCTGGCTGCGGGACCACTACCGCGCGATCCAGGTGACCGGAGGGGCGACCATGGTCGCGCTCGGGCTCCTGCTCTTCTTCGAGCGTTTCTACGTTCTCCGCGTGTACTTCAACCGGTTGCTCAACCGTTTCGGTCTCGAGTCCTAGACCCGCGGTCTCGGCAGCTCGAGCGACCCCGAGCGGACGAGCGCCTGCGCGCCCTCGACATCCTCGAGGACGACGTCGAGATCGACGGCTCGATGTCGCGGCCGGTACGGCCCCAGGCGGCGGGCCGCCTTCTCGAGCTGGCGCTCGCAGCCGGGCCTATTCCCGCGAGCAGCGTGCAGCCACGCAACCGCGATGTGGACGAGGCCCTGCAGGAAGTCGCGCTCCGCGGTGGGCGCCTTGCGCCACTCGTCCTCGAGCTCCTCGTGCGCCTCGAAGTAGTCCCCCGCGCGGATGAGCTCCAGGCCGCGCTCGAGCGTCACGGAGCGATTATCCGTGTCCGCGAGCGGTGCTAGTGTCGTCGCGTGGCAACGATCCTGCTCGTTGGGGTCGATCTCTTCTTTCGAAGCAAGCTCGAAGGGCTTCTTCGCGAGCATCGCCTCGTGACGACCGGCAGCGTCCACGAGCCCGACCTCGTGATCACCGACATCGCCCGCGTCGACCCCGCAGAGGTCGTCGACGAGTGGCCCGAGATCCCAATCGTCGGCTTCACGAACCACACGGACAAAGCGGGTCTCCAGCGCGCGCATACCGCGGGCTTCGACCAGGTGATCGTCAAGTCCGCCCTCGTGGAACGCGCTCCCGAGCTGGTCGCGGAGCTCACCGGCGTCAGGTAGGAACGCGGTCTGACGGACGGCGGAGAGCCCTGGGGCTCAGGCTAGACTCGCGCGCGTGACGTACATCATCGCCGAGCCCTGCATCGACATCAAAGACAAGTCCTGCGTCGATGTGTGCCCGGTCGACTGCATCCACGAGTTCGCACGAATCCTGATCATCGATCCCGAGGAGTGCATCGACTGCTTTGCTCCGTCGGAGCAGCTGATCACGAGTCACGGTCTCCGGACGTTCGCCGAGCTCGAGAACCGCTCGTGCAAGGTTCTGACGGACGACGGCTTCCGGCCGGCGTTTGTCAGGAGATTTCGCCGTCGGCAGCTGGTCGAGATCGAGCTCGCGCCCGCGTTCGAGGAGCGCGACCGGTACGGCGGAACCCGTCTCACGACACGAAACATCTCCAGATTCCGCAGAACGATCCGGGCAACTCCGACGCACCGCTGGGTGCTCGCGGACGGGGAGGCCACAGATGCGCTCGGCGTGGGGCAGTTCGTGCCGGCGGTGAGCGCATGGCCGGCGCGTGATTCGGAGACGTACCGGCTCGGGGCCCTGCACGGACTCGTCTTCGGCGACGGCAGCTGGAACAAGCAGGAGATTCGCTCCGGCGAGCACCTGCACTACGTGCAGCTCTACGGAGAACGAGTGGCTCGCTTCAAGATGTTCTTCGACCAGGTCAACTTCTCGCCGTGCCTCGACGTCCACCCGGGGTACGCCGGGACAGGTGTGGTCCGAGCGCGCGTGAACCTCAAGCGCTCGCTGCCGGAGACGGCCGACGCCGAATACATCACCGGCTTCGTCGACGGCTGGCTCGCCTCCGACGGAGACCCTGTGAAGCCGGGCTCATGGCGGATCCGCTCGACCGACCCTGACGCGCTGTCGTGGCTCGAGCGCGCGGCTCCGCTTGCAGGCTTCGTCACCGTGGGCTCCGGAGAGGAGGCGAGCCGGGAGACGAACTTCGGCGTGCGCAGCCGGCCGATCCGCTGGCTCTATCTCGCAACGCGCGAGACGTACTGGTGCGTGACGCACGTCGAGCCCCAGGAGGAGTACGAGGCAAACACCTTCTGCGCCGTCGTTCCCGACAAGCACGCGTTCACGCTCGGGGGTGGGATCTACACCGGAAATTGCGGCGCATGCGAACCGGAGTGCCCGGTGGAGGCGATCTTCCCCGAGGACGCGCTCCCGGACAAGTGGAACGACTTCGTCCCGATCAACTACGCCTTCCCGGACGCGGACAAGATCAACTCGATGGTCGACGAGTACGCCACCGAGCACAACGTCCAGAATCCGCCCCTCGAGTAACCGCAGGCCGGCCCCGCGCCCATCGAGAAGGGCGCCTATAGGGGTTGGAGGTAGGCGCAGGCGCGTCCGTCGCCGGGAAGCGGCGAGGGCGCGAGCTTGGTGACGCGGAAGCGGCGCTCGCGGTCCTCGACCTCCGCGCCGACCGGCGGAGGATCCCCGGATCGCGTCTCGAGCGTGTACCCGCTCGGCGACCAGACGAAGACGAGGTACCCGCCTGAGTCGTACGAGTCCACGCGCCGATGCTAGCGCCGCGCTGCTGAGGGCGGAAGCTCGACCCGGATCAGCGATCCGCGGGGCCAGCGCGCCTCCGAGGTGAAGCGGGCATTGAGCGTCGAGGCTCGCTCGGCGAGCGTCTCGAGAACGACGCTTCGCCGTTCCGGCGGGCCGTCGTCCGAGACCGTGAGGGCTGCCCCGCCGCCCTCGGTCGCTTCGAGCCGAACCTCGATCCGGCTGGGCGCTCCTCGACGCACGGCCTGATCGATCGCCTCCCGGACGATCTGATAGAGGCCGACCTGTGCGTGCTCTCCGAGATCGCTCCCGAGCTCGATGTCGAGCTCGATCTCGACCCCCCGCCGAGACGACACACGGCGGGACAGGGCGCCGACTGCGGCTGAGAATCCGATCTCGCGGAGCTCGTGCGGCTCGAGCTCGTCGCAGAGCGTGCGTAGGTCCCGAGTCGCGCTTCGCGCGAGCGTCAGTGCACGCTCGAGGACGTCGCCTGCCCCCTGGCTCTCACCCTCGCGCATGCGCTCGCGAGCAGCATCGATCATCTGGGCGAGCGCCGAGAGCTGCTGGACGGGCCCGTCGTGCAGCAGCTCGGCAAGCCGCCGCCGCTCCTCCTGCTCGGCGAGGATTCGCTCGGCGAGGAGAGCGCGCTCGGCGTCTTCGGAGTTCAATCGATCATCGCCTCGCGGAGCGCGATCGCGACCGCCTGCGTGCGCGTGTCGGCTTCGAGCTTCGCGAGGATGTGGCGTACGTGGCTCTTCACGGTCTCCTGGCTGATGAAGAGCTTCGCGGCCACGTCCACGTTCGACATGCCGTCGGCGAGGAGCTGCAGGATCTCGCGCTCCCGAGGGGTGAGGATCTCGGCCTGCGCGCGACCGGAGACGAACTCTGCCATCAGCCCGGGATCGACGAAGGTGTCGCCCGCCGCGACCTTCTCGATCGCGCGGATGAGCGTCTCGTGGGGTGTCTCCTTGAGGATGTACCCCCTTGCGCCCGACTCGAGGCCGCGCTGAAGCAGCGAGCGCTCGCCGTAGGCGGTGAAGATGAGGACTGCCGTCCCAGGGACGCGCTCGAGCAGGAGCTCGGTCGCCTCGAGGCCGTCCATGTCCGGCATTCGCAGATCCATGATCACGACGTCGGGGTGCCGCCGCTCCGTGAGCGTGACCGCCGACCGTCCGTCGGCGGCCTCGCCGATGACGCGTATGCGAGGCGAGCGCGAGAGAGCGAGGCGCAGGCCCTCACGCACGACCTCGTGGTCGTCGGCGATGAGACACGTGATCTCGTCGGCCACGACGCGATACTACGAGGCGGCTCGGCAGGCTCCTGCCCGTATCAGAAGGTGAGCGTGAGCTGGCGAGGCTCGGCGAGCGGTGGACGTGGGCCTCGCGGCCGGACCCGCTCGACGCGTGGAAGCGCTTGCGCGGCAGTCCTCACCTGCTCGCGGATCGGCTCGGTGATGCTCTTCGGGAGGTACGCGCGACCGGCGAAGAGCCGCTCGTAGCGCTCGACCTGCTCGGGCCAGTCGCGGGCCAGGTTCTCGAGGAAGTGCTCGCGGATGCCCGGCTTCAGGTAGAGAACGTTCGCCCAGACCGTCCTCGCGCCCGCGCCCTTGGCCGCACGCACAACCTCCGCGAGCCGGTCTGGCTCGTCAGAGAGCCCAGGAAGGATCGGCGCCATTCCGACGGTGACGTCGATGTCCGCGGCCGCGAGTCGGCGGATCGCTTCGAGGCGACTCGCAGGTGGCGCTGTGCCCGGCTCGGTCGTTCGCCAGACCTGCTCGTCGAGGGTCGGGAGGGACACCGAGACGTTGACCTCGACCCGCGCAGCGGCTGCCTTCAGCACGTCGGCGTCCCGCACCACGAGCGGCCCTCGCGTGACGATGGAGAACGGCGTCCAGGCCTGTGTCAACGCCTCGATGCACGCACGCGTGAGGCGGAAGCGCCCTTCGGCCGGCTGGTACGGGTCGGTCGCGGCGCCGATGACGACCTCTTCCCGCCGCCACGACCTTCGAGCGAGCTCGCGGGCGAGGACCTCGGCCACGTTCGTCTTGACCCGAATCGAGCGCCCGTAGCGGTCGTCCGACGGGCGGTCGGCGCGCTGCTCGAAGTGCCGGACGTAACAGAACGTGCAGCGGTGAGCGCAGCCCATGTACGGGTTGAGCGACCACGCGAACGGCATTCCCCGGACGTGGTTCAAGGCCGCCTTGCACGGCTCGAGCCTGTACTCGGTTCGCATCCGGAGAGGATAGAACATATGTTCGATCGCAAGGAGGCTTGTAGCGTACGGTGCCGTGCAGAACCGGCTTCCCAAAGGAGTGCGAAAGGTGACGCTGCCGCTGCCGATGCGGCCCGGGCACGTGCACGCCTACCTGCTCGACGGCGCGGACGGCTGGACGGTGGTGGACACGGGAGTCGGCATTCCCGAGGCGAGCGAGCTCTGGCGCGAGGAGCTCGAGCGCGCGGGCGGACGGGTCGCTCGGGTCTTCGTCACGCACTTCCATCCGGATCACGTCGGAGCGGCGGCCGACCTCCACGAGCTGACCGGGGCGCCTGTCTTCCAGGGCTCGCTCGACTACGCGCAGTGCGAGCTCGTGTGGGGGAATCCGACGTGGTCGGAGCGCCTCGTGGACTGGTTCCGCCTGCACGGGGCGCCGGACGACGTCACGACCGAGCTCGTGGCGCAGGCGTCCGTCTACCGGCCGTTCATCCGCTATCAGCACGATCCGGTCCTCGTCGAGGCGGGCGAAGCGCTGGACGGCTGGGAGCTCGTTGCTGCAGCCGGTCACGCCGACGGTCAGCTCTGTCTCCTGAAGGACGGCGTCCTCGTCGCGGCCGACCACCTCCTGGGAAGGATCACCCCGACCGTGGGCCTCTGGCCGGCGAGCCGTCCGGATCCGCTCGGCGACTACCTCGCGGCGCTCGAGCGCACGATCGAGCTCGCGCCGCGGATCGCGCTCCCGGGTCACGAGGCCCTGATCGAGGATCCGGTCCGGCGGGCGCGCGAGCTCCAGGAGCATCATCGTCTCCGTCTCGAGGAGACCGTCGCCGCGCTCGGGCCCGAGCCTCGCACCGGCTACGAGTTGTCGTTCCCGCTCTTCGGCGACGATCTGAAGCCTGCCGCCAGGAGGTTTGCGATCGCCGAGACGCTTTCACACGCGGAACGGCTCGTGCGGCTGGGAGCCGCCGCCCGCAACGAGGCCGACGGGGTCGTTACCTATACTGCGACCTGATTCGAGTGGGCGACGAGATCCCGCCAAGTACCGGCGCCCCGGCTGGGGCGTAACCGGCCTTTGTCGATGCATCCCTTGAGCGCGTGAGCGTCTTTCTCCGCATCGTCGTCATCCTGTTGTTGGTCCTCGGCAGCGCCTTCTTCGTCGCCGCCGAGTACGCGCTCGTCATCGGCCGCAGGTCGCGCTTGGAGGAGCGCTCCGAGCGGGGCGGGCGGGGTGCGCGCACCGCACTCCGCCTCATGGACGAGCCGGTCCGCTTCATCTCGAGCACGCAGCTGGGAATCACGGTGTTCGCCATCCTCATCGGCGCCGTGGGCGAGCCGCTGATCTCCGATCTGTTCGAGCCGCCCCTGTCCGCGGGCGTCAGCTTCGTCATCGCCTTCGCATTGCTCACCTACTTCTCGGTAGTTCTCGGAGAGCTCGTGCCGAAGGCGGTCGCGCTCCAGAAGGCGGAGGCGATCGCGGTCGTCCTCTCGGTCCCGCTCGATGTTCTCTCCCGCATCGGCCACCCGCTCGTCTGGCTGCTCCAGGTGTCGGCGAACCTCGTGCTGCGGATCCTGAGAGTGAAGCCCGCGCCTGCAGGAATGGTCGCCTATACGCGCGAGGACATCCGTCAGAGCGTCGCGGCCGCAGAGGACGTCGGCGAGCTCCACCAGGCCGAGGAGGAGATGCTCTACAAGGTCTTCGACTTCGCGGCCAAGGAGGTCTCCGCGGTGATGGTGCCGCGACCCGAGGTGGTCGCGATCTCCATCGACATGCCACCCGAAGAGGCGCTCGGCACGGTGATCGACTCTCCGTTCACACGCTATCCCGTGTTCCGCGACTCGCTGGACGAGATCGTCGGGGTGCTGCACGTCCGCGATCTGTTCGCCGCGATGCACGACCTCGGGATCGCGTCCATACGGCTCGAGTCGATCATCCGCCCCGCCTATGCCGTCCCGGAGACGAAGGATCTCGGTGCGCTCCTGGCCGACTTCCGCCGCGAGAAGCAGCACATGGCGATCGTGGTCGACGAGTACGGGGCGATGGACGGAATCGTCACGCTCGAGGACGTCCTCGAGGAGATCGTGGGCGAGATCGAAGACGAGTTCGACCTGCCTGACACTTCCGTCGAGCGAGTCGACGAGAAACACGTCCGTATCGGCGGCACGTACACGATCGACGACTTCAACGAGGAGTTCGGGACCGACCTCGAGCAGGAGGACTTCCACACGATGGCCGGGCTCGTCTTCGGTGCCCTGGGCCGGGCCCCTGAGGTCGGCGACGAGGTCAGCGTGGACGGGCTCCGGCTCTCGGTGCTCGAGATCGAGGGCAACCGGATTCTTCGCCTCGAGGTCGAGTTCGGGGCGGAGGGAGAGCCAGCGGGCGCACCCGAGGCGGCCTAGGGTCATGCAGCGGTTGACGTGGCATCGAAGCCACCGCGGCCGCGCAGCGGCCGCGCTTTAGGGATTTTCACCGGAATCTGCGCGAGCAGATTCCGGTCTTGCGCACGAGCCAGGTAGCTTCGGGCGCGTGCGGCTCGCGCCCGACTCACCCCTCCGTCATCGCGACTTCGCCCTGTTCTGGGCCACGATGCTGACCGGCAGCTTCGCGATGTCGATGGTGACGGTCGCGATCGGCTGGCAGGTGTACGCCGTCCGCCAGAACCCCCTCGACCTCGGGCTCGTCGGTCTTGCGGAGTTCCTGCCACTTCCCTTGCTCGCACTACCGGCGGGAAACCTCGCCGACCGGCTGCCGCGCCGGGTCCTGTATGCGTTCATGATCACGACCGACGTCGTCGTCTCCGCGGGGTTGCTCGCGGTGACGATCGCCGGCGCAAACCACCTGTGGCCGTTCTTCGCGCTCGCGTTCCTGATGGGGATCGGCAGCTCGATCGGCGCGCCTGCGGGGCGCGCACTGACGCCCTCTCTGGTTCCGCAAGAGATCTTGGTGAACGCGCTCGCGCAGCGCTCGGTCGCCTTCCAGCTCTCGATGGTGGCCGGGCCCGCAGTCGGAGGCCTTCTCTTCGCGCTCCGCGCCGAGCTTGTCTACGTCGTCGCGATGATCCTCTCGCTCGTCGCCTTCGCCTGCGTGCTCGCGTTGCGCGGTGGACGGGAGAGCGCGACCGCGGGCGCCGAGGGGCTGTACGACGTGCTCGCGGGCGTGAGGCTGATCCGTCGGACGAAGGTCCTGCTCGGGGCGATCTCGCTCGACCTCTTTGCCGTGCTCTTCGGTGGCGCGGTCGCGCTCCTCCCCGTGTTCGCGAAGGAGGTGCTCCACGTCGGCCCCGCGGGACTCGGTTTGCTGCGAAGCGCTCCGGCCCTGGGATCGTTCGTCGCGTCGCTCATGATCGCGCGTCGGCCGGTACGGCAGAGAGCGGGGCGGACGATGTTCGCCGTCGTTGCGCTCTTCGGGGCGAGCGTGGTCGTATTCGGCCTCTCACAGGTGATGTGGCTCTCGCTGCTCGCGCTGGCCGTAGGGGGAGCGTTCGACCTCGTCAGCGTCGTCCTGCGCTCGACCATCCTCCCGCTCGTCACCCCGGACAACCTCAGAGGCAGGGTGAACGCGGTCGAGATGGTGTTCATCAGCGCCTCGAACGAGCTCGGCGCGTTCGAGTCCGGGGTCGCGGCTGCTCTCATCGGCGCCGTTCCCGCCGTCGTCCTGGGAGGGATCGCGACGATCGCGATCGCCGGGATCTGGTGGAGGCTCTTCCCGGCGCTCGCGCAGGTCGATCGCCTCGACGAGCTGCGGCCCGTCGCGGTCGAGAGCTGAACGTCCTCCCTGCGTCCTACTCTGCTCCTGCCGATGGCGACGCAGCAGGCCGGAGAGCGCCACTTCAGCCCCTTCGGACCCGACGAGTTCGGCCGCCGAGCGGAAGGCGCGGCGCGCTTCTTCGGCACGCCGCAGTACATCCTCGGCCAGAGCGTCGTCGTGGTGTTCTGGATCATCCTGAACTCGGTCGCGCTGATCCAGCACTGGGACCCGTATCCGTTCATCCTCCTGAATCTCGCCTTCTCTACCCAGGCGGCGTACGCGGCGCCGCTGATCCTGCTCGCGCAGACACGGCAGGCCGACCGCGACAAGGTCGCCGCTCAGGTCATGGAGCACCATCGCGACGAGCTCGCGACTCGCTCGGACGAGCATCAACAGGCGATCGCGAAGTCGGCGACCGAGCTGAAGGAGCTGCTCGAAGCGAACACGACGCTGACGCGCCAGGACAAGGAGCTGACCGAGCAGGTCGCGAAGCTGACGTGGGAGATCCACTCCCGGCTCGGGCCGGCGACGTGATCAGCGACGTGCGGTCGTCCGCAGCTTTCCCGCCGCCACGCCCCTGATCGAGGCGTCGACGAGCTCGATCGGGTGAAGTGCCGGCAAGGGCTGCTTCGCGCGCCGGAGCGCGGCCGAGATCTGGACGAGGCATCCCGGATTGGCGCTCGCGAATGCCTGTGCCCCGGTGGCGAGCACGTGGCCGGCCTTGCGGTCTCCGAGCGCCCGTGCCGCCTCCGGCTGCACGAGGTTGTAGATCCCGGCCGAGCCGCAGCAGAGCTCCTGCTCAGCCGGCTCGACGAGCTCGAGCTCGGGGACGCGGCCGAGTGAGACGCTCGCAGCGAGCGGGAGCGCCTGTGCGTGCCGGAGGTGGCACGAGTCCTGCAGCGCCACCGTAAGCGGCAGCGGATTCCTGCGTGCGCGCGGAGCGACGTCCGCGAGGAACTCACCGACGTCCCGCACCTTCGCCGAGAACGCGGCCGCCCGCTCGTCCTCGAGCAGCCATCCGAGCTCCTTCAGGTGCGAGCCGCAGCCCGCCGCGTTGACGACGATCACATCCAGGCCTTCGAGCGCAGCGACGAGTCGGCGCGCGAACGCCTTTCCCTCTTCGAGACGACCCGCGTGGACGGAGAGAGCTCCGCAGCACCCTTGCGGTGGCGCGACCACCTCGAAGCCGTCGGCTGCGAGGACGCGTGCGGTCGCCTGGTTGACGTCCTGGAATGCGGCGCGCTGCACACAGCCGGTGAGCAGGCCGACTCGCCCGCGAGGCTCACCGCTCGCCGCAGTAAACGTGGGAATCTCGCCGTGCGGCTTCCAGCGGGGAGCGACCTCGACCAGAGGACGGAGCTCTCGCGGCACCGGCAGCACGCGCCCGAGCGGAGCGAGCTGCAAGGCGGCTCGCATCCGGCCCGGATACGGGAGCACTCGGAAGAGCAGCCAGCGCAGCAGCGCCTCGCCGAAAGGCCGCTCGTATTCGGCTTCGACCGCGGCCCGGGTCGACTCGATGAGTCGGTCGTAGCGGACTCCCGAGGGACACGAGCTGACGCACGCCATGCATCCGAGGCAGCGGTCGAAGTGCTGAGCGACCGTGTCGTTGAGGGTCACGGTTCCGTCGAGCCGCGCGTCCATGAGGTGGATCCGGCCGCGAGGCGAATCCATCTCCTCGTGCCAGAGGACGAACGTCGGGCACGTGGGGAGGCAGAAGCCGCAGTGGACGCAGTCCGCCGTGAGCTCCCGGATCATGCGGCCGGCACTCCCGAAAACACTCCCCTGGGATCGAGCTGCTCGCGGATCGCCCGTTCGAGGCGGCGAACCTCCGGCGCGGTGTCGTCCGGTGCTGTGACGGGCAGGTAGGCAACCCCCGCAGCCGGACGGATCACCGCCTCGGCGATCAAGGGTAGCGCGCGCCCGAGGTCTCCCGGAGCGAAGCGAATCCGGCCGAGCGAGGCGCCCTGCCGCTTCCTGGACTCGTCCCAAATGGGCTCCTCGTGACGTATCGTCACAAGGCCCTCGTTGCTCTCTGCCAGTCGCTGGGCAGCCGCGATCTGTTCGTCGACCGCACTCGGCGAGCCCTCGAAGAGCACTCCGACACGTCCGGGATGGAGCACGTCGAGCGCGCTCGGCTGCAGCTGCGAGTGGAGGAGCGAAGCGACTGTCGGGACGACGTCCTTGCCCTCGAAGACGAGTGTCTCCGCAGAGCGCGGGATCGGATGCAGACGGAAGGAGACACGCCCGATGAGCGCCAGCCGGCCGTTCGAGCCGCAGACGAGGCGCGCCAGGTCGTAGCCGGCGACGTTCTTCACGACCTTGCCTCCTGCGTTCGCGATCGTCCCGTCCGCGAGCACGAGCGTGACTCCGAGCACGAGATCGCGGGCGGCACCGAAACGGTGCCGCAGCGGTCCGGAGAGGTTTCCGGCGAGCACCGCTCCGACGGTCGGGTCCCCGGGCGGGTCGAGGGAGAGACGCTGACCGTGCCGACCGAGCTCGTCGTTGAGCGCCGACAGTCGGATCCCCGCCTCGACCGTGCACGTGAGATCGCCGGCCTCGTGCTCGAGAACGCGGCCGAGCCCTTCCGTCGTCAAATCCTTGCCGATGAGCAGACGCCGGCCTGCGGCGTGTGCCTCTGCGAGGAGCTCGGACGCCTCTCGCAGGCTAGAGACGCTCGGCAACACCGACTCTCTCGAGCGGATGGACGCGATACGGGCCCGGTACCTCGCCGCACAAACGCGGGGTCGGGATCACCTTTCCCGGATTGCAGATCCCGTCCGGGTCGAAGGCTCGACGGACCCGAACGAAGGTCTCGAGATCGCGCTCCGAGAACATGCGCGGCATCGAGCACGCCTTGTCCATTCCGACGCCGTGCTCGCCCGTGAGCGAGCCGCCCACCTCGAGACACGCGTCGAGGATCGCCTCGGCCAGCTCGCGGGCGCGCTCCGACTCGCCTTGGGCCGCGTCGTACAGCACGAGCGGGTGCAGGTTCCCGTCCCCGGCATGGAAGACGTTCCCGACCCGCAGCCCGTGCGTCTCCGAGAGCTCCTCGATTCGGCGGAGGACGTCCGGCAAGCGCGTCCGCGGGACGACTCCGTCCTGCACGTAGTAGTCGGTTGCGACCCGACCCATCGCGGCGAAGGCGGACTTGCGTCCTTTCCAGAGAAGCGCGCGCGACGTCTCGTCCGTGGCCGCGCGGATCTCGAACGACCCGCACTCGCGACAGATCCGCTCGATCTCGACGGCGTCTTCGTCGACCTGTGCAGCGACGCCTTCGAGCTCGACGAGGAGCACAGCGCCTGCGCCAGGTGGGTAGCCGGGGGCGACTGCCTTCTCGGCGGCCTCGATCGTCAGCCGGTCCATCATCTCGATGGCGGCCGGCATGATCCCGGCGGCCACGATCTCCGAGACGGCGGCTCCGGCGGCGTCGGTCGATTCGAACCCCGCGAGCAATGTGCGAACCGTCTCGGGCAGGCGGACGATCCGGAGCGTGATCCGCGTGACGATGCCGAGCGTTCCCTCGGAGCCTACGACGAGCCCGAGGAGGTCGGGGCCCTCGGGATCGAGCGCCTTCCCTCCGAGCTCGACGGCCTCGCCGTCCGGAAGGACGAGCGTGAGCGCGGTCACGTGGTGAACCGTGAATCCGTGCTTCAGGCAGTGGGCCCCGCCCGAGTTCTCGGCGACGTTCCCGCCGATCGTGCACACCTGCTGGCTCGACGGGTCCGGCGCGTAGAAGAAGCCCGCGTCCGAGACCGCCCCGGTCACGTCGAGGTTCGCGACTCCCGGCTCGACGACGACGCGTTGGCTCTCGAGGTCGACCTCGAGAATCCGGTTCATGCGAGCGAGGGAGACGACGACTCCTCCGGCGACCGGTGTAGCCCCGCCGGAGAGCCCCGTTCCCGCGCCTCGGGCGACGAACGGGATGCGCTCCCGGTGACAGGCACGTACGACTGCCTGGACCTCCTCGGTCGAGTCCGGGAGGACGACGAGCTCCGGGATCGCGCGGTGTCCGGTCAGCCCGTCGCATTCGTAGACTCGCAGCTGCTCCGGCTCGGTGATGACGTGCCAGGGGCCTACCGCCCGCTGAAGCTCGGTGAGCAGCGCCTCGTTCACGGTGCCCAGAATGCCTCGAAAGCGTCCGGGTCGCTCGGCAGCGCGAGGACCTCCTGCACGAGCCCGTCGGCGATGCGGAAGAGGAGGACCTGGTCGAGCGCGAGCTCGCGGCCACCTCGTCGCCCGCGCGCTCGATAGAGCGCGGCGGCGCGCTCGTCACTGGCGAGGACGTCGAGGAGCTCCGAGCCGTACGTCCCGTCCGTCTCCTTCGGCAGGCGAGAGAGGAAGCGGAAGATCTGCTCGCGCCCTCGGTGGGTCCCGGCCATGATGCTTCGACCGGGGACGGTCCAGACAGCGTCCTCGGCGAAGAGGCCGCGGAGGGCGAGTCCCTGCTTGCGAGCGAAGGCCTCGAAGATCCGGCGGACGAGGGCGTCGTTCTCAGCCGCGGCCATGTGTGTCGTCCCAGCGGGCGAGGAGGCCCTCGACGTGCCGTCGCTGCGCCTCCGTGCACGACATCTGCTCGAGCAGCCGCCTCGCTTCGCGCGGATCGTCGTTCGCGACCGCCGCCTCGAGGTGCTCGCGAAACGGCGTCGGCTCGCGCAGCTGCCGCCTGAGCCATCTGAGGAGGCTGACCGTGGCCTGGCTCTTCACGCGAAGCGCAGGCTACATCGATGATCCGATTCTCCCCT
>VAWZ01000105.1:32457-40183 GCA_005888365.1 Actinomycetota bacterium
CGGAGTGGGGATCGACACGAAGTCGCAAAAGCTCTCCGGGCTGATCGAGGAGGGCGCGCGGGTCGAACGCGTCGCGACCGGGTTCACATTCACCGAGGGCCCGATCTGGCATCCGAAGGACAAGTACCTCCTCTTCTCGGACATGCCGGGCGACGTTCGCAGGAAGTACACACCGGGGGAGGGTGTGGTCGAGGTCAAGAACTTCTCGAACAAGGGAAACGGGATGACCTACGACGCGGAGCTCAACTTGCTCATCTGCGAGCACGTGACGAGCTGCGTCGTGCGCCAGAGTCCCGACGGGTCGCGCGAGATCATCGCCCAGGAGTTCGAGGGCGAGGAGCTGAACAGCCCGAACGACGTCGTCGTGCACTCGAGCGGCGCGATCTACTTCTCCGATCCCTGGTACGGCCGCTTCCCCGGCTTCGGGCATCCGCGCAAGCGGCGGCTCGGGTTCCAGGGCGTCTACCGGATTCCGGCGGGCGGGGGCGACCTCGAGCTCGTCGTCGACACCGACGAGGTCGACATGCCGCACGGCCTGTGCTTCCAACGACACGCCGAGAGCGCACATCAAGGTGTGGGACATGAACCCCGACGGGTCGCTCTCGAACGGGCGCATGTTTTTCCAGGGAATCGGCTCGGGCGTGATCGAGGAGGGCATCCCGGACGGGATGAAGTGCGACGAGCGCGGGAACATCTGGGTCACGGGGCCGGGAGGCATCTGGGTGATCAGCGCCGAGGGCGAGCACCTGGGCGTGATCGACGTCCCCGAGAACACCGGCAACCTGTCCTGGGGTGGCGACGACTGGCACACGCTCTTCATCCCGAGCTCGACGTCTCTCTACTCGCTTCGCACGACTGTCGGGCCGCGCCACGAGCCCTATATGGGATAGGAGGGACAGATGAACGACGAGGCTCTCAGCCTGGACCCGGCGCGTTGTGCGCTCATCGTCCAGGACCTGCAGAACGACGTGATGAGCGAAGGTGGCGCCTGGGAGGAGACGGGAGCGCCGCAGCACGCGAAGCAGCAGAACGTCGTCGAGAACGTGAAGGCCCTCGCCGAGACGTGCCGTAGCAAAGGAATCCCCGTGATTCACGTGCACTACATCGTCGAGGCGGGCGCGCCCGGACTGAAGCTGAACGCGCCCCTCTTCCAGGGTGTCAAGGACGCGAATGCGCTCGTCCGCGGTTCCTGGGGCGCTGCGCCGGCCGAGGGTCTCGAGCCGCAGGACGGCGACTTCCTGGTGGAGAAGATGCGGATGAACGCCTGGCACGACACGAAGCTGGAGTCGCTGCTCGCGGGCCTCGGCCGCGACACGGTCATCGTCACCGGGGCCTGGACGAACATGTCCGTCGAGCACACGGCTCGAACCGGCGCCGACAAGGGCTACTTCATGCTCGTCCCGGAGGACGGCTGCTCGACGATGAGCGCCGACTGGCACAACGCCTCGATCAACTACGCGCTGCAGAACGTCGCCACGGTCACGACCTGTGGCGCTGTGACCGAAGCCGTCGCGGGCGTCCCGGCCGGGGTCTAGGCGGCTCGAGTGGTCGCCGCCTCCGGGCGGCGACCACTTCCTGTTCCCTTCAGGACTCGGCCTGCCAGCGCTCGAGGTAGTCCTCGCGCACGGGCGTGAAGACGTCGAGGACGAGGGCTCCCTCGGGCCCGCAGTAGGCGGAGTGTTCGACCCCGCCGGGAAGGACGTAGGCCTCGAACGGCTCGAGCTCGTGCGCGACGCCGTCGACCACGAGCGCCTGCATCCCCTCGAGGACGATCCCGAGCTGCTCGTGCGGATGGCTGTGCCGAGGCACGACCGCGTCCGGCTGGAAGCGGATCAGGTTGAGCATCGCGTTCTCGCCGAAGAGCGGCTGCCCGCTCACACCGGCCGCGAGCTCGAAGGCCCGAACCGCGTCGAGTCGGGTGAACTGCGGCTCCACGCACTCGATTATCGTTGCTCCATGACCGCGGTCGAGCTCCCGCTGCTTCGCCGGCAGGGATACGTCGACGGCGCCTGGATCGACGCCGACTCGGGCGAGACCTTCCCCGTCACGAATCCGGCCTCGGGCGAGGTGCTCGCGGAGGTGCCGCGCATGGGCGCCGCCGAGACGCGTCGCGCGATCGAGGCGGCCGAGCGGGCTCTTCCTGCATGGAGGGAGCGGCCTGCGAAGGAGCGTGCGCGCACTCTCCGCCGGCTCGCGGACCTGATGCTCGAGCACGAGGACGAGCTGGCGCGGCTGATGGTGCTGGAGCAGGGCAAGCCGCTCGCCGAGGCGCGGGTCGAGATCGGCTACGCGGCGTCCTTCTACGAATGGTTCGGCGAGGAAGCGAAGCGCGTGTACGGCGACACGATCCCGTCTCCGTGGCCCGACAAACGCATCCTCGTCACGAAGGAGCCGGTCGGAGTCGCGGCCGGAATCACCCCCTGGAACTTCCCCGCCGCGATGCCGACGCGCAAGTCTGCTCCGGCCCTCGCAGCCGGCTGCACCATGGTGCTGAAGCCGGCCGAGCAGACGCCTCTCTCGGCGCTCGCGGTTGCCGCCCTCGCCGAGGAAGCCGGGGTCCCCGCCGGCGTCTTCTCCGTCGTCACGGGCGCCGCCGAGGACGCGCCCGTCATCGGAAGCGAGCTGACCTCCAACCCGATCGTCCGCAAGCTGGGCTTCACGGGCAGTAACGAGATAGGGAAGCTGCTCATGGCGCAGTGCGCTCCGCAGCTCAAGAAGATCTCGCTCGAGCTCGGGGGCAACGCGCCCTTCATCGTCTTCGACGACGCCTCGCTCGAGGAGGCTGTCGCCGGCGTCGTTCTCTGCAAGTACCGGAACTCCGGGCAGACCTGCATCTCGGCCAACCGCATCCTCGTGCAGGAGGGCATCTACGACGCGTTCCTCGATCGGTTCGTCGGCGCCGTTCGCGGGCTCCAGGTCGCCGACGGGTTCACGCCGGGCGTCGACGTCGGACCGCTGATCGACGAGCCGGCGGTGGAGAAGGTCGAGCGGCACGTGACGGACGCGGTCGAGCGCGGCGCCGAGGTGCTCGTCGGCGGGGCCCGTCTCGACGGCCAGTTCTTCGAGCCTTCGGTCCTCGTGGGGGTCACCGCGGAGATGGCGATGAGCAGAGAGGAGACATTCGGCCCGGTCGCGGGCATCGCCCGCTTCTCGTCCGAGGCGGACGCCGTCCGCATCGCCAACGACACGCCCTACGGCCTCGCCGCCTACTTCTACTCGCAGGACCTCGGGCGCGTCACGCGCGTCGCGGAGGCCCTCGAATACGGGATCCTCGGGATCAACACGGGCCTCATCTCGACCGAGGTGGCACCGTTCGGCGGGGTGAAGGAGTCCGGCATCGGGCGCGAGGGCTCCTCCTACGGCATCGACGAGTGGCTCGAGCTCAAGTACTGGGCCGTCGGGGGCGTCGGCCGGCCGTCGTGATCCTCGAGCAGCGCGACTACCACGTGTACACGGGCAGGCTCCCGGAGCTCGTCCGCCTCTACGAGACCGAGGGTATCCCGCTCCAACAGGAGATCCTGGGCGGGCTCGTCGGCGCGTTCACGGCGGACATCGGTGCGCTCTCGACCTACACGACCCTCTGGCGCTACGACTCGTTCGCGGAGCGCGAGGAGCGCCGGGGACGGTTGCAGGCCGACGAGCGCTGGAAGGCCTTCCTCGCGAAGGTACAGCCGCTCATGCACACCCAGCAGAACCGTATCCTCGTCCCGACTGCCTTCTCCCCGATCCGCTGATGCCTGCGCTCGAGGGGAAGGTGGCGATCGTCACGGGCGGCGCCCAGGGCATCGGCCGCGCGATCGCCGACGGACTGGCGGCCGAGGGGGCCCGGATCGTCGTCGCCGACCTCCAGCGGGCCGAGGAGACGGCCGCGACGTACCCGGAGGGCATCGGTCTGACCGTGGACGTCTCGAAGGAGGACGACGTCGAACGCCTGGCCTCGGAGGTGGTCGAGCGCTGCGGCTCGATCGACGTCCTCGTGAACAACGCAGGCCTCTACGCGTCGCTCGAGATGCGACCGTTCACCGAGATCCCGCTCGACGAGTGGCGGCAGGTCATGGACGTGAACGTCGCGAGCATGTTCCTCACGTGCCGTGCCCTCGTCCCGGCGATGCGAGAGCATGACGGCGGAAAGATCGTGAACATCTCGTCGGGCACGCCCTTCCGCGGCGTCCCCTTCCTCCTCCACTACGTGACGAGCAAGGGCGCGATCGTCGCGCTCACACGCGCGCTGGCGAAGGAGCTCGGCAAGGACTCGATCCAGGTCAACTGCGTCGCCCCCGGCTTCACGATGTCGGACGGCGTCAAGGCGCACCCCGAGGTGGTCGAGGCGCTGCGGGACGTATCCGTCGCAGCTCGGACGATCCAGCGCGACCAGGTGCCGGAGGACGTCGTCGGTGCCGTCGTCTTCCTCTGCACCAGCGCCGCGGACTTCATCACCGGCCAGACCATGGTCATCGACGGCGGACAGTATTTTCATTGAAGCTCGCGCTCTATGAATGCCCGGACGGGGTCGAAACCGAGCCGGGGAACCGGATCGCGTACGACCTGGAGCGAGACGAGGCGCATGCGGGAGCGACCCGTATCGCCAGCGCCGCGCTCGTGTGGGAGCTCGTAGAAGACGGCGACGGAGCCGTTCTTGCCACGGAGACAGAGCTCGACCCTGCGACACCATGGGTTCTGCGCTGCGACCGCGTCGACTTCCCACCGGGGGGTGTCGCGCACCGCCACGTCCATCCTGGCCTCGGCATCCGACGGCTGCTCTTCGGCGAGTTGACCATCGAGTCCCCGCGGGGCACCGCGACGTACGGAGCGGGGGAGGCCTGGTTCGAGGGGGCGAACGATCCCGTGCTCGCAACTGCCTCGACGACCCAGAAGACCGCCTTCGTCCGCGTCCTACTGCTGCCTGCGGAGTGGGCCGGAAAGCGGACGATCCGCTACCTCGACCCCGCGGACGAGGAGAAGCCGAAGCTCCAGCGCGCCACCGTATTCCTCGAGGCTCCGGTCGAATCGTGAGCCGCACGGGCGGGCAGATCCTCGTCGACCAGCTCGAGCTGAACGGGGCCGAGCTCGCGTTCTCGCTTCCGGGTGAGAGCTTCCTGCCGCTGCTCGACGCGCTCTACGACTCGCCCATCCGGCTCATCACCAGCCGCCACGAGCAAGGTGCGGCGAACGCGGCCGAGGCGTACGGGAAGCTCACGGGCACGCCCGGCATCTGCATCGTGACACGCGGTCCCGGAGCGACACAGGCTGCCGTCGGCGTGCACACGGCGATGCAGGACTCGACTCCGATGCTCCTGCTGGTCGGGCACGTACCGCGGCGGGTGCAGGGACGCGAGGCCTGGCAGGAGCTCGACTACGGCCGCGTCTTCGGCGGGCTTGCGAAGGCCGCCTGGCAGGTCGACAGCGCCGACCGGATCCCCGAGCACATCTCCCGTGCGTACGCGCTCGCGCTCTCCGGCCGGCCCGGGCCGGTCGTGCTCGCCCTCCCCGAAGACGTCCTCGCAGAGACGAGCGACGCGGCGGACGGGGCGCCCGTGCAGGTGCCGAGGGCGGCGCCTCGCGCCGAGGACCTCGCGCGGCTGCGCGACCTCCTGATGTCCGCCGAGCGACCGCTCGTCGTCGTCGGCGAAGGCGGCTGGACGCAGGGGACGGGGGACGACGTCCTCCGCTTCTGCGAGGCGAACGAGCTCCCGGTCGCCTGTGCCTTCCGCTGCCAGGACTTCGTCGACAATCGCTCGCAGAGCTACGCGGGCGTACTCGGGGTCGCGATGGACGACCGGCTCGCCGCTCGGCTCGCCGAGGCCGACCTCGTGCTGGCGGTCGGAGGCAGGCTCGGGGACGTGCCGACCCGGCGCTACACGCTGCTCGAGCCGCCGAACCCGTCTGCAACGCTCGTCCACGTCCACCCAGACCCGCGTGAGCTGGGCTTCGTCTTCGAGCCCGATCTTCCGACCGTGTCCTCGCTGCCCGATTTCGCCGCGGCGCTCGCGGCCCTCGCACCGGTCGAGCCGCGCTGGCGGGAGTGGACCTCTGCTGCGCGGGCGGACTACGAGGACAACCTTCGCCACGAGCCGATGGAGGGGCCGGTCGACCTCGGCGAGATCATGGCCTTCCTCCGGGGCCGGCTGCCCGAGGACGCGATCCAGACCTGCGGCGCGGGCAACTTCACCGTCTGGGCGCACCGGTTCGCCGAGTTCACCCGGTTCGGGACACAAATCTGTCCCCGGAGCGGCTCGATGGGCTACGGGATCGCCGCGGGCGTCGCGGCGAAGCTCGTGCACCCGGACCGGATCGTGGTCTGCTTCACGGGCGACGGCGACTTCTCCATGAGCTCGCCCGAGTTCGCAACGGCCGTGCACTACGGCCTGGCGATCGTCGTACTGCTCGTCAACAACGGGATGCTGGCCACGATCCGCATGCACCAGGAGCGGCTCTTCCCGGGACGGGTCATCGGAACGGATCTCGTGAACCCCGACTTCCCCGCCCTCGCCCGAGCCTACGGAGGCCACGCCGAGCGCGTCGAGCGGACGGAGGAGTTCGAAGGCGCGTTCGAGCGCGCGCTCGCGTCCGGCAAGCCGTCGCTGCTCGAGCTCCCGGTCGACCCGGAACGCATCAGCCCGCGGATCCGGCTCAGCGAGCTGCAGGCGAGGGCCCAGTGAGGCGTGAGGAGATCCGCGTCGCCGGGCTCGCGGAGCCCATCTCCCACTACACGGACGCGGTTCGCGCCGGCGATCTCCTCTTCGTCTCGGGCCTCGTCGCGGTCGATGCGGACGGCAACCTGGTCGGTGGAGACGACGTGGTGGCCCAGGCCCGCCAGGTGTTCGACAACCTCCGGCAGACCCTCGCCGCGGCCGGATGCAGCTTCGGGGACGTCGTCAAGGTCACGCTCTTCTTGACCGACGTCTCCGACCGCTCGCGGATCAACTCCGTGCGGCAGGAGCACTTCGGCGAGAGCCGGCCGGCGAGCACGCTCGTGGAGGTGAGCGCGCTCGCGGTTCCGGGTGCGAAGGTCGAGGTCGAAGCGATCGCAGTCATGCCGTCATGAGCGATCTCTTCAACGCCTTCATCACCCCGGTCGAACCCGGCGGGGCGAAGCCCGGCCCGCTCTCGGGCTGCACGCTCGCGATCAAGGACCTCTTCGACACCGCCGGCGTCCGCACGACCTACGGCTCGCGGCTGTACGGCGAGCACGTGCCGGAGCGAACGGCGGTCGCGGCGCAGCGACTCCTGGACGCGGGGGCCGTCCTCGTCGGGAAGACGCACTTGCCGGAGTTCGCCTGGAGCGTGCTCGGACTGAATCCGTGGTACGGGACCTGCCACAACCCCGCGGTGCCCGGCAAGACGACAGGTGGCTCGTCGAGCGGCTCCGCGGCTGCGCTCGCGGCAGGCCTGTGCGACCTCGCGCTCGGCTCGGACACCGGCTGCTCGATCAGGCTCCCGTCCGCAGCCTGCGGCACGGTGGGGCTGAAGTCGCAGTGGGGGCTCATCCCCATGGAGGGCGCGTTTCCGCTCTGCCCGACGCTCGACACCGCCGGGCCGATGGGGACGAGCGTCGCGGACGTCGCGCTCATGTGGTCGGTGCTCGCGGAGCGGCCGGTCCCCGAGCCGAGCCTCGCCGACCTCACTGTCGGGTTGCTGCGCAGGCCCCCCGGCATCGGCGACGGGCGTCCGACCGAGACGAGCGACGCGCCCGAGGGGTGGGTCGCCGATCTCGAGCGGCTCGGCG
>VAWZ01000029.1:0-427 GCA_005888365.1 Actinomycetota bacterium
CATGGGCTGGTTCGCGGTCTGCAAGGATCCACACGGGAACGACTTCGGGCTCTGGCAAGTGGACACGTCCGCGCCCGACATCTCGCAGTAGTCCTCAGGTGGCCGGCGGCGTCTCCTCGGCCGCCGAGCGCGCCGCCGGTCGCAGGCGCCTAGCTTTGAGCTCGCTCGCCGCCGACGAGCAGCGGCTCGGCGAGGTGGCGCGGCGCGGTGCCGACCTCGTTCAGGATCGGCTCGCTCGAATACTGCGCGAGGTAGACGCGGCGCATGCGGTCGGTCGTGTTCGGGCCGCTGCGGTGGAAGGCCGTGCTCGAGAAGCATGCGATGCTCCCGGCAGGCACGAGGACCGGATCGCCCAGATCGTTCCCGAAGTAGCCGACCAGGTCGTTCGTCTCCTCCTCGCGCACGTGCTCGACGATGTCGCGCGTGC
>VAWZ01000029.1:478-4266 GCA_005888365.1 Actinomycetota bacterium
GCGATCCAGCACGTGAGGTACGGCCGGTGCGCGTAAGGGATGAAGCCGGAGTCCTGGTGCCAGCCGAACTTCATGCCCTGCTCGGCGGCCTTGACGACGTACTGCTCGTTGAAGAGATAGACGGTGTCGCCGAGCGTCGCCCGCGCGATCTCCAGCATGAGGTCGGAGAACAGGAACTGTTCGACGGCCGGGCTCTTGCCGAACGCGTGGACGAAGTACCGCTGGCCGCGGTGGTCGAGGTCGAGGGTGTCGACGCCGAGCCGATCCATCTCGCGGTCGCGCTCGTCGATGAAGCGCTGGCACTCGTTCCGCAGCGCCTCGAGGTCGCGTGGCCGGACGACGCCCTCGAGGACGAAGAAGCCCTCGTCGCGGAAGTGTTGAGCTTGCTCGGGCGTGACGAGAGGGGCGGCGACGGCCATCGCGCGGAGGATAAGCGGCCTCGCTCAGCTACGTAGGCCAGCGAAAGGCGGCGAAAGGATCGCTCTGCGCCCTTTGACTAATACCGCACGTCCACCCGAGAATCAGAGAGATGCGCGACGACGATGTGAGGAGCTCGTGCTTCGCCGCGCTTGACGTACTCCAGGCGAAGTGGGGACCGGACATCCCCTACGCAGCCTTGGTCGAAGGATTCAACTTTCGCGCCAGGCGCGTGCCTTTCCTGAATCGCGCCTTCGGCATCTATCGAGCTTCCGCGCAGCGCGGGCCAGCCGCATTGTCCGTGAACAGCTCGTACAAGCAGGATCGCTATCAGGACGAGCAGACCCCGGAGGGTGTCCTGTACCGCTACCAAGGTGTCGACCCCGAGAATCACTTCAACCGGTGGCTGCGGAACGCTCATGTCCTCGACGTGCCGCTTGTCTACTTCGTAGGCACGAGACCGAACTGGTACCGGCCGTTCTATCCGACATTTGTAGAGCGGGACATCCCGGACGAACTCCGGGTTCTCTTGACGTTCGGGAGGATGCGAGGCTCCTACGACGAGCGCGAGCCTGTTCACATCACCGACGCGATCGAGAGACGGTACGAAGTAGGGCTCGTCAAGAAGCGCATCCATCAGGCCCAGTTCCGAGGAGCGGTGCTTCCTGCATATCGCGAGCGTTGCGCCATTTGCCGTCTTCGCGAAGTGCGCCTGCTCGATGCAGCGCACATAGTCGCGGACACGGAAGAGGCCGGGGAGCCAACGATTAGCAATGGCTTGAGCCTGTGTTCGATACATCACCGCGCGTACGACGAAGACCTCGTCGGAGTGGCTCCCGACCTTCGTGTGCACGTCTCGCGTCGGTTGCTCGACGACGACGACGGCCCCATGCTCGCAGTGCTGAAAGGCTTCAATGGCGTCACGATTGCCACGCCGTCCAAGAAGGCGTGGAGGCCCAATCCAGATCGGCTTGGGATGCGCTTCGAAAGATTTCTTGCCACATAAGCAAGGGCCGGCGTCCGGCGGATACTTGAGGTGATGCGCCTCGCGACTGACGGCACGCTTCGCCTCTCGCCCTCCGACCTGGCGAACTATCTCGCCTGCCCGCACCTGACGCAGCTCGAGGTCTCCGTCCAGCGCGGCGAGCTCGTGCGGCCGCACCGCGACAACCCGCACGGCGAGCTCATCCGCCGCAAGGGCGACGAGCACGAGGCGGCCTTCCTCGGGAAGCTGCGCGAGGAAGGCCGCGAGATCGTCGAGATCGAGCTCGGCGATGACGGCGGCTTCGAGCAAGCCGCCCGCACCACCGAAGAGGCCCTCCGCTCTGGAGCCGAGGTCGTCTACCAAGGCGTCCTCGCCTCCGAGGGCTGGCGCGGGATCGCCGACTTCCTGATCCGCATCGACGAGCCCTCCGCTCTCGGCCCCTTCTCATACGAGGCCTGGGACACGAAGCTCGCCCGCTCGCGCGCGAAGCCGGCGCACGTCCTCCAGCTCACCTTCTACTCGCACGAGCTCGAGCGGATCCAGGGGCGACTGCCCGAGCGGATGTACGTCGTCCTCGGCACCGGCGATGTGGAGACGTACCGGCCCGCCGACTTCGGCGCCTTCTTCCGCCGCGCCCGCGGCCGTCTCGCGAAGGCAGTCGCGAGCGGCGCCGACACGTACCCGTATCCGGTCACCCACTGCGGCCTCTGCGACTTCTTCGAGCTCTGCGAGAAGCGCTGGGAGGACGACGACCACCTCTCGCAGGTCGCGTGGATCCGCCACGACCAGATCGAGCGGCTGAACGCGACCGGCATCGGCACGCTCGAAAGACTCGGGGAGACCGCGCCCGGCACGGTCGTCGACCACATGGCGCCCGATACCTTCGAGCGACTCCGCCATCAGGCTGCGCTTCAGCTCTCCGCGCGGCTCAGCGGGGCTCACCGCTACGACCTGCTCGAGCCGCAGGAGAAGCGCGGCCTTGGCCTGCTCCCGCCGCCCGACGCCGGCGACCTCTTCTACGACATCGAGGGCGACCCGTTCTGGGAACCCGGGCGCTCGCTCGAGTACCTGCACGGCATGGGCGACACGAGCGGGAGCGTCACGGCTCTCTGGGCGCACGACCGCGAGAGCGAGAAGCGCGTGCTCGAGCAGGTGATCGACCTCATCCACCGGCGGCTCGAGCACTTCCCGAACCTGCACGTTTACCACTACGCGTCCTACGAGACCGCCGCGCTCAAGCGCCTCGCCGCCCAGCACGCGACGCGCGAGGAGGAGCTCGACGAGCTGCTCCGCCGCGAGGTCTTCGTCGACCTCTTCAAGGTCGTCCGGCAGAGCCTGCGCATCTCCTATGACAGCTACTCGATCAAGAACGTGCGCGAGTTCTTCATGCGCGCGGAGGCCGAGCTCGAGGGCGGGGAGGACTCGATCGTCGTCTACGAGCAGTGGGTCGCCGACCAGGATCCGGCGCTTCTGGAGCTGATCGAGCGCTACAACGAGGAGGACGTCGTCTCGAACCTCCGGCTGCGCGACTGGCTGCTCGAGCGGAAAGCAGAGGCGGAGCGGACGTTTGGCGACCCGATTGCGTGGCGCGAGCCGCCCGAGGTTCGTGTGCCGAAAGAGGAGACCGCTGCGCTCCTCGGCGAGCGGGCCGCCTTGCGAGAGCAGCTCGTGGCGAGCGGCGACCAGTCGCTCGAGCTCGCGGGCGAGCTCCTCGAATACCACCGGCGCGAGGCGAAGCCCGTCTGGTGGTGGTTCTTCCGGCGCTGCGAGATGACGCCGGAGGAGCTGGTCGAGGACTCGGAGTCGATCGGCGCGCTCGTGCCCGACGGCTCGGAGCCGGTGGGAGACGCGCGCTCGAAGATCCATGGCTTCCACTTCCCGGTGCAGCAGCATCGGCTCGACCCGGGCGACGAGGTGCACGACCCGATCGAGATGATCCGGGCTGGCCGGATCGTCGAGCTCGACTCGGTCGCCGGGACACTGCGTCTGCGGCGTGGGCCGGCCCCCGAGGACAAGCCGCTCCCGAAGGCGCTCATCCCCGGCGGGCCGTTCGACACGCGCTACCAGCGGGAGGCACTCGTGCGCTTCGCCCGTTCGCTTCTTGCCGGCGACGGCCGCTACCCGCACCTGGAGAAGGTGCTGCGTCGCGAGCCGCCGCTCGGAGGGGAGCGCGTGCAGTGCGAGACGCTCGAGGAGATGGGCCGCCTCGTGCGCGCGATCGAGGGCTCGTATCTCTTCGTGCAGGGCCCGCCGGGCGCGGGCAAGACCTGGACTGGCGCGCGGCTCGTCACCTCATTGATCGCTGCGGGCAAGCGGGTCGCGATCGCCTCGCAGAGCCACAAGGCGATCCACAAGCTCCTCTTGGAGATCGAGAAGGACGCGGTCG
>VAWZ01000029.1:4343-14991 GCA_005888365.1 Actinomycetota bacterium
CGGTCCACGAGGGACCGCGCATCTCGAGCGAGCCTGACGCGGAGGTCATCTTCGAGTCCGACCACGAGCTCGTCGCCGGCACGAGCTGGCTCCTCTGCCGCGAGCAGATGGACTTGCAGTTCGACTACCTCTTCCTCGACGAGGCGGGCCAGATCTCGCTCGCGGACGCGCTCGCGCTGGGCACATGCGCGCGTACGCTCGTCCTCCTCGGTGACCCGATCCAGCTCGCACAGGTGACGCAGGGGATCCACCCCGCAGGCGCAGGCGCCTCCGTCCTTACGCACCTGCTCGAAGACCGCGCGACCGTGGCCGAGGACATGGGCCTCTTTCTCGAGCGCTCCTACCGCATGCACCCCGACGTCTGCCGCTACATCTCGTCCGCCTTCTACGAAGACCGGCTCGAGTCGGCGGAGGGGTGTGAGGAGCAGGGAAGCTCGTTCGGGACGGGCATCCGCTGGCTCCTGGTGGAACACGAGGGCAACTCGACCTCGTCGGAGGAGGAGGCGGCCGCGATCCACGTCGAGATCGAGCGGCTGCTGCGCGGAACGTGGACCGACTCGGAGGGCATGACGAAGCCGATCACGCCTGCCGACATCAAGGTCGTTGCGCCCTTCAACGCACAGGTGAAGGTCTTGAGCGAGCGCCTGCAGGACGGCGTTGCCATCGGCACCGTGGACAAGTTCCAGGGGCAGGAGGCGCCCGTCGTCTTCTTCTCGATGGCCTCGTCGAGCGACAAGGACGCGCCGCGCGGGATCGACTTCCTCATGTCGCGTAACCGGCTGAACGTCGCAGTCTCGCGTGCGCAGTGCCTCGCGTACCTCGTATGTGCGCCGCAGCTTCTCGATGTCGAGTGCCGGACCGTCGGCCACATGCGGCTCGCGAACGCACTCTGCCGCTTCGTCGAGCTGGCGGAGGCTTAGGCGGGCGTCTCTTTGCGCTTTGCCGCGAGCTCGGCCTTGATGCGCTCGACGTGGTTACGAAGACCTTGGATGCGCGCTTCTCGGGCCTTCTTGTACGCGCGCCACTCCTCAGGAGTCCATTTCTTCTTCATCGTCCTCCTCTCGTCCTCTCCGCGCAGGATGGCCAGGATCTGGAGCGTGTCGCTCGAGATGTCGGCGAGCCCACCGATGACGTCCATGACTTCGTCTCGGTAGATCCCCTGCTCTTCCTCCAGTCGTCCAGCGTGCCTGGCATCCCGGGTGCTGCGCAAGATGTCCCGAGAAGTCGGCAGCAGATCCTTGCGTCAGCCTGACGCGTTGAGCCCGTAGCGGAGGAAGAGGTGGTCGCCGTGGCGGCGAAGGCTCGCCAGGCGGCCGCGAACGCCGTGCGGGAGCAGGTCGGCCGCCTCGACGAGCTGGAACCGGTCGGCTCCGTTCCGTCCCACGAGGAGCGGCGAGAGCGTGAGGAAGAGCTCGTCCACGACGCCTGCCTCGAGCAGTGTCCCGAGCGTGTGCGGGCCCGCCTCCGACAGGATGAGCCGATGACCGCGGTCGCGAAGCGCGTCGACGACGAGCTTTCCGTCGATCGTCGTGTCCTCTCCCAGCGGGACGACCTCGGCGGCTGCGGGTAGCCGGCCCGCGAGCTTCTCGGCGCCGGTCGTACTCGTCAGTACGAATGCGCCCGACTCGAGGACGGGATGGGCGGGGTCTATCGACCCGTGTCCCGAGAGGATCGCGACCTCGGGCGTCTCCCGCTTGCCGAGGCTCCGGCGAAGCTCGGCGAAGGTATCGGCGGCTGAGGGATAGACCTTCTCGGGCAGCCACGTTCCGCGCGGCGAAGCTCGGAGCACCCCGGAGCCGATCAGCACGACGTCGGCGAAGGTGCGCAGGAGTCCCACGACGAACAGGTCGGCCTCGCTCTCCATGTTGATCAGGCTGTTCGACTTTGGCAGCGAGGGGATCGCGACGGCTCCCTCGAGCGTCGAGACGAAGTTCGCGTAGACGCACGGCTCCTCGAATCCGAGGTTGCCGCCGTAGAGGCGACGGAGCTCGGGCGGCACCTTCTCGGCCGTGAGCCCCGAGTCCTCGTACAGGACGTCGAGTGGCGGGAGAGGGCTGTCAGAGCTCATCGCGTGGGAGTCTTACCTGCTCGTCTGCGGTCGCACGCCCCGTACCGGATCGAGCAAACTGAGGGGATGCGCACTCGCTGCGCCGTACTCATCGCCATGCTGAGCCTGGCCGTGCTGGCCGCGAGCTCGGTTGACGCGAGCTGGGCAAGCGGGCTTCGAGGTGTGGTCATGCGCTCTCCCACGATGCCGGTCTGCGAGGAGGGCGTTCCCTGCTCTGCGCCGGCCAAGAACACGACGCTCGTCTTCACGCGGGAGACGAGAGTCGTGCGAACACGAACCGACGCAACCGGCCACTACCGCGTCGCGCTCGCTCCGGGCTGGTGGAGCGTGAGAACGGCACCGGTCGTGCGGATCGGCTCCGCGCTCACGCCGCGCCGCGTGCGCGTCCTTGCGGGCCGGTTTCGGCGCGTCGAGTTCGTGATCGACACCGGGATTCGCTAGCGAGCAGCCATCGGGCGTCCGGGTGGTTACGCCTGGCGCAGGCGGCGCGGATATCTGTAACCCTAGGGGGTAGTTGCCGCCGGGTAGTCGTGGAGGGGCCACGGCACGACGAGGCGGCCGGAATGGAGGCTCTATGCACGCTCGCGTTGCGACGTACACCTACACAGGTGATGCGCAGGACCTCGCGCGCCAGGCGGAGGACGGGATGCTCCCGATCTTCAAGGCGCAACCGGGTTTCAGGGCATACTCGCTCATCGCCACGGACGAGAAGATCATCTCGTTCAGCGCGTGGGATTCCGCTGAGGCGGCCGAGGCCGCAAGCGTGGCCGCGACGGAGTGGATCACGGCGAACATCGCGGACCAGCTCGAGCTGAAGAACACGCACTTCGGCGAGATCCTCTTCAGCACGACGCTCGGGATCAGCACCAAGGCCGGCGTCACCGCCTGAACACGGGGACCAGGTAAGCAGGGAGGGCTCCGGGAAACCGGGGCCCTTTCGCGCCAGAATGCTCGTGGTGTCTGCAAGCGACGAGCTCGAGCAAGGCCGTCGAGCCTACGAGGGTCGCGCGTGGCTCGAGGCGGTCGAGTCTCTCTCCCGAGCTGACGCGGTCGCGCCGCTGGCTCCTGAGGATCTCGAGCTGCTCGCGACCACGACCTGGATGCTTGGACGCGACGACGAGGGCATCGGAATCCTCGAGCGAGCCCACCACCAGTACCTGGAGAGGGGCGAGACGCTGCGCGCGGTGCGCGCCGCGACGTGGATCGGGATGAACCTCGCCTATCGGGGTGCGGTGGGCCCGGCGAGCGGCTGGCTGGGACGAGCACAGCGGCTCCTCGACCAGGAACCGGAGGAATCGGCTGAGCACGGCTATCTGCTGATTCCGGTCGTCTTCCGGCACGAAGCCGCCGCGGAGTTCGAAGCCGCCGCGGCCGTCGCCGGCGAGGCCGCTCGCATCGGCGAGCGGTTCGGCGACCGCGACCTGTTCGCGATGGCTCTGCACGCCGAGGGCTACATGCTCGTACGAAGCGGGCGCGTACGCGAAGGCCTGGCGCTGCTCGACGAGTCGATGGTCGCGGTGACGACGGGAGAGCTGTCCCCGTTCGTCGTCGGCATCGTCTACTGCGGAGTCATCCTCGCGTGCCAGGAGGTCTTCGAGGTGGGACGCGCGCGGGAGTGGACGCTCGCCCTGACGGAATGGGTCGAGCAGCAGCGCGATCTCGTCGCTTTCACCGGCCGCTGCCTCGTCCATCGCGCGGAGATCCTGCAACTGAGCGGTTCCTGGCTCGACGCGCTCGAGGAGGCGCGCCGCGCCGGCAGGCGGTTCCTCGAGACGAAGAACCCCGCGGCCGGCCTCGCGCGCTACCGCGAGGGAGAGATCCTGCGGCTTCAGGGGGCTTTCGACGCGGCGGAGGAGGCGTACCGGGAAGCGAGCCGTCTCGGCTGGGAGCCGCAGCCGGGGCTCGCGCAGCTTCGGCTCGCGCAAGGGCGGGGCGACGCGGCGCTCGCCGCGATTCGCCGAGCGAGCGCGGAGATCTCGGAGCCGCTCAAACGCGCCGCGCTGCTTCCCGCCTACGTCGAGATCGCGCTCGCGGCGGGCGAGATCGAGGAGGCGCGGACGGCCTGTCGCGAGCTCGAGCAGATCGCGGAGATCTACGAGAGCCTGATGCTCGCAGCGATGACGGCCCACGCGGGAGGAGCGGTTGCGCTCGTCGAGGGCGACGGGCCGGCCGCACTCGCCAGCTTGCGCGAGGCCAAGCGGGTCTGGCTCGAGCTGGACGCGCCGTACGAGGTCGCCCGGACGCGCGGCCTCGTCTCGCGCGCGTGCTCCGCGGTCGGCGACGAAGACGCGGCGGCTCTCGAGCTGGAGGTGGCGCGCGAGATCTTCCAGCAGCTCGGAGCCACACCGGACCTCGAACGTCTCGCGGTGCCGAAGCCGACTCCCGAAACACACGGCCTCTCGCGGCGAGAGGTCGAGGTGCTGCGCCTGGTCGCCAAAGGGAAGAGCAACCGCGAGATCGCCGCCGAGCTCGTGATCAGCGAGCACACGGTTGCGCGACACGTTCAGAACATCTACGCCAAGCTCGGTGTCTCGTCCCGCGCGGGCGCTACCGCGTTCGCGTTCGAGCGCGATCTCGTCTGAAGCGTCGCGCATGGTCAGAAATGACCACGCGCGAACCCGAGCAAGTTGGTGAATCGCGGCGATGCCGGAGATCGCTCTCCGCCCTACCGTCGTTCCCGTCGTGCAATCGAGAGGAGACGGGACGATGAAGCAGGTCGAGCGATACGAGACGGTGATCGTGGGCGGCGGCCAGGCCGGCCTTTCGGTCGGCTACCACCTGAAGCGAGAGGGCCGGTCGTTCGTGATCCTCGACGCGAGCGACCGGATCGGAGACAGCTGGCGCGCGCGCTGGGATTCGCTGAAGCTCTACTCGCCCGCATCGCGCGACAGCCTCCCCGGCATGCGGTTCCCCGCGCGACGCACTGCCTATCCGACGAAAGACGAGATGGCGGACTACCTCGAGGCGTACGCGGCTCGGTTCGAGCTGCCCGTGCGAACGGGGACCTCCGTGGAGGCCTTGTCCAGGGAAGACAGCCGCTACCTGGTGAGCGCCCGCGAGGGCCGGTTCGAAGCGGACAACATCGTCGTCGCGACGGGTGTCTTCCGGAAGCCGTACGTGCCCCATTTCGCCTCCGAGCTTGATCCGAGCATCACTCAGCTCCACTCGAACGACTATCGCAATCTCTCGCAACTGCAGGATGGTCCCGTCCTCGTCGTCGGCGCGAGCCACTCGGGCTCGGACGTCGCGTTCGAGGCATCGGCCGGGCATGAGGTGATCCTCTCGGGCAAGGACACGGGACAGATCCCCGCGCCGATCGAAAGCCGGCGGGGACGCATGGTCTTCCGCGGGCTCTTCTTCGCGGGTACGCACGTCCTCACCGTCGACACGCCCTTCGGGCGGAAGATGCGTCCGCACATCAGACACGGCGGCGCACCGCTGCTGCGCTACCGGCGGAAGGATCTGCGCGCGGCTGGAGTCGAGCGCGTGCACGAGCGGACGGTCGGCGTGCAGGACGGGAAGCCCGTCTTGGAGGACGGCCGGGTGCTGGACGTGCGAAACGTCGTCTGGTGCACCGGGTTCCGCCCCGACTTCTCCTGGATCCGGCTTCCGTTCGACATCGGCGAGGACGGATATCCGGTGCAGTATCGAGGCGTCGCGACGTCTCCGCCCGGCCTCTACTTCGCCGGTCTACCGTTCCTCCACTCCTTCGCGTCGATGCTGATCGGCGGTGCCGGACGGGACGCGGAGCGCGTTGCGAGGCACATCGTCTCGCGACGCGCTCGTCCCGCAACGCAGGACGACGCCGTTCTCGTCTGGAACGGGATGGTGAGCAGATCGGAGCCGGCCGCTCTCGTCCGAGGCGCAAGCACTCGTTCCAGTGATTGACCGGCTGGCCGCACTGTGGGCTAATGCACCTGCCAGTCAGATCTAACAGCACGTGATCTCGGACGTGCCGCGCGGTCGCGGGGCAGGGGAGTGTCCACCTCTTTGCCGGGAGGGTCGGATCACAGGCAGAGAGGAGTATCGATGCCGCCCAACAACAGGTCGAGGGTTGGAGCTGCGCTTGCCCTGACCGTCGGGCTCGTCGCTTTGGTGGTGCTTCTGGCGCCCGGTGGGGCGAAGGTGACGAGAGCCGGCACAGCCTCCGGTCCGGTCGGAGTGGGCCCCGCCCACTGGACCGGGCCGAACGCGTTCGGCAACTTCGGAAAGCTGCCTCCGCGACCTCCGTCGCCACACACGGCGGTCGACAACCTGACGAACCCCGGGAACGGCGAGATCATGCCGTCGACCAATACGCACGTGATCTTCTGGTTGCCTCCCGGGTACCACTACAGCGAGGCGACCGACGCCGCCTACGAGGCTCAGGCCCTCAAGTACTTCTCGGACGTCGGCGGCTCGCAGATCCTGAACACCACGACGCAGTACTCCGGGAACAACGGGACGCCGTCGACGACCTCGAACTTCATCGCGTCGGTCGTGGATACGACGGCCTTTCCGCACGCTGGAACCTCGGCCGACCCGGTCACGCAGGGCGACCTCAACTCGGAGGTCTTCAACCAGATCGGAGCGCACAGCTGGGGACTCGGGATGACGAACATGTACTTCGTCTTCCTCCCGAACAACGTCGTCGACTGCAACCACGCGCCTCCGAATGCGAACTGCAACACGAACGTCTACTGCGCCTACCACACCTACGGCTGGTCGGGGAGCGACACGCCGGCCAACGACTTCGTCTGGGCCGACATCCCCGACAACCGGAGCATCTACTCGCTCGGCGGGTGCGGTAATTCGAACGTCACGGGGAACCCGTCGGCGGACACGACGCTCAGCTCCGTCGAGCACGAGCACCTGGAGGCGGTGACGGATCCGAGGCTCAACGCCTGGATGGACTCGACGGGCGGCGAGAACGGAGACAAGTGCAACCGCAACATGGGCGTCGCCAACGCGGACCCGACGGTTGCGAACAACTACCTTGGCGCGGGGAACGCCGATCTCTTCCGCATCCAGCGGGAGTGGTCGAACAAGGTCTCGGGCTGTGCAGCGAGCCTCACCTCGACAGGCTCGTTCGTCGAGTCGCCTGCCCCGGCCGGGAGCGACGTGACGAAGGTGGTGGCGGAGGCAACGATCGCCGGCAACCCGGCGGACTCGCTCACGTACACACTCACGTTCAAGAACCCGAGCAACCAGGACGACGCGTTCAACATCCAGGCTGTCGACACGCTGCCGGCCGGCGTCCAGTACCTCGGCTCGGGCACGGCGACGTTCTCCCTCGGCAATCTGGCGCCACACCAGACGGTCACGAAGACGTTCGTCGCTCATCCGTCGGTGCCGCTCGCCGCGGGGTCGACGATCGTCAACTCGGCGACGTTCTCCTTCGACGACTCGACCGGAACGGCCCAGCCGACGATCACGAGGACAGCCTCGACGACGGTCGTGAACGCTCCGCCGGTGCTCACGGTTCCCGGGCCGCAGACCCAGGATTACCACGACTCGCTGAGCTTCGGCGTGTCGGCCACGGACGCAGACGCCGGTGACACGCTGCTCTTCAGCGCAAGCGGGCTGCCGAACGGGCTGACGCTGACCGACAACGGGAATCGGACGGCAACAGTCTCCGGGACGATCAACGACGTCCCGGCGGTCTACGTCGCCACGATCACCGTGACCGACCAGCACAACACTCCGGTCTCGGACACGGTCCAGATCACGGTGACCCGTGAGGAGACGACGACGACGTACACCGGGCCGACGGTCATCGCCCAGAACTTCCCGGTGACCTTGACCGCCACGCTGCTCGAGGACGGGACGACAGGACCGTCTCCATCCGGACAGGCCGTGACGCTGAGCGTGGGCGCGCAGAGCTGCGTGGGCAACGCCGACGCGGGCGGAAACGTCAGCTGCACGATCCCGAACGTCACCGTCCCGCTCGGACCGGAGCCGCTCGCGGCCGTGTTCGCGGGGGACACGTACTACCTGCCCTCCTCAGACAAGAGCCAGACGGCGATCGTGTTCGCGTTCCTGCCGGGCGGCAACTTCGCGCTCGGCGACGCGACTGCCGCGACGGCGACGCCCTCGGCGGTAGTGACGTTCTGGAGTGCCCAGTGGAGCGCCTTGAACAGCCTTTCCGGAGGCTCGGCCCCGGCCAACTTCAAGGGCTTCGCGAGTAGCTTCAGTCCATCGACTCCGACCTGTGGAGGGACCTGGACCGCAAAGCCGGGCAACAGTGGTCATCCGCCGAAGGGGCCGCTTCCCTCCTACCTCGGAGTCGTCGTCTCGAGCTCGGTCTCGAAGAAGGGAAGCACCATCAGCGGGAACATCGTCCACATCGTCGTCGTGAAGACGAGTCCCGGCTACTCGCCGAACCCCGGCCACGTGGGGAAGGGAACGATCGTGGCGACTCTCTGCTAACCGCGAATGTCTCGGGAGGGCGCGGCGGCGCCGTGCCCTCCCGAGCCTCTACCCTGGTGCAATGAGACTGGTCGCGATCACAGGCGCAATCGTTCTGCTGTTGGCTCTGGCGGCTTCGGGCTCGGCGGCGCGGAATCCGTCGTTCGCGTTCGGCCGCACCGGCGGGAACATCGAGCCGTACACGGTCAAGATCGGCTCGACCGGGAAGATCTCCGCGGTGGGGCCGATCACGCTCAGGAACGAGGACAAGCGACTGTCCACGACGGCGCTGACCCGCCTCCTGGGACTGGCGGTCAAGGAGCGCTTCTTTGCGCTTCCGCGTCGGGTCACGTGCGCCGGCTCGCTGCCCGACTTCGCAAGCATGTTCGTCACCGTCTCGACCGCGACGAGAACGCGGACGGTGGTCGTCCGAGGCAGCTGCAGCGCCAGATTCGAAGCGGTCCTGTCGGCGCTCCAGACGGCTGCCGGCGTTCCCGTCAGCCAGCGCTGAGAGCTCCTCGCGCGTCGTAAGATGGCCCCGTGCGCGGGGTGCAGATCGCCGAGCTGGGTGCGACGCCCGAGCTCGCGGAGATCGACGGCGACGGCTCGGTCGCGATTCTCGCGGTCGGGCTGAACCCGCTCGACCTTGCAGTCGCCGCGGGTCGCTTCTACGGCGGCCACCCGCCCTTCCCGTACGTTCCCGGGTGCGAGGCGGTCGGTCGGATCGACGGCCAGCGCGTGCACCTGTTCGGCGACGGGCGAGGGACGATCAAGGACGGCTTCCTCGTCGAGCGCGTGACCTTTCCCGAGCAGCTCGTCGTGCCGGTGCCGGACGGCCTCGACGACGCAGCGGCAGCCGTCTGCGGCATCGCCGGAATCGCCGGCTGGGGGCCTGTCGCGAGACGGGCGCCCGTTCGCCCGGACGACCGCGTTCTCGTCCTCGCGGCAACCGGGACGGTCGGCTCGATCGCCCTGCAGGGCGCACGCGCCCTTGGCGCAGCGCGGGTGGTCGCAGCTGGTCGTGACGAGACGGCGCTCGAGCGGACCCTCGAGCTGGGAGCGGACGCGACGGTGGCGCTCGAGGGCTCGGATCTCGCCGCCCGCATGCGCGAGGCGTGTGGCGGCGACGGGCCGACGCTCGTCGTCGATCCGCTGTGGGGAGAGCCCGCGCGGGCAGCGACCGAGGCGGCTGCGCCTGGAGCCCGGATCGTCCAGCTCGGTCAGTCGGCGGGCCCTGAGGCGACCTTCGCATCGTCGATCGTCCGCGGCAAGCAGCTCTCGATTCTCGGCTATTCGGTCTTCGGCCTTCCGCCCCAGGAGAGGCGCGAGGCGTATCTCGGCCTAGCCGAACAGGTCGCGGCCGGTCGCATAAGCATCGACGTCGAGACGTTCTCGCTCGACCAGGTCGCGGCTGCCTGGAGCGCCCAGGCGAGCGGCGCGAAGGCAGTCGTCGTCCTCTAGCCGGCCCCTCCAACTGAGTTGCCGAGGCGCTCTCCGCTCTCCGCGTCGAAGACGTGTACGTCCGTGGCGGACGGACGGAGCGCAACCCGAGCGCCGCGTTCAGGAACACGACGTGAGTCCACCCGTGCGACGAGCTTGGCCTCCTTTCCGTCGAGCTCCACGAGACAGAAAACGTATGCGTCGGCGCCCAGCTCCTCGACGACTTCGACCCGAGCAGGTAAGCCGTCAGACCCGAGCTCGACGGACTCGGGCCGAAACGCGGCCGCGCGGCCGTGGCACGGCCGATCCCGCTGGTCGCTCAGGTGACGAGGCAGTACGCTTCCCGCCAGCCGCCCGCGTCGAGGGCACGAGCAAGAGCAGAGCAAGGCGTTCCGGCCCGGATTCACCGTTCCGTTGTGCGCGTTCGACGTGTCCAGCGCGATCACTCGTCTCGGTCGGTCGCGAGGCATGGAACCACCGCGCCCAACGGGTGATCGTCGGCAGGTGGCGCAGCTCGTCAGCGAGCTGCGGATCCTAGCCCTTTCGGCGGAGGGATCTAGCCTTTTCGTCTGTCGCGCCGTCCCTTTCCCGTCCTACCGTTCCAATGGTGGAGATGAAGCCCGATCCAGAGGAATTCGAGAAGGGCTCCTGCCCGAGCTGCGGCGAGGACTTCGTGCATGAGGAGTCTGCTCGGCCGATCTGTCGGTGTTGTGCAGCGCGGCTCGAGCGCGAGCTCGCCGCGAACCTGGAGTT
>VAWZ01000029.1:15026-17933 GCA_005888365.1 Actinomycetota bacterium
GGGGGGGGGGGGGGGGGGGGGGGGGGGGGGGGGGGGGGGGGGGGGGGGGGGGGGGGGGGGGGGGGGGGGGGGGGGGGGGGGGGGGGGGGGGGGGGGGGGGGGGGGGGGGGGGGGGGGGGGGGGGGGGGGGGGGGGGGGGGCCGGCGCCGCAAGCGGATCGCGACTCGCCGCGCTCTTTGTAGGGCCGGTCCTCCATCTCGCGGGCGACCGCGTGCCGCACCGGGACATCCGCTCGCGTCGCTTCGAGATCGGCAGCGGCGTTGTGGGTGTTGTCCTCCTCGCCGTGCGGCGAGGCCCGCTCGATCCGGCCACGCTCGGCGCCGCCGCGAGCTCTGCCCCTGACCTCGAGCACGTCCTTCCCTTCCTGCGCCCGGGCGGACGGAAGCTCTTCCACGGCCGCCTCGGCTGGCATCGCTCGGGGCGCTTCCCGGTATCCCTGCAGCTGGTGCTGGCCGGCGCGATCCTCGGTCTGCTCATCGCGCCATCGCGTCGGAGCGAGATCGCCGAGCAGCACTCGCGACGCGCGCCAGGACTTTGACTCGACTGCGCGGCTCCCGCGCAGCTGGTTGCCGGCTAGACCACGGCTAGGCGGGCGCGAGCCCGCGCGCCCGGCGCGATGCCGCTGTCTGCCGTTTCTGTGAGGAGAGCTCGACCTTCCTGAGGCGTACGTTCAGCGGCGTCACCTCGACGCATTCGTCGTCGCCGATGAACTCGAGCGCCTGCTCGAGCGAGAGCGGCCGCGGCGGAATTAGCCTGACGAGCTCATCCGCGGTCGGCGAGCGCATGTTCGAGAGCTTCCTCTCCTTCGTCGCGTTGACGTCGAGATCCCCGGCGCGTGCATTCTCGCCCACGATCATCCCTTCGAAGACCTCCGTCCCGGGACCGATGAAGAGCTGTCCGCGCTCCTGGAGGTTGAGGAGCGCGAACGAGGTCGCCGGGCCGCGCCGGTCGGCCACGAGGCTCCCCGTAGGCCTCGTCCGCAGTGCACCGTGCCAGGGCTCGTAGCCGTGAAAGACGTGGTGGAGGATGCCCGTACCGCGCGTCTCCGTCAGGAACTCGGTACGGAAGCCGATGAGCCCCCGCGCGGGCACCAGGTACTCCATTCGCACCCAGCCCGTCCGGTGGTTGACCATCTCCTCGAGCCGGCCCTTCCGGAGGGCGAGTAGCTGCGTTATTACGCCGATGTACTCCTCGGGAGCGTCGATCGACACCCGCTCGACGGGCTCGTGCAGCCGGCCGTCCACGTCGCGAGTGACGACCTGCGGCTTGCCGACCGACAGCTCGAAGCCCTCCCGTCGCATAAGCTCGACGAGCACTGCGAGCTGCAGCTCGCCGCGTCCCTGGACTTCCCAGGCGTCGGGCCGCGCGGTCGGGAGCACGCGCACCGAGACGTTCCCGACGAGCTCCTGGTCGAGGCGGCCTTTGAGCATGCTCGCGGTCAGACGATCGCCGTCGTGACCGACGAGAGGAGAGGTGTTGACCCCGATCGTCATCGAGAGGCTCGGCTCGTCGACGCCGATGACCGGGAGCGGGCGCGGATCGTCCGGAGCTGCGAGCGTCTCGCCGATCGTGACCTCGGCGAGCCCGGCAACCGCGACGAGCTCGCCGGGGCCAGCCTCCTGGGCCTCGACTCGGTCGAGTGCCTCCGTTACGTAGAGAGCCGTCACCTTCGCGCGCTCGATCCGGCCGTCGGAGCGACACCAGGCGACCTGCTGGCCGTTGTGGATCGTTCCCTCGCGGACGCGGCACAGGGCGAGTCGCCCGAGGTAGGGCGACGCGTCGAGGTTCGTGACGTGCGCCTGGAGCGGGTGGCCCTCCTCGTAGGACGGCGCAGGGATTCGCGCGAGCAGCGTTTCGAAGAGCGGATGCAAGTCCTCCGCGAGCTCATCCGGCTCGAGGCCGGCACGGCCTGCTCTCGCGTTGGCGTAGACGATCGGAAATTCGATCTGGCTCTCGTCTGCGTCGAGGTCGAGGAAGAGCGCGTACACCTCGTTGACGACTTCCGCGATGCGCGCGTCCGCCCGGTCGACCTTGTTGACGACGAGGATCAGCGGCAGCCTCGCCTCGAGTGCCTTGCGCAGCACGAAGCGCGTTTGCGGCAGCGGGCCCTCGCTCGCGTCCACGAGGAGTAGGACGCCGTCGACCATCGTAAGCGCGCGTTCGACTTCGCCGCCGAAGTCTGCGTGCCCGGGCGTGTCGACGATGTTGATCTTGAACCCGCCGTAACGGACGGCCGTGTTCTTGGCGAGGATGGTGATGCCCTTCTCGCGCTCGAGATCCATCGAGTCGAGCACGCGGTCGGCGACGTCCTGGTTTTCGCGGAAGGAGCCCGACTGCCAGAGCATCGCGTCGACGAGCGTCGTCTTTCCGTGGTCGACGTGGGCGACGATCGCGACGTCGCGGATGTCCTCGCGGAGCGGCACTCGACGAGAGTACAGCTCGGCTTGATGGCTTCCCGAAGCGTGTCCTGACGGCGAGGCGGTCTGACTCGTCAGCTCAGAACGGTGTCGCCACGGTTGCTGAAGCCTTCGAAGAGGCACGAGTGGCGAGCCGCTTCTAACGACCCAAGGCCGGGGGACCGTTCCGTTGGCTCAACCATGGGTGCTTTCGCTACTCCAAACGAGTGGAGCGTACCGGGATCGAACCGGTGACCTCCGGCTTGCAAAGCCGGCGCTCTCCCAGCTGAGCTAACGCCCCCTGTAATCGAGTGTACGGCGCGCAGAGTGTAGAGCGCTCACCGGCGACGCCTCCGGCCGCTAGTCCTCGGACTTCAGTCCGCGCCGCTCGAGCCTACGCAGCCCGTCACCGAAACTCCGCTCAATCGAGTCGTCCCGCGTCTCGCGCTCGAGCCGCCCGAGCCGGTCTTCGAGCTCGGCGAGCTCCACGCGGCTGAGCCCGGGTCCGGCG
>VAWZ01000079.1:0-361 GCA_005888365.1 Actinomycetota bacterium
GATCCATTCGCTCGGGGGCGCGAGCTCCGGAAGTCCTTCCTCCAGCTCCGCGATCGTCGTCTTCGAGTCGAAGATGGTCCAGATCAGAATCCGGACGATCACGCAGCGGGCGCGGCCTCGAGCTTCCGCAGAAGCTCTTTGAGCCTGCGCAGCACGTCTGCCTCTTCGTGTCCGAAGTCGTCGAGGTAGGAGCGGACTGCAGAGAGGACAAGCCGAAGCTCCTCGTCCGTGAATTCGATCGTGTGCATGCAGGAACTGTACGTTCCCCGCTTTCCAGTCTGATCGGGGCCCGCCGTGCGGCGGGCCCCGATCGCTCGATCAGCCGAAGACGGCTACGAAGAACGCAGCATCTTGCACTGCT
>VAWZ01000079.1:467-16721 GCA_005888365.1 Actinomycetota bacterium
TGATAGCTGCATCCGGTGACGTCCTGGCTGAAGACCACCTGATACGAGCCGGTGCCGTTCTTCTGGGCGGACGAGGCGCCCTTGTTGCGCACGAGGGTGCCGTTCTGGTCGACCGACGCCCAGAGTGCGGTCGCCGAGTCGCCCTTCGGGCCTGCGGGTCCCGCCGGCCCCGCGGGGCCGGCCGGCCCAGCCGGCCCAGCCGGACCGGCTGGAATCTGGCCCGACTTGAAGTCGCCCCGGAGGAGCGAGCCGTTCTTGACCTTCGTCGTCGTCACCGCGTTGTTCTTCAGCTGGGCATTGCCCACGCTGTTCCGCGGCAACGCGGAGACGGCTGCGACACTCGTGCCGGTCAGGGCGACGAGCAGGGCAAGTCCGGCGACGACCATCGACGGCGACGGCCTGATGCTTCGAAGAGCTCCCATGGGATCTCCTTTCTCTGGCTGACGGCGTTGCCTTCGAAGGAGTGAGCCTAGCCACGGCTGCGCCGGGCCCGCGTCAGGTCGCTACATACGAAAGATGCCGAAGACGGTGTCAGGCACCGGCGCATTGGCCGCCGCTGCGAGGCCGAGCGCCAGCACGCGCCGCGTGTCCAGTGGATCGATGATTCCGTCGTCCCAGAGGCGGGCGGTCGAGTGGTAGGGATTGCCCTCGGTCTCGTAGGCTGCGCGGATCTCGTCGGGATCGGCGTCTCCGACCATGGTCAGAACGGTTGCCGCCTGCTCGCCGCCCATGACCGAGATCCTCGCGTTGGGCCACATCCAGAGCTGGCGTGGGCCGTATGCCCGCCCGCACATGGCGTAGTTCCCGGCCCCGAACGACCCGCCGATGACGACCGTGAACTTCGGCACCTCCGCGCAGGCGACGGCCATGACGAGCTTCGCGCCGTCCCGCGCGATCCCCGCTTCCTCGTACTCCTTCCCGACCATGAAGCCTGTGATGTTCTGAAGGAAGACGAGCGGGATCCGACGCTTGCAGGCGAGCTCGACGAAGTGGGCTCCCTTCTGGGACGACTCCGCGAAGAGGACGCCCTGGTTCGCCAGGATCGCGACGGGGTAGCCCTCGATGGCAGCGAAGCCGCAGACGAGAGTCTCGCCGTAGAGCTCCTTGAACTCCTGCAAGCGGCTTCCGTCGACGATGCGCGCGATGACCTCGCGCACGTCCATCTCGTGGCGGAAGTCCTCGGGAACGAAGCCGTACAGATCGGAAGGGTCGACTTCGGGCTGTTGGGGGCTCGCCGGCTCCCACGGCGGAGCCGCCGGCGGATCGAGGTGCCGGACGATCTGTCGCGCGATCGCGAGCGCGTGCTCGTCGGAGGTCGCGTAGTGGTCGGCGACCCCGGAGCGGCGGGTATGCACGTCGGCGCCTCCGAGCTCCTCTGCCGTCACGTCCTGCCCGGTCGCGGCCTTCACGAGCGGAGGCCCGCCGATGAAGATCGTCCCCGTGCCCCGCACGATCACGGTCTCGTCCGACATGGCGGGGACATAGGCGCCGCCTGCGGTGCAGGAGCCCATGACGACTGCGACCTGGGGGATGCCGAGCGCCGACATGCGCGCCTGGTTGAAGAAGATGCGGCCGAAGTGGTCGCGATCCGGGAAGACCTCGGCCTGGAGGGGAAGGAACGCACCGCCCGAGTCGACGAGATAGATGCAGGGGAGGCGGTTCTGCTGGGCGACCTCCTGTGCGCGGAGGTGCTTCTTCACGGTCAGTGGGAAGTAGGAGCCGCCTTTCACTGTGGCGTCGTTCGCAACGACGACGCACTCGCGGCCCTCGACGACCCCGATGCCGGTCACGATCCCTGCTCCGGGCGCCTGTCCCTCGTACAGATCCCAGGCTGCGAGCGCGTTCAGCTCGAGGAAGGCGCTGCCGGGGTCGACGAGGAGGTCGATCCTTTCGCGAGCCGTGAGCTTCCCGCGGGAGCGGTGGCGCTCGAGGGCCTTCTCGCCGCCTCCGCGTGCGACGAGTGCGGTTCGCTCGTGCAACTCGACCACGAGAGCTTCCATCGCAGCCCGCCTGCGCTCGAACGTCTCGTCCCGGACGAGCTGCGTCGTGAGCACTCCCATCGGCGCGTGAGCCTACCGCGTGCGGTGTCAGACACCATTCTCCTGAGTCCCCGGAACGCGACGTCCCTGAGAGCCAGCGCCGCACCCGAACTGCCAGCGTCCGGGGATCTTTCGACTGGGGGCCGCGTGTGGAACCATTCACACGAATCCGACGCAAAGACAGGGTGTCTGACACCGAAGACACCGAAGGGAGGAGCTCATGAGCGACCAGGTGAAGTTCGTGCTCGACGAGAGCCACTTGCCCGAGGCCTGGTACAACCTCGTCTCCGACCTTCCGGAGCAGCCGCCACCCGTGCTCCATCCTGGTACCGGGGAGCCCGTCGGCCCGGACGATCTCGCACCGCTCTTTCCGATGCAGATCATCCTGCAGGAGGTCGCGACCGACCAGTACGTCCCGATCCCCGAGGAGGTCCGGTCCGTCTACCGCCAGTGGCGACCGACTCCGCTCTACCGCGCGCGGCGCCTCGAGGAGGCGCTCGGGACTCCCGCGCGCATCTACTACAAGTACGAGGGCGTCTCGCCCACCGGCTCGCACAAGCCGAACACCGCGGTCGCACAGGCCTTCTACAACAAGCAAGAGGGCGTCTCCCGGCTGACGACCGAGACCGGCGCCGGGCAGTGGGGCTCCGCTCTCGCCTTCGCGGGCGGGATCTTCGGGCTCGAGGTCGACGTCTACATGGTCAAGGTGAGCTACGAACAAAAGCCGTACCGCCGCGGCCTCATCGAGGCGTTCGGCGCCCGCTGCGTTCCGAGCCCTTCGCAGGAGACGAAGTCAGGGCGCGCAATCCTGGCTGAGCACCCCGACTCGACGGGCAGCCTCGGCATTGCGATCTCGGAGGCCGTCGAGACGGCGGCCATGCGCGAGGACACGAAGTACTCGCTCGGCTCCGTCCTGAACCACGTGCTCATGCATCAGACCGTGATCGGACAGGAGGCACAGCTCCAGCTCGAGCAGGCCGACGACTACCCGGACATCCTGATCGGCTGCACAGGTGGAGGCTCGAACTTCTCGGGGCTCTCGTTCCCGTTCCTAGGCAAGGCCCTTCGCGAAGGCAAGGAGCTACGCGCGATCGCGGTCGAGCCGGCCGCGTGCCCGAGCCTGACGAAGGGCCGCTACGCGTTCGACTTCGGAGACACCGGCCACCTCACGCCGCTCGTCAAGATGCACACGCTCGGGTCGACGTTCGTCCCACCGCCGTTCCACGCGGGAGGGCTCCGCTACCACGGGATGGCACCGCTGGTGAGCCACTTGCAGGAGCTGGGGCTCATCGAGTCCCGTGCCTACACACAGACCGAGGTCTTCGCTGCCGGAGTCGAGTTCGCACGCGTGGAGGGGATCCTTCCGGCTCCCGAAGCGAACCACGCCGTAAAAGCGACGATCGACGAGGCGATTCGCTGCCGCGAGGAGGGCGTCTCGCAGGCAATTCTCTTCAACCTCTGCGGGCACGGGCACTTCGACATGCAGGCGTACATCGACTACTTCGCCGGGAAGCTCGAAGACCACGAGTACTCCGAGGACGAGGTCGCCATGGCGCTTGCCGGGCTGCCTGCGGTCGCGGTCTGACCTGCGCGCGTCGCCACGCTCGTCGCACGTATCGTCCGGGGTGGGTGGCGTAGACAAGGAGGACGACGATGCAGCTCGCAATGATCGGCCTCGGTCGCATGGGAGGCAACATGGTTCGGCGCCTCATGCGCGACGGCCACGACTGCGTCGTCTATGCACGGAGCGAAGAGAGTCTGCGGCCGTTCGTCGAGGACGGTGCCAAGGGCGTCACGTCGTACGAAGACCTGGCGGCTGCGCTGGAGCCTCCACGTGCCTTGTGGATCATGGTGCCCGCGGCCGCGGTCGGCTCGGTCGTCGACGACGTGACTCCTCATCTTCAGCCTGGCGACATCGTCATCGACGGTGGAAACAGCTACTACCGCGACGACGTCGCGCGAGCGAAGCGCCTCGAGCAGCTCGGCATCGACTTGCTCGACGTGGGAACGTCGGGCGGAGTGTTCGGGCTCGAGCGTGGCTACTGCCTGATGATCGGCGGGCCGGACGAGCCGGTCGCCCGTCTCGAGGCGGTCTTCCGCTCGCTCGCCCCGGGCGTCGCAGCGGCACTGCGTACGACCGACGACGAAGCCGAGCCTCGCCCCGCGGAGCACGGCTACCTCCATTGCGGGCCGAGCGGTGCCGGCCATTTCGTGAAGATGGTGCACAACGGAATCGAGTACGGGCTCATGGCCTCGTATGCCGAAGGCCTCAACATCCTGCAGCGCGCGAACATCGGGAACGAGCAGCGGGAGACGAGCGCCGAGGTGTCTCCGTTGCGAGAGCCCGAGTACTACCGCTACGACCTCGACCTCGGCGAGATCGCGGAGCTCTGGCGCCGCGGCTCGGTGGTCGCCTCGTGGCTGCTCGACCTGACCGCTCGTGCGCTCGCCGAGTCGAGCGACCTGGAGGAATTCGGGGGCCGCGTCTCCGACTCGGGCGAGGGCCGGTGGACGGCGATCGCTGCGATCGAGGAGGGCGTGCCGGCGCCCGTGCTCTCGACCGCGCTCAGTGAGCGCTTCAGCTCGCGCGGCGAGGGCGATTTCGCCAACCGGCTCCTCTCCGCGATGCGACAGCAGTTCGGGGGCCACGCCGAGCTCGCCGGAAAGGGCTCGAGATGACGACGACGACGGAAGCTCCCGCGTCGCTCTTCGCGCGGCCCTCGTCGTCACAGATCGGCCCGACGACGATCGTCCTCTTCGGAGCTGCGGGCGACCTCGCCAGGCGCAAGCTCCTGCCCGGTCTCTACCACCTCGAGGTCGCAGGGCTGCTTCCGGAGGCATGGCGCCTGATCGCATCCTCGAGCCGCGAGCTCTCGGACGACGAGTTTCGCGAGATCGCGAGGAGCGCCGTCGCGGAGTTCGGGCGCTCGGACCCCAAGGGCGAGTGCTGGGACGGGTTCGCGGAGAGGTGCGTCTACGTCGGCGGAGGGTTCGCTCCGGGCTCCACGGCGCCGATCGAGCGCGCGGTCGAGGAAGCCGATCGTCAGCTCGGCACCTCCCAGAGGCTGATCTTCTGCGCCGTTCCTCCCAAGGTCTTCCCGGACATCGTCCGTGGTCTCGGCGAGGCGAAGCTGGCCGCTGGCTCGAAGGTGATCATCGAGAAGCCGTTCGGCACGGACGTCGAGAGCGCGCGGAAGCTGAACTCCCTGATTCACTCGGTGCTCGACGAGGAGCAGGTCTTTCGCATCGACCACTACCTCGGGAAGGAGGCGGTGCAGAACATCCTCGCCTTCCGGTTCGCGAACGGCCTCTTCGAGCCCGTCTGGAACCGCCAGTTCGTCGACCACATCCAGTTCGACGTGCCCGAGACGCTCTCGGTCGACGATCGCGCCGCGTTCTACGAGGCGACGGGAGCGCTCCGCGACATCGTCGTCACGCACATCTTCCAGGTGCTCGGCTTCGTCGCCATGGAGCCTCCACTCGGGCTGACGCCGAGCGAGCTCGGCGACGAGCGGGTGAAGGCCTTCCACGCGCTTCGACCGCTTACTCCGGATTGCGTCGTGCGCGGTCAGTACGCCGGCTATCGCGAGCTCGAAGGTGTCGCGCCCGACTCCGATACGGAGACCTTCGTCGCCGGTCGGGCCTTCATCGACAACTGGCGCTGGGCCGACGTGCCGTTCTATTTCCGCAGCGGGAAGCGGATGGCCGAGACGCGTGCTCACGATCGTGTTCAAGAAGCCGGCCCTCTCTCTCTTCGAGCGCGCGGAGGTGCCGACCGACAGCATCGACGCGAACCACCTCACGTTCGATCTCGGAGATCCCGGCTCGATCTCCGCTTCCTTTCTCGCGAAGGATCCTGGCTGGGAGCTCGATCTCACCGACGCTCGCATGGACTTCCACTACGACGCTGGGGACGGGCTGCTCGAGGCGTACGAGCGGCTGATCCACGATGCGCTGATCGGAGACAAGACGCTCTTCACGCGCGCGGACGGGATCGAGCGGCTGTGGGAAGTCGTCCAGCCGGTGCTCGACGACCCGCCGGCGGTGCTTCCGTACGAGCCCGGCTCGTGGGGACCTGAGGCGGCTACGGAGCTCATCGCGCCGCGCCGTTGGCATCTCCCGTCCGATCACTGACCGCGAAAGGCCGCGGCCGCCGAGCTGCACGACGGCGGCTGGTGCTTCTCGGAGCCAATCGGGCCTCCCCGGCATCTACCCCATGGAGGTCAAAAGGCTCGAACGAGGGATTCCCAAAGGGGTAACCGGGACCTACCTTTCGGAGTGAGGGGTTCGGAAGAACACCGAAGGAGAGGATTCCCAGTGAAGAAGCATCTGCTGACACTCGTTCTCGCGCTCGTCGTTGGAGTGGTTGGCTTCGCCGTCTCGGGCATCGCGGTCGCGAGCAACGGCAAGCCCCCGGGCGGACAGAACCCGTGCCCGCCCAGCCAGCACGCCGTCTACGACCAGGACGGGAACTTCGTGAGCTGCCAGGACAACGGCAACCCCAGCGGAGAGCCGGGCGGCGGCATCGGCAACTGCGGGCAGAACCAGGGCAATGGAAACGGCAACAACAATGGCAACGGCAACGACAACGGGTACGGGAACGGCGGTAACTGCACCGAGAACACGAGCACGACGCCGACCGACACCACACCGACGGACACCACACCGACGGACACCACACCGACCGACACGACGCCTGGCGATACGACTCCGGGTGACACCACGCCCACGGAGACGACGCCTTCCTCGACGTCGAGCACGCCTCCCGCGGCAGCTCCTCAGGAGACGACGCCCGAGCAGCCGAGCCAGTCGGACTCGAGCACGCCCTCCATCGTGGGGACGCCTCCGAAGGCGCAGCACAATCCTGCGAAGGCACAGCTGAGCCCGGCGCAGACTGCGGTCGCCGGGACGCACGCGAAGAGCGATCCGAAGCCGACGCGGCAGCCGCAGCCGGCTCCGTTCACGCTCTAGATGCGAAGAACCGCGCTCGTACTCATCGCGGCCCTCGTGGTGGGTGCGAGCGCGGGCTTCTTCGTCCACGACGGAACCGCGCGCGCGCCGGACTCTGCGCCCGCCGCGGCGCCGTCCTACTCAGACCCCGTGTTGCCGGGCCTCCTTCCTTTGCGACAACCGACGGCAACCGTACGACCCGTCGTCAAGGCTGGGCCGACGACAATCTCGATCCCGCGCCTCCACCTGACGTCCCGCGTGTTCCCGACGGCGGAGCTCAACAGTGGGCCGGCGTGGTGGCCGGTCACCGGGAGGCCGGGTGGAGGCGACACGATTGCAGTCGCAGGTCATCGCACGACCCACACTCATCCGTTCTACTATCTCGACCGTCTGCGTGCCGGTGACGCGATCTTCATCACGTATCGCGGTCGCCCACACCGCTATCGCGTTGCGGACAGCCGCGTGATCGCGGCGAGCAACCTGCATATGGCGGATGCGGTTGGCCACGAGCGCCTCGTTCTGACCGCTTGCACGCCGCGGGGATCCGCGAGCTTCCGGCTCGTCGTCGAGGCGTTTCCCGCGTCCTAGTACCCGCCGCTCCCGCCGCACGAGGCGAGGAGGAAGACGATCGCAGCTGCGACGATCGTCATCACGACCAGCCAGAGGATGGTCGGCGCAGTCACGGTTCTCGCAGGCTACTCCCTCTCGCGTGCCAGCGACAACAGCAGTTGCCAGATCGGGTTTCAGCACCGGTTCCGCTCGGGGAAGAACCAGCGAACACGATCGGGCTTCTCGCGCGCGGCCCCTGGTACGAGTGGGTCGCATCCCCACCCGCTGAGCTGGGTTCCAGCAGGGGAGCCGAGACTCGAACTCGGAACCGCCGGTTTTGGAGACCGGTGCTCTGCCAGTTGAGCTACTCCCCTGGGTTGCGACGGCGAATGGTACCGGGGTCGCTGGCAAGATCCTGTTCGTGCACCGGCGCGCGCTCGGGGTGCTCTTCGTCCTGCTCGCCGTGGGTCTCGGCGCGATCGCGGTCTTATCTGCATTGCAAGGCGGGCAGGCGTGGGTCATCACTTTCGCGGCCGCTGTGCTCGCGCTCTGGTTGGCGGGCCTCGCTCGCAGAGCTCTCTGACCAGTACGCTTTGAGGAGTTCGCCTGCGAGCGGCGTATTCTGATGTGCTGTGGCGGCGGCTCAGGACACACTCACTCTCTGGCAGGACTACCGCAGGTCGCAGGACCAGCATCTGCGTGACCGGCTGATCCTCACCTATGCCCCGCTCGTCAAGTTCGTCGCCGGCCGGGTCGGTGCAAGCTTGCCGTCGCACGTCGACGAGCAGGACCTCGTCTCGTACGGCCTGCTCGGGCTGATCGGCGCGATCGAGCGCTTCGACCCAGATCGCGAGATCAAGTTCGAGACCTTCGCCATGGCGCGGATCCGGGGCGCGATCATCGACGAGCTCCGCTCGCTCGACTGGGTGCCTCGATCCGTTCGAACGCGGGCGCGACAGATCGAGCGCGCGATCGCGGTCCTCGAGCGCGAGCTCATGCGCGCGCCGACTGACGACGAGATCGCCAAGAAGCTCGGGATCGAGCCGGAGGAGCTCGAAGACAGCCTGCGCGAGATCTCCCGTACGTCGGTGGCCGCGCTCGACGAGCTCTGGTCTCCCATGGGAGGCGGCGACCAGATCGCGCTGATCGACACGATTGAAGACGGCTCGGGGCCGGACCCGGAGAGCTCGCTCGAGCAGACGGAGATCAGGGAGGCGCTCGCGGAGGCGATCTCGAGCCTTCCCGAGCGCGAGAAACTGGTCGTAACGCTCTACTACTACGAGGAGCTCACGCTCCGGGAGATCGGCGAGGTCCTGGGCGTGACCGAATCGCGAGTCTCACAACTCCATACGAAGGCGATCCTTCGCCTGAAGGCGCACCTCGCGGGCGGAGCCGCGCGCGAGCCGGCCGAGAAGTAGACGCAGGGCGCCGTCTCAATAACCGAGCGACGGAAGATGCGGGGCCTCGCGTACGTCTTGTGATCGAGGCTTTCGTAACGAAAGGAGTTGTCCGATGACGGGTCAGGCGCAGGTCACAGAGCTCGTCGAGCGAATGGGGCAGGACATCGAGTTCGCGAGCGCCCTGGAGGTCGATTCGCTCACCGCGCTGCGAAGCGCCGGCCTGGACGATCTTGGGGACGCGGCGGCGAAGGAGCGCGACCGGGTCGCCGATCTCGTCGACCGCATCTATCGGGACGACGAGTTCCGCCAGTCGGTCGAGCAGGATCCACGAAGGGTCCTGGACGACTGGGGCATCCCCGAGCCGGCGATCGAGTCGGTGCTGATCGTCGCGGGCGCTCCCGAAGAGGTCCTGGAGCGAGCCAGCGCGGACGTCGAGGCGCATCTCTCAAGGCGAACGCCGGCGACCATCGCCGCCGCAGCCGCAGTGCTCGGAACGCTTGCCTTCGCCCAACAGGCATCCGCCGGCAGTCGTCCGGCAACGAGCGCCGAGGTCACCTCGGCCGCGGTCGCAGCGGAGATCACCTCGCCCGCCTTCGCGCCGGAGGTCACGGGGGCAGAGATCAGCGTCGCCGTCGCGCCCGAGGTCTCACGCGCCACCGCGAAGGCGCAGGTCAGCCGGGCCACCTGGAGGTGGCAAGGCGTGAGCATGCAGCGACTCATGTCGCAGCACACACTCGCCTCCGTGCTCCGGATTCAGTAGAGCCGCGAATCGTCTCGCGCGCTGGAAAGGGCCCGCTCGGCGGGTCCTTTCCGCTTGACCTGTCGGCACCCCGAGTGGGTGGGCAAGCGGACTAAGCTAGGCACGGAGTCGATCCGAGGAGGTCAGTCCGCCCATGCCCGAGCCCGCCAAGATTCGCAACGTCGCCGTCGTCGGCCACCGCGGGACGGGGAAGACGTCGCTCGTCGAGGCTCTTCTCTTCCAGTCGGGAGCGATCAACCGGCTCGGCTCGGTCGAGGCTGGCACGACCACGTCCGACTCGGACGAGGACGAGCACAAGCGTGCGCTCTCGATCTCGATGTCGTTGACGCACGCGAGCTGGCAGGGACGCAAGCTCAATCTCCTCGACGTTCCGGGCGATCCGAGCTTCCAGGGGGAGCTCCGGTGCGCGGCTCGGGTGGTCGAGGGCGAGCTCGTGACCGTCTCGGGCGTCATGGGGGTCGAGGTGGGGACGAGCCGCGCCTGGAGGCTCGCGGACGAGCTCGGCCTTGCGCGGGTCGTCTTCGTGAACATGCTCGATCGCGAGCGCGCCGACTTCTTTCGGACACTCGAGCAGCTGCGCGGACAGCTCTCCGACCGGTGCGTCGCCGTCCACATCCCCATCGGCGTGGAGCACGAGCTCCAGGGCATCGTCGACGTCCTGCACATGTGCGCATACTCGGGCCTCGAGGGCGACAAGGAAGGCGAGTCGGGGCCGATTCCCGAGAACATGGCGACCGTCGCAGCCGAATACCGCGAGAAGCTCCTCGACGCCGTGGTCGAGACGGACGAACGCCTCATGGAGCGCTACCTCGAAGGCGAGGAGCTCGACGCCGAAGAGGTCGCGTCGGCGCTCAAGGCCGCGGTCACGAACGGCGAGGTCTTCCCGGTCGCATGTGGCGTCGCGAGCAAGAATCTCGGGACGCACGCGCTTCTCGATCTCCTGGTCGAGGGGATTCCGTCGCCCGCGAAGAAGGGCTCGCCCATCGACGTCGACGGCGCCTCCTCGGCGCTCTTCGTCTTCAAGACCGTGGCGGATCCGTTCGCCGGCAGGATCAATCTTTTCCGGGTCCTCACGGGAACCGTCACCGCCGAGACCACCCTTCTCAACCTGCGCGCCAAGGGGAAGGAGCGGCTCGGCACGCTGCTCGAGGTGCAGGGGAAGGAGCACCATCCTGCACTCGACTTCGGCGAGGGTGACCTCGGAGCTGTCGCGAAGCTCAAGGAGGCGCAGACCGGGGATCTGCTCGCGGACAAGGAGGTCGCCGTCGAGGCTCCGGAGTTCGGCTTCCCCGAGCCCGTGATGAGCTTCGCCATCACCCCCAAGTCGAAGGGCGACGAGGAGAAGGTGGCGACCGCGATTCGCAGGCTCGCCGAAGAGGACCCGACGCTTCACCTGCACCGCGACCAGCAGACGGGCGAGGAGATCCTCTCGGGGATGAGCCAGATGCACGTCGAGGTTGCTCTCGAGCGCGCGAAGCGACGGTTCGGAGTGGACATCGAGCTCCATCAGCCGCGCGTGCCGTACCGCGAGACGATCCGCCGCGAGGCGCGTGCCCACGGCCGCTACAAGAAGCAGACCGGCGGGCGCGGCCAGTTCGGCGACTGCCACATCGTCGTGACGCCGATCTCGGACGGAGACTACGAGTTCGTGGACAAGATCGTCGGCGGCGTGATCCCGCAGGGGTTCCGGCCGGCTGTCAACAAAGGCATCCAGGAGGCGATGCACCACGGTGAGCTCGCGGGGGCGCCGGTCCAGGGCGTGCGGGTCGAGCTCGTGGACGGCTCGTACCACACGGTCGACTCCTCGGAAATGGCCTTCAAGATCGCCGGCTCCATGGCGTTCAAGGAGGCGTACATGAACGCGGACCCGGTGCTCCTGGAGCCGATCATGGAGCTCGAGGCGACGGTGCCGGACGACGCCGTCGGCGCGGTCAACGGCGACCTCAACTCACGACGCGGGCGCCTTCACGGAATGGAGCCAGTCGGGGGAATGACGTCCATCAAGGCCGAGGTACCGATGGCCGAGCTCCTGACGTACTCCCAGTCGCTCACCTCGATGACCGGAGGACGAGGCGACTATGCGATGCACTTCCTGCGCTACGAGGAGGTTCCGGCGCACGTCGCGCAGAAGGTGATCGACGAGGTCAAGCGGGAGCGCGAGCTCGCCAGGGCCTGACCGACGGGCGCAAGCCTGTGGAAACGTTTGAGCCGATGCTAGAGTCGCCGCCATGCGCGTGACGAAGGCGAGTGTGCGCCGCGCCTGCGCAGTCTGTGAGCGCACGCTGCTCCAGGGCGAATACGCCCTCAGGTTCTCTCCCGACGGGATCGAGTTCGTCGACGTCTGCCCGCTCTGCCAGGAGGTCGCGCTCGAGTACGGGTGGGTACGCGAGGGAGGACCGATGTCGCCCGCGCTCTCGCCGCAGATGCGTCGTCGGCGCCCTCGCTGGGCTCAGTTGCTGGGCGTGCGGAACGGCGAGCCGGAGCCGGTGGTCTCCGAGCCCATCCTGCGGAGGCTGTCTGACGGAGAGGCGGCGCTGGTTGAGGCCGCCGACCTGTTCAATGCCAGCCTTTTCCGGCGCACGGTGCAAGGCGTCGCTCGCGCTCTCGGGGCACCGCTGGTCTCGATCGTGCCGCTGTCAGGCGTCAACAGCGAGCTCGTGCTCACGTTCGCCTGGGAGATCACGTGGTACCAGTACCGAGTCATGCCCGAGGCGGTTCAGCCCTTGCGGCTCGCGGACCGGGGTGCCGACATCGCCGAGATCGAGCCGCCGTACACGGGCTGGAACGCGCAGCTGGACGCGAGCGGGCGCGTCATCCCTGACGTCGCGCGCTAAGCGCAGGCTTCCCGCCTACCGCTACTAGACTGGCCGCCATGGCTACGACTGGCGTTCGCGAGTTCAAGAACTACATCGCCGGCGAGTGGGTCGACGCGGCCTCGGGGGACACCTTCGAGAGCACGAGCCCGGCAGACGGCGAGGTGATCGGCACCTTCCCGAAGTCCGGGCCCGAAGACGTCGACAGGGCGGTCGAGGCCGCGAAGGCGGCGTACGAGGAGTGGCGGCTCGTGCCGGCGCCGAAGCGGGGGGAGATCCTCTTCCGCTTCGCGGAGCTTCTCAAGGAGCACAAGGCCGACCTGACCGAGCTCATGACGCACGAGATGGGGAAGGTGAAGGCCGAGGCGGGGGGCGACGTCCAGGAAGCGATCGACATGAGCTACTACATGGGCGGCGAGGGCCGGCGGCTCTTCGGCCACACGACACCCTCCGAGCTCCGGGACAAGTTCAACATGAGCGTCCGCATGCCGATCGGCGTGGTGGGCGTGATCACCCCGTGGAACTTTCCGATCGCTATCCCTTCCTGGAAGATCGTGCCGGCTCTCGTCTGCGGCAACACCGTCGTCTTCAAGCCTGCGACAGACACCCCCTCTCTCGGCGAGAGCTTCGTCGAGCTGCTCACGGAGGCAGGCATCCCGGCCGGCGTCGTCAACATCGTGCACGGGGGAGGTGGGGCGGTCGGCGACCGGCTCGTGCGCCACCCCGATGTCCCTGTAATCACGCTCACCGGCTCCCGCGAGACCGGAGTGGCGGTCCTCGAAGCGGCGGCCGAGAACCTCAAGCACGTCCACCTCGAGCTCGGCGGAAAGAACGGGATCATCGTCATGGACGACGCCGACCTGGATCTGGCGGTGGACGGGATCATCTGGTCTGCGTTCGGAACCTCGGGCCAGCGCTGCACTGCAGCGAGCCGCGTGATCGCGCACGAGAAGATCTACGACGCGCTCCAGAAGCGGCTTGTCGCGGCCGCCGAGAAGATGCGGCTGGGGCCGGGCTGGGAGGACGAAACGGACGTCGGTCCGGTGATCAACGCGCCGGCGCTCGAGAAGATCCACTCCTACACGGAGATCGGGGAGGGCGAGGGCGCGAAGCTCCTCACCGGTGGCGAGATCGCGACCGGCAACGGCCTCGACAAGGGCTTCTTCTACCCTCCGACGATCTTCGCCGACGTCGAGCCCGACATGCGGATCGCGCAGGAGGAGATCTTCGGCCCGACGACCGCGCTCATCCCCGTCACGGACTTCGACGAGGCGATCCGTGTAGCCAACGGGATTCGGTACGGGCTCTCGTCGTCGATCTTCACTCAGGACGTCAACCGGGCGTTCCGTGCGATGCGCGACCTGAACTCAGGGATCACCTACATCAACGCGGGGACGATCGGCGCAGAGGTGCACCTGCCGTTCGGGGGAACGAAGGAGACCGGGAACGGCCACCGTGAGGCTGGACAGGCGGCGCTCGACGTCTTCACCGAGTGGAAGTCCGTTTACGTCGACTACTCGGCCACGCTGCAGCGCGCGCAGATCGATAACGTCGAGTAGCGCCGGCTTCGCGTGGCGAACGTCAAGCTCGTCTGGTTCGTGCCGACCGAGTCGCTCGAGGCCACGCGGCTCGCGGTGTTCGAAGCGGGAGCCGGCCGGATCGGCGACTACGAGCGGTGCTCGTGGTACACGGCCGGCACCGGTACGTTCTTCGGCGGGGAGGGGACTGAGCCCGCGGTCGGCGAGCAGGGGGCCGAGGAGCACGTTCCCGAGCTGCGCGTGGAGACCGTCGTTCCGGAGGAGCTGCTCGGTGACGTCGTCGCCGCCTTGCGCGATTCGCATCCCTACGAGGAGCCCGCGTACGACGTGTACCCCCTCGTCGACTCGTGAAGGCGACGCTCTTCACGGACGGCGGCGCGCGCGGAAACCCGGGCCCTGCTGCCTACGCGTACGTGCTCGAGGCCGCGGACGGCACCGTGCTCGACGCGCGAGGTGAGACGATCGGCATCGCTACGAACAACGTCGCCGAGTACCGGGCCCTCGTCGCCGGCCTGTCGCGCGCTGCGGCGGCGGGGGTGAGTGAGCTCGAGGTCGTCTCGGACTCCGAGCTCCTCGTCAAGCAGATGCGCGGCGAGTACCGCGTGAAGAACCGGGCGTTGCAGGCGCTCTTTCTCGAAGCGTCGGAGCTTGCCCGCGAGGTCGGCAAGGTGAGCTACCGAGCGGTACGGCGTGAGCACAACGAGCTCGCCGACCGTCTTGTAAACGAGGCGCTCGATTCGGCGTCGTGAGGCTTGCGGCGGTCAGCGCCGTGTCGCTCCTGGCACTCTCCGGGTGCGGAGGCCGCGGAGGAGGAACCGAGTTGACGAGCGGGCCCACAGTCGAGGGATTCGCCTTCACCGAGGCGAGCGACGTCCACGAGGGCGCAGCGATTCCCGCGCGCTTCACCTGCGACGGGGAGGACGTCTCGCCGAAGCTCGTCTGGACGGACGTGCCCGACGGGACGAAAGAGCTAGCGCTCGTGCTCGAGGATCCGGACGCGCCGGGCCGAACCTTCACGCACTGGCTGGTCTGGGGGATCTCTTCGTCCATCACCGCGTTGGTGAGCGACGCGCCTTTCTCCGAGGGAAAGAACGACTTCGGGAAGACACGGTACGGCGGGCCATGCCCGCCACGAGGTCAGACACATCACTACGTCTTCCGACTCTTGGCTCTCGACGATGAAGTCGACCTCGAGCCAGGTGCCGACCGCGCGGCGTTCGAGGACGCGATCGCTCCCCACATCCTGGCCGAGATTCGACTGACTGCGACCTACGCGCGGCACTAGAGCGGCGTAGGCGGCGGCTATAATCAGCCGCTCGCGCGGATGTAGCTCAGTTGGCTAGAGCGTCTGCTTGCCATGCAGAAGGTCGAGGGTTCGAGTCCCTTCATCCGCTTCTTCTGAGTCAAACAGCCCTGCAAATTTGGGATTTTGACTCGTGCGAATGTCGCGAGCCTCGGGCTGCAACCTTCTGTTTGCATCTCGAATCTCAGGCTCGCCTTGTGGGCTGGCCGGCGAACGGCCGCTCCTATCGGATTACGCTGCGTAACAAACCTGCGACACGATCGGCGCGCTTGACGGTAGTCCGAGGCCGGGGTGAGAGTACGACCATGCAGAAGCGGCGCGAGGGCTCGACCCTCTCTCTCCTCGCCACCAGGTTTGCGAGCCTGATTCTTACTCGGAAGCGATATGGCTGAGGAACTCGTGCGTGCAGCCCCGCTCGAGGCGGGCTGGGCGGCTCTCAGCGGCGGGGACTGGGAGCGTGCCAGGGCCTCTTTCGAAGAGTCCTTGGCCGGGGGCGAGACCCCAGAAGCGCTCGAAGGGATGGGCTGGGTTGGCCACATGCTGAACGAGGACCGGCTCACCTTCGACGCCCGGGAGCGGGCCTACAGCCTGTACCTCGAGCGCGGGGACAAAGGCTCCGCGGCGCGGATAGCCGCCTGGCTCGCGGCCGACTGTCTCCTGTTCCGCGGCGAGGCGGCGGTCGCCAACGGCTGGCTCCAACGGGCGCATAGCCTCATTGACGGTCTCGAGCCGGGGATCGACCACGGCTGGCTCGCAATCCACGAGGGACACATCGCGGTTGCGCTGGACGAGGACACGGGCAAGGCGCGGCGGCTGGCGGAGCGCGCCGTTGAGTTGGGCCGGGTGTTCGGCGCCCCGGAGCTCGAGATGCTCGGGCTCGGACTCGAGGGGCGAGCTCTCGT
>VAWZ01000080.1 GCA_005888365.1 Actinomycetota bacterium
GACCGGGCCTGCGGGGTCCCAGGGGCCGGCTGGAGCCACGGGCCCCGCCGGAGCAACGGGCTCATCAGGCGCGACAGGAGCGGCCGGCGTCACGGGTGCGACAGGGCCAGTGGGACCCGAAGGCCCGACGGGCGCGACCGGTGCGACTGGCGCGACGGGTGCCACCGGAGCCGATGGACCACCCGGCCCGGTCGGGCCGCAGGGCTCGACAGGCGCAAGCGGCCCTTCTGGCGCAACCGGTGCGACAGGTGCGTTGGGCCCTACTGGGTCCACTGGCGCTACTGGAGCGACTGGACCAGCGGGGCTGCAGGGTCCGACCGGTGCTGACGGACCGCAGGGGCCGACAGGCGCCGTCGGCCCGACGGGTGCGGACGGTCCTGCCGGCGCGACGGGTGCGGCCGGCTCGACTGGTGCAGCAGGACCGGCGGGAGCGACGGGCGCCAGCGGGCCAGCGGGGCCCGCGGGCCCGACAGGAGCGACCGGCCCTGCCGGGGCTACGGGATCCGCTGGTGCGACCGGTCCGACCGGCCCAGCCGGACCAGCGGGGCCGCAAGGGCCGACAGGAGCCACGGGCCCCACGGGGGCGACCGGTCCTGCGGGCGCGACGGGTGCCACCGGGCCAGCGGGGCCTCAGGGCCCGACAGGAGCCGCCGGCCCTGCCGGGGCAACCGGCCAAGCGGGCGCGACCGGCCCAACTGGCGCCGCCGGGCCGACGGGAGCGAGCGGCGCGACCGGTCAGACCGGTGCTACTGGACCAGCGGGGCCGCAGGGCCCAACAGGCCCCGCCGGCCCAACGGGTGCCACCGGCGCGACTGGTGCAGGAGGAGCGGCGGGGGCGACGGGTGCCACCGGGCCAGCGGGGCCTCAGGGCCCGACAGGAGCCGCCGGCCCTGCCGGGGCAACCGGCCCAGCGGGCGCGACTGGGCCAACCGGTGCTGCCGGGCCGACGGGAGCGAGCGGAGCGACGGGCGCCGCCGGGCCTGCCGCGAGTCAGATCGTGTCGGGCGCGACGTCGTCCTCGGGAAACCTGCCACCGCTCGGAACCGCGGTCACCTCGACGGCCACCTGTCCGGCGGGCAAGGTTCTCCTGGGCGGCGGATACACGGTCAGTGGCGGACTGGTCACACTGACCGTCGTCCCGACGGACAACCGACCGCTCTCGACGACGACGTGGACCGCGACGGCGACGAACGACGCGACGGGCATCGGGTCGTTCTCCATCCAGGCGTACGCGGTCTGCTCGGCCTGACCGATCACGTCACGCCCGGACGACTTCGAGCCAGTCGAAGCGACGGCCGCACAGCATCCGAGCCCGACTGGGCGTGAAGTAGAGGACGGACGTTTCCTCTCCGCCAGGTGGCCGGCGTGCCGCCAGAAGACCGGCCGAACGCCGCGCGCGAGTCGCAAGCTCGAGCACCGAGTCGCAGGGTGCACGGGCCGATGGATCGGCGTCGTCCCCGAGAGACAGGTGCACGAGCACGGTCGGCGCCAGCCGTCGCTGCCAGACCTCGTAGTACCGGCCCCGCCATGCGAGGGCGTATGCCGCAGGCGGTCGGCTCCACCGGGGATCCCGCTCCAGGACGAGCGTCCGGTACACGAGAACGGCCTCAGGCTCGAGCGCGTCGAGGTCGGGAGACTCGCCCTTGGCCGCGAGCTCTCCGTCCCGTAACGGCACGGGCCGAACGCGCAGCTCGGAGGCACCTTCGGCGTCGAGGCTGCGCAGGAAATGGCGTACGCCGTAGGGCTGGTACTCGGTCATCAGCGTCGGACCATCGCCTGCGAACCGAGCACCGATGCTCTCGAGCTCCGTGAGCCGGTCGTGAGGGGCGAGATTCGGATCCGTGAAGGCGAGAGCGTTCGAGCAGAGAACGCCGCCGGCGACTGCTGCGCCGAGCGCCAGTCCCGTAGCCCGTCTACCCGCCCTCGCGATGCTCGTCGCACCAACTAATGCGAGCAAGGTGAAGGCGGGAGCCGCCACGGCAAGAGCCTTGGCGGCGAGCCAGGGAGAGTCCAGCGACACGACCACGGCCGCACCCGTGCAGCATGAGGTCACATAGACGAGCAACGGCTGGGCTCGATGCCGCCACGCCCAGAGGAGTCCGAGGACCGCGGCAACGATCGCGAGCCCGAGGAGCCCTGCCGTCAGGCCGGGAAGCTCCGGTTTCAGGCGGAAATCTGTGCTCGGCCAGATTCCGAGGATCTGGAGCGGCGAGAGAGGAGCGAGGAGGTTGCCGAGCTCGTCCGTCGACGCGAACGAGAGCCGGTTGTCCCCGCGGAGGAACTGCGCGGACGCGACCAGCGCGGGGAGCCCGAGGGCGAGGGCCAGCGCGGTTGCGGCGACGCCTCGAGTCGGTCGCCTGAGGAGCAAGATCCCGGCTGCCGGCAGCAGCCACAAAGCCGCACCTACGCTCGCAGCGAGCATGAGCGCCGCTGCCGCCATTGCGGGCACGAGGGCCGTTCGGATTCCCTCGCGCGCCCAGAGGAACGTCGCGGCGACGAGCGCGACCGCGGGAGCGGCGTACAGCTCCTTCACCCCTCCCCACTGTGCGAATCCGTACAGGAGAGCGGGCTGCGCCGCGATTCCAGCCACGAGAGCGTGCATCCAGGGACTCCGCCCGACGCCGCTTGCGAGGACGTAGAGCACGAGTGCGAGCATCGCGGCGAGAAAGGCCAGATACGGCTGCAAGAGCCATGCCGGGTCCGTGCCGACCAGCCTGGCGCCTACTCCGAGCGGCAGAAGCGACCCGGTCGGATAGCCGTGAGCCAGGTTGACGGCGAGCGTCGCCTCGTACGAGGACGGGGCGAGCCCGTGCAGGTCACGTCCGTGCTCGAGGGTCCGATCGGTCAGAGCGAGAAAGGTCGCGCTGTCGTCGAGCTTGACGTAGCCCGAGAAGGTCGCTTTTCCCGAGGCGATCACGGGTGCGCCCACCGCGAGAAACGCGGCGAGCGCCCCGGCTCCCGCGCGCCAGTCGAAACCGGCGAGCGCTCGCCGCCGGTTTAGCCCGAGCCCGAAGATCCCGAGCCCGACGAGCGTCGGCACGGTGAGATCGGCCGTCCGGGGCGACAACGTGGTGAACCCCGCGACGACGGTGAGCGTGGCGAGACCGACGGGGAGGGGCAACGCGCCCGGAAGCTGCCGGCCGACGACTCGCTCGAGCAGACGTGCGCACCCGAGCGCGAGCACGGCGAGCACGAGCGGAAAGAGAAGCCAGGGGACGAGCAGCGTCATCGACGGCCGTCTCGCCGACCTGTCCCTTTAAGGGACCGGTCGCACGAATCCGGTCTTGACGAGCCGGAGGGCCTCGCGGGCGGAGGGGTCGTAGACCTCCACCTGTTGCGTGGCCCGACGGTACGCGACATAGACGCTCGTCGGACGCTCGACGTCGTACACGGCGAGCCCGCCGTGTGGAAGCGCGATCGCGACCGCTCCCGGTCGCTTCGAGGCGGCCCGCACGTCGGCGTAGGCGGTCGGTCGCGGATAGGTCGCGACCGTGAGGAAGTCGGGGCGCGGATCTCCAGGCGACGTGCCGCCCGGGAGATAGCGGACGAACACGTACCCCGTCGTCGTCTTCGTGACCTCGTAGACCACGTCCGGCCGAGGGCCGGCCCAATACACGCTGCTTCCTTGCAGTCCGGCGAGGGCCGTAAGACCGTCGGCGGTCATGATTCGCGGCCCATCTGCCGGTGCCGCCGGTGGCGCCGACGTCTCACCGGTCCGGCCGCGCTCGAGGACAATCCAGGCGCCGAACGCTGCGAGGATCGCGACCGCCAGGAGCACGCCGACCCTCAGTGTCGGCCCCACGAACGGCTTCGGGACGGCGACGTGCTGGTCCATCCGCCCAGCGTAGACTCGTCGTCGGACGCTTTCCGCTGCCCCCTAACGCGTCACGCGCCGCCTACGAGCTTTCCCAGCTCGACGGCTTCCGCGACGGCGTGCCCGCGCCAGTCGTCGTTGAAGTACGCGTACACGTCGCCGTCCCCGAGCCATCCGCGTACTCGGCCCGACCACTCCCGGAGCTGCGCGGGGGTGTAGTTCCCGTCTCGCCCGCGCCCGCGATGGAAGCGGAGGTAGGTCCAGTCCGTGGTTCGTGTGAGGGTCTGGAAGCGGCGCTTCGGCTCGTCGGCGAAGACCAGTGCGGCGCGATGTGCCCGAAGCAACTCCTCGACCTCCGAGACGAACCAGCTCTCGTGTCTGAACTCGAAGCAGTGCCTCGCGGGCGGAAGAGCCTCGAGCGCTTCGGCAAGACGGTCGTCGTCACGGTGGAAGTTCTCAGGCAGCTGCCACAGGACGGGCCCTAGCTTGCCGGCGTCCGAGAGTGGCACGATTCGCTCGCTGAGGCGTCGCCAGCCGTCGGCCACGTCGCGAAGCCGCTTCACGTGCGTCAGGTAGCGACTGGCCTTGACTGCGAAGACGAACCCGTCCGGGGTGGCCTTCGCCCAGCCGGCGGCCGTCTTACGGGTCGGGAGCCGATAGAAGGTGGCGTTGACCTCGACCGTCTCGAGCGTCCCGGCGTAGTGCTCGAGCCAGTGCGACGTCCCGAGGCCCCGTGGATAGAAGACGTCCCGCCAGTGGTCGTAGTTCCAGCCCGAGCAGCCGACGTACACGTGCGCCATGTCTGCGGTGTGCTTACCCGGTTACCGCTTCGCAGCAAAACAGTTCGCAAAGAGCGAAGAAACGATCGACGCCGCCTCGGGGCGGCGAGTAGCCTCGTCGCCGAGCAACGGAACCGGCCCCATCGCGGGAACCAGTCCGGGCGACAGGCGACCAGCAGGAGCACGATGTGATCGCGGCACCTCCGAAGCGGCTGAACGCGGCGTCCACGTCGGCGGCACGGGTCGGGGCGTGACGCGTGGTCCGGATCGTCATCGCCGACGATGACGAGACGTACCTCGAGTCGTTGCGAGGGGTGATCGAGGCACAGTCCGGCCTCGCAGTGATCGGTGAGGCACGAGACGGCCTCGAGGCCATCGAGCTCACGGAGCAGCTCGGTCCCGACGCGCTCGTCATCGATCCGCACATGCCACGCCTCGACGGCCTCGCCGCCATCTCCCGGCTTCGCCGCGACTACCCGAGCCTCTGCCTGATCGCCCTGACCGGCGACCCGGCGCCCACGATCCATCAGGCGGCCTCCGCCGCAGGCGCCGACGGCGTCTTTCTCAAGGGCGAGTTCCTCGAGAAGCTGCTTGCGCGCCTCGCCGCCGTGCGGCGTGACTGAAGAGATCCACCTCACCCGTTCGCAGTACCTGCTCTCGGCAATCGCCGTAGCGGCAGCCTACGTCGTCACGGGCAAGCTGGGAATCAGCCTCTCCGTCGCACACGGTGTCATCACCCCCGTCTGGGCGCCGACCGGCATCGCGCTCGCCGCGCTCCTCGTCTTCGGCCGGTCCATGTGGCCTGCGGTGGCTGCCGCGGCGTTCTTGACGAACGTGACGAGCGGCGCTTCACCCTACGTCGCTGCCGGGATCGCGGTCGGGAACACCCTCGAGGCCGTCGCCGGCGCAACGCTGCTCCGGAGAGCGAGGTTCCGGATCGATCTCGGGCGAGTGCGCGACGTCCTCCTCCTCGTCGGCCTGGGTGCGGGCGTCAGTACGCTCGTGAGCGCGACGAACGGCGTCGGTGTGCTGGCGCTCGCCGGGGTGAACCGGGGCTCGATCGGATCGGAATGGCTGCTCTGGTGGTTCGGCGACGCGGCCGGAGTGCTACTGGTCACGCCGCTTCTCCTGCTCATCTTCGTCAATCGGCGGACTCGCCCCACGAGGCTACGGCTCCTCGAGGCGCTCGTGCTCACCGCGACGCTCTCGGTCGCCTGCGGCGTCGTCTTTCTCGGAGGCGCCTGGCGCTATCCGTACCTCATCGTCCCGTTGCTCCTCTGGGCGACGCTCGGGTTTCGTCAACTCGGCGCGACCGCCGGCTCCTTCCTCGTCGGGCTGATCGCGACCTGGGGGACCGTCGTCGGGACGGTCCCGATCGACGTCTCGAGCGGGGCCGGCCGCGTGGAAGTCACGCAGACGCTGGTGGCGGCGCTCGCGATCGGGATGCTGGTCGTCGGCGCCACGCTCGAGGAAGGCGACGCGGCGAAGCGGGAGGCCGAGCACACGGCGGCGAGGTTGAGCGAGGCGCAGGCTCTGACGCACATCGGGAGCTGGGAGTCGGATCTCTCGACGGGCTCCGTGACGTGGTCAGACGAGCTGTACCGCATCTTCTGGATTCCGAAAGCCACCGAGCTCTCAGCGCGTCGCTTTCTCGAGCGTGTCCATCCCGAGGATCGGCCTCGACTGAAGGAGGCGGGACGGCGAGCGTTCCGCGATCAGCGGCCGTTCAGCGTCGAATACCGGATCATTCCGCCTGCAGGAGGGCAGCGAATCGTGCACACCCGAGGCCGGGTGGTCGACGACGGCTCGGGCAGCCCTGCCCGGCTTGTGGGAACTGCGCAGGACGTGACCGAGCAGCGCCAGGCGGAGATTCTGCGCGCGGACATCCTCTCCATCGTCTCGCACGAGCTACGCACTCCGCTGGCGGCGATCCTCAACTTCGCCATGACGCTGAGCCAGAAAGGGGACGAGCTCGGCCGGGAGACAGCGGCGCACATGATCGGGCAGGTCGGGAAGCAAGCGCGGCGCATCGACCGCCTCCTCGGCGACCTGCTCGAGATCGATCGGCTTCGACACGGGTTCGTCGCTCCCGCGCGAGAGCCGACGGACGTTCTCGAGCTCGTGAGCCAGGTCGCGTACGGCAATCGTGGGGACCACGCGATCTCGGTCGAAGGGGAGCCCACACGTGCCAATCTGGACGCGCCCAAGATCGGGCGCATCATCGACAACCTCGTCTCGAATGCCGTCAAGCACACGCCGCGCGGAACGCCGATCACCGTGCGGCTGCAACGCGAGGGCGCCGACCTCCTCATCGCAGTCGACGACGACGGACCCGGGATCCCCGAGGAGTACAAGACGTCGGTCTTCGAGCTCTTTGACCGCGGCGACAAGGCGACCTCGGACGAGTCGGGAACCGGCATCGGCCTCGCTCTCGTCGCTCGGCTCTCGGCGCTGCACGGCGGCTACGCCTGGGTCGAGGACACGGCGGCAGGTGGTGCCTCGGTGCGCGTGCTGTTGCCCGAGTGCGTACTCTCCGAGCCTCGCGAGCCCGTGCTCACGACGGTAGGCGCTTGACCCCTCCGTCGGAAGGGTGCGATTCTTGTAGTAGGAAGGGAGGCGCTCCAAGGGGGAGGCTCGAGATGCTACGAGCAGTCGTCTTTCTGATTTTTGTTTCGCTAACGCTGCCCCTCACTGTTTCGGCGAGCGGCGGAGTCGAGACTTTGGTGACGTTCAACCCTGCCGCCGGCGAGTTCCCGGAAGGCGTTGCCGTCGACAAGACCGGCAACGTCTACGTGAGCGTTACGCCGATCGGTCAGATCCGCCGGTTTGCGCCTGATGGCTCGCAATCGCTCCTCGCAACGCTGCCTGCCACCGGGCAATTCGGCCCTACTGGCCTTGCCGTGGACGCCTCGGGCAACGTCTACGCGGCAGATGTGACGTTCTCGGCGGCGACGCGGGGGGTCTATCGCATCACGCGCGACGGGACGAGCGAGCGTCTTCCAGGAACGAGCGCGATCCTCTTCGCCAACGGCCTCGCGTTCGACCAGCGCGGCAACCTCTATGTCACAGACAGCATCCTCGGTGCCATCTGGCGCATTCCTCCCGGAAGGGCGGCCGAGATCTGGGCGCAGGATCCGCTCTTGGCCGGCAACGGCAGCTTCGGCTTCGGATTTCCCATTGGCGCGAACGGCATCGCCTATCGAAACGGAGAGCTCTTCGTCGCCAACACGGAAGTCGGTCAGATCGTGCGTATCGGAGTGCAGCCGGACGGTTCCGCCGGTGCGCCCGCTGTGCTCGTCCAGGGCCCTTCACTCTTTGGCGCCGACGGCATCGCGCTCGACGTGAAGCGGAATCTCTACATCACGAACAGCGGACAGAGCACCCTCTTGCGCATCGGGGCCGATGGCGTGGTTACGACACTGGCGACCGCGGCCGACGGGCTCGACTCTCCCTCCAGCCTCGCCTTCGGTACGGGTAGGGGTGAGCGCAAAGCGCTCTTCTTCGTCAACTTCGCGTTCTTCGGACCACCTGCGACGGCCCATCCCGCGCTGCTGAGGCTGCAGGTCGGCGTACCCGGGGTGCCATTGCCGTAGAACCCGACCTCGATTTCGAGCAGTCCGTCGCCGAGGCGATCGACTCGCTGCCGGCCGACCTACGCGAGTTCATGTCCAACGTCGCGATCGTCGTCGAAGAGGAGCCTCCGCGGGGGATGCCGCTGCTGGGTCTCTACCAGGGCGTGCCTCTCACCGGACGCTCGAGCGCGTACGGAGGCGTTCTTCCCGACAAGATCACGATCTACCGGCGACCGCTCGAACGGCTCTATGGAGGCGACGCGGAGCGCCTGCGGCGCGAGATACGACGCGTTGTCCTGCACGAGATCGCCCACCACTTCGGTATCAGCGACGAACGGCTGCGCGAGCTCGATCGGTACTAGCCGCTCAGCGTCGTATGCGCGCTCCGGAATGACATGCGAGTGCGGCTTCGGCTTCGCGTCGGCCCCGCCCCGGGGCTCGGTCGACCGTTCACCCGACGACGAAGAGCCCGAGCGCCGCGAGGACTGCGAAAGTATGGCGCGACCTGCGAACGAGACCTACGAGCACTGTACCTTCGCTTTCTCGGTTGGGAGGAGTGAGAAACCATAGCGTCGGGGTACGCAATGCCTGTGCTTGTACGGCGGTCGGGGTTTGGGTCCCGAGCCCAGCGCCGTGAAGGCCTCCGGGAATCCTCCGGCACTTCGTTAACGGGGCCGCACGGGGAGCTCGGCGGATTGCCGATCGGGTGCACAACGCGAATCAGGGTTCTGCGTGAATCTTTGACTGCATCGCACAACCCTCGCGGGTGGCGACGATGCCCATGGACCGCTTGGCGGAACGATCACGCCTGCGTGCCGGAATACGCCCACGCGGCCGGTGAACGGGACGCGCGGTAGGTCAGAAGGGAGACCAGGCCGAGAAGCCCGGTCGCGACCGCGAGGGGCGCGGCGTTGTCGACCTTCAGGACGAGCAGGCCGCCGATGAGCGCGCCGAGCAGCATTGCGGCGATGGAGGGGGCACGACGACCGAGCCTCGAGCCGTGCCCGCCGGCGAGCGGTGCGTCTGCCGCGACACCCGTGAGCGTCATCGTCAGGACGGTCGTGGTGAGATCAGGAACCGCGAGCTGTCGAGCGGCGGTGTTCTGGATGCCCATGGCGATGGCAAGGAGCACGATCAGCGCATAGCGGCTGCCCGGCCCGAGGTCGTCGCTGGCGAGCGCCGCAATAACGAGCGCGCCTGCGACGAGGAGGAGTTGCGTCTCTGTCGCGACGGTGAGGTGGCGGGCGCGGTTGGTCGCCGCCCGCGCGCCGATACGGCCGCCAACCAGGCCGCCGACGAGGAACGAGCCGAGCGCCGTTAGTGACGCCCAGACCGAGATGCCGCCGGCTCCTGCGATCCCGAATCCGAGAAAGACGATGTTGCCGGTCATGTTCGCGACGAACACATGGCCGAGCTTCAGGTAGCTCGTTGCGTCGACGAGACCTGTTACGACCGTCAGCGTCAGAAGTAGTGGCGGCAGCGGACCGTCCCGGCTTTCCCGCCGGGGGCGGAGCGTGGCGGCCGCTTCCTGCCAGGTCCCCGCGATGCTGCCGAACGCGCGGTGTCGCTCAGTGGGTGGCGTCTCAGAAGACAAAGCAAGCGTCGCCCTGGCCCGGTGCTTCGTCCCAGAACGAGAAGCGTCGCGTTTGGCGTACGGCCGCGTGCGGCGGGTGGCCCGATGGACATGCTTCGCGCAGTGTCCCCCGGATCGAGGGGTACTGCGCCGCTGCTCCGATCAATCACGTGGCCGCTCGGAGCGGTTCGCCGACCAGTTGCCGTAGCGTCTGGAAGAGCGCTGCGAGATCGTGGTGTTCGTGTCCATAGGCCCGTGCGAGCGTCAACACCTCGTCCGCCGCCGCCGCGGAAGGCAACGGGACGCGTGACGCTCTTGCGGCTTCGAGTGCGAGGACGATGTCTTTCTGCATCAGCCCGATGTCGAACCATGCCGCGTCGGGGAGCTCGAGGATGAGTGGTAGGCGTGCCTTGAGCATCGGTGAGCCGATCGGGCTTGCAGCCATCACGTCGGCTGCGGTGCTGGGGTCGATGCCGCCGCATTCTGCAAGGAGCAGGCCTTCGGCGAACGCGAGCATCTGCACGGCGAGGCTGATGTTGATTGCGAGTTTGAGCAGCAATCCCTGTCCGTTCTCGCCGATGTGCGTCGACGTGCCGAGTTCACGCAGG
>VAWZ01000081.1:0-572 GCA_005888365.1 Actinomycetota bacterium
CCGTCGAGGCGCACGAACATCTACACGACCACGAGGATCACCCGCCGCACGGCGGGGGCGGGCACGGCCACTCGCACGGGCTCGTCGATCGCTCGATAGTCCGGTCGCACGAGGGCGTCAAGGCCGTCTCGATCAGCCTCGCCGTGCTCGCCCTCGCCGCCTGTGCCCAGGTGGCGATCTTCGTCCTGGCGGGCTCGGTCGCGCTCCTCGCTGACCTCATCCACAACTTCGGGGATGCGTTGACGGCGGTGCCGCTTGGGATCGCGTTCTTCATTCGCTCGTTCCGAGCGGAGAAGCTTGCCGGGCTTGTCGTCGTTCTTGCCATCTTCGTCTCGGCTTGCGTGGCGCTCTACGAGACGGTCCAGCGGTTGACCCACCCGCAGCAGCTCTCGCATCTCTGGATCCTGGCCGCCGCGGGAGTGATCGGCTTCCTCGGCAACGAACTCGCTGCGCAGGTTCGGCTGCGGGCCGGTCGGCGGCTGTCGAGCCCGGCCATGGTTGCGGACGGCAATCACGCCCGCGTGGACGGCTTCGTCTCGCTTGGCGTCGTCGCCAGCGCCATCGTCGTCTCG
>VAWZ01000081.1:659-10944 GCA_005888365.1 Actinomycetota bacterium
CGACCGATCCCGGCGAGATGGTCGAGCCGCACGAGCACTAGCCGAGTGTCAGCCCAGCGCCGGGGTACTCGTGCTCCTCGAGGCCGGTGTGCTGAACTGTTCCTGCGTGGCGTGCCTGCTCGTTTCAGCAAACGTCGCAGCAGCCCTCGCCGCGCCAGCTCGACCGTCCCTCCTCGACTGCAACCCCGGCGATGACGAGCGCCGCGAGCGGATCGGCCCACCACCAGCCGAGGAGGGCATTCGAGCCGAGGCCGAGAAGCAGCGCGATCGAGAGGTACGCGCAGAGCTGGGTCTGTCGGGCCTCCTTGACGGTCGCCGCGGAGTGCAGCCCTGCGCCGACACCCCGCTTCGCTTTTGCAAGCAGCGGCATCGTCAGCGCGGTGACGGCGGCGAGGCCGACGCCGACCCAGCTCACCTGCGGGTGGTCGCCGCTCACGAGCGCACGCACTGCCTCGACGCCGACGTAGGCGGCGAGGATGAAGAACGAGGCCGCGATCAGGATCTGTGCTCGGCGTTCTGCGGTGTGCGATCCGCGACGGTCGCCGGTATACAGCCAGACGACGACGAGGCCGGCGAGGGCTTCGATGAGGCTGTCCGCGCCGAAGCCGATCAGTGCGATCGAGCTTGCGGCGAGGCCTGCGCCGATCGCGATCGCGAACTCGACGACGTGCCAGGCAATGCCGCCCCAGGCGAGCATGCGCGCCCGGTATTCGAGTCTGTTCCGCTCGACCGACGGCCGGATCGCGCCGAGTTGGACGAGGCCCCCGCCCTGCTCAGACATGAGCCACGGCGGGCGACAGGACGGACGCCACCAGCGCGCGCCCCTCCTCAGTGAGTGCGTAGATGACCATCTTCCCCTCGCGGCGCGAACGAACGAGCCCGCTGCCTCGCAGCGCGCGCGCGTGATGCGAGACGAGGTTCTGGGAGCGCTCGACGATCCAGGCGAGGTCGCACACGCAGAGCTCGTCGGCGTCGAGCAGCGCTGCGGCAAGCGTCAGACGCGTCGGATCCGCGAGTCCCTGCGCCCTCGCGGCCGCGACCTCCGCGGCGCCGGTGGCGAGACGCCGTTGCCGGAGCCGCTCGGCCGTCGGAAGGTCGAGGCAGAGGAGGTCGCAGCGGTCGTCGGGCACGAGAACATCCTAATGGACGTTCGAGTGTTCGCTTCCGGGCTTGATGTTCACGCTTGCGGAATCGCCTCCTATCGCGGCCCGCGAGCACCGCCAAATTCCGCGTCTCGACCTGGGAAATCCCCAAACTCGCTCCTGGAGTATTCAAGTGATAACTTGAACCCATGGCGACCGGCGCGGCGAAGGTGGCGTTGTTCGATGCGCTGGCGTCGGTGGCGCAAGCACTCGGGAGTGGGCGGCGGGCGGAGATCGTTGATCTGCTCGCGCAGGGCGAGCGCTCGGTCGATGAGATTGCGGCGGAGATCTCCCAGAGCGTGCCGAACACCTCCCAGCATCTGCAGGTGCTGGCGCGGGCGGGGCTGGTGCGCACGCGGCGGGAGGGAACCCGTGTCTTCTACCGGCTTGCGAGCGAGCAGGTGGGCGATCTTTGGGCGGCCGTGCGCGACGCCGCGGTTCGCCATGTGGCCGAGGTTGGCGTCCTCGCCGACGAGTACCTGGGCGAGCGGGATGGGGTCGAGCAGGTCTCGGCCGCGGAGCTCGAGGAACGGCTAGCTCGGGGGGACGTGATTGTGCTCGACGTGCGCCCGGAAGCGGAGTACCGGGCCGGTCATATCGACGGAGCGCGTTCTGCGCCGTTGCCGCTGCTGGCGTCGCTTGCGCCGAAGCTGCCGCGGCGGCGGGAGATCGTTGCCTACTGCCGCGGCCCGTACTGCGTCTATGCCGACGATGCCGTCCGCCTGCTTCGGGCGCGCGGCTTGAAGGCTCACCGCTTGGACGTGGGCTTTCCGGAGTGGCGGCGCGCCGGGCTCCCGGTTGAGACAGCCTGAGAGGAGAAGCCGATGTTGCTGCGACCTTTCCTGAACGACGCCAGCTCCTGCGCCAGCTATCTGTTCGGGTGCACGACGCACGCGAAGCTCGCGGTCGTCGACCCGCACGCCGATCTCGTCGACGAGTACCTCGTGGCAGCCGCCGCGATCGGGGCGCGGATCGTGGCCGTGTTCGAGACGCACATCCAAGCCGACCATATCTCCGGCCTGCCGGCGCTGGTCGAGCGCACCGGCGCGACCGCCTACCTGCCCGCGGGAGCCGGGGTCGAGTTCGATCATGTCGCGCTCGTCGATGGTGAGGTGGTCGAGCTCGGCAACACGTTTGTGACCGCGATCGCGACGCCGGGGCACGCACCCGCCCACCACGCCTACGCGCTCGCCGACCTCCGCCGTGAGACCGACGAGCCATGGCTTGTGTTCAGCGGCGACTCGCTCCTGATCGGCGATGTCGGCCGCCCCGACCTGCACGTCGCCGGGGACGCGCACGGACAGGCGCGGCTGCTGCACGCGAGCCTGCGGCGGCTCCTCGAGCTGCGGGACTACGTCGTCCTCTACCCGAGCCACTACGCCGGCTCGGTCTGCGGGCGCGGCCTCTCCGGCAACCCGTTTTCGTCGATCGGGTTCGAACGCGCCCACAACCCACTGCTCGCACTCGCCGACCCGGACGCCTTCGCCGACGCGCTCGTCGCCGACATGCCGCCCCGGCCTGCAGAGCAGGAGCGAATCGTCGGCGCTAACCGATCTGGCAAGGTCGGCGCTCCCGCATGACGGCGCCGGTGCGGCTCGGGCTGCGCGCGAACGCCGGCCAGTTCAGCCTGCTCGTCGGGCTGAACGCGCTCGTCGGCGCCATGGTCGGCCTCGAGCGAAGTGTGTTGCCGCTCGTGGGCAAGCAGGACTTCGGGCTGCGCTCAACCTCGACGATTCTCGCCTTCGTCGTTGCCTTCGGCGCCGCCAAGGCGCTCACGAACCTCGCCGCCGGCGAGCTGGCCGAGCGGCTGGGACGCAAACGGCTGCTCGTGATCGGCTGGCTCGTGGCGCTGCCGGTGCCGCTGCTGATCGGTCTCGCCCCTTCCTGGTGGTTCATCGTCGCCGCCAACCTCTTGCTCGGCGTCAACCAGGGGTTCGCCTGGTCGATGACGGTGATGATGAAGATCGATCTGGCCGGCCCGCGCCGGCGCGGTCTTGCGCTCGGACTCAACGAGGCGGCCGGCTACCTCGGCGTCGCCGCCGCCGCCTTTGTCACCGGCGCCCTCGCGGTCAGTTACGCGCCCCGCACGATCGTCTGGGTCGGCGCGGCGCTGATCGTCATCGTCGGGTTGCTGGTCAGCATGTTTGCAGTGCGCGATACCGCCTCGCAGGTCGCCCTCGAGCAACAGGCACACGGAGATGCCGTGCCCGCGCACGCGGGTCTTCGCAGCGCCTTCATGTATGCGAGCGTGCACGACCCGATCCTCCGCGCCTGCAGCCAGGCCGGCCTGGTCAACAACCTCAACGACGCGCTCGCCTGGGGCTTGGCGCCGCTCTACCTCGCCGCCCATGGTGCCAGCGTGCGCGAGATCGCCGTTGTCGCCGCCGTCTACCCGTTCGTCTGGGGCGGAGGCCAGCTCGCAACCGGCTGGCTCTCCGACCACACCGGTCGCAAACCGCTGATCGTCGGCGGCATGCTCGTCCAGGCGGCCGCGCTCGGCCTGCTCGTCGCCGGTCACGGGGCCTTCGCGCCCTCGCTTGCCGCGGCCGTGCTGCTCGGCGTCGGCACGGCGATGGTTTACCCGACCCTGATCGCGGCGGTCTCTGACGCCAGCCAGCCGCGCGACCGGGCGCGCGTCGTCGGCGTCTACCGCTTCTGGCGCGACTTCGGCTTCGTTCTCGGCGCGCTCATAGCCGGGATCAGCGCCGACGCCGCCTCACCGCAGTCGGCGATCGCCATCGTCGCCCTGCTCACGGGCGCCAGCGGCCTGCTGGTCGCTGCGACGTCATGGCAGGCGCGCGGCGCACTCCGACCCGCCCCGGCCCCCTAGACAACCGAGAGGAGACAGCGAGTGCAAAGCACGCGCGATTCCAGGCTCCCTCCGGTGGCTCGCCGGACAAGCCCTGTCAACGCGATGTGTTACCGAGGAGGCCGTGATGGCAGTTGAAGTCGAGATCGACATCGATGTCCTGAAGAGTGAGATCAAGAAGACGTATGCCTCGGTGTCCGAAGACCCGGGGCGCGACTTCATCTTTCCGACCGGGCGCGCCTGGGCTGAAGACCTCGGCTACCCGCCCGAGCTGGCGAACGTGCCCGAGACTGCGGTCGAGTCGTTCGCCGGCGTCGCCAACCCTTGGCAGCTCGGCCGGCTCGCGCCCGGAGAGCGCGTGCTCGACCTTGGCTCGGGCGCCGGTACCGACTCGCTCGTCGCGGCCCAGATGGTCGGCGAGCAGGGCGCGGTGACCGGGATCGACATGACTCTCCAGATGCTGACCAAGGCGCGCACAGCTGCCGCCGAGATGAACGCATCAAACGTCGAGTTCGTCGAGAGCGAGGCGGAGCGGCTGCCATTCCCCGACGAGAGCTTCGACGTCGTCATCTCGAACGGCGTTATCGACCTCGTCCCGGACAAGGACGCCGTCTTCGCCGAGCTCTTCCGTGTGCTTGTACCCGGCGGACGGATCCAGATCGCGGACGTGACGATCCAGAACCCGGTCAGCGCGGAGGGGCGACGCAACATCGACCTCTGGACCGGCTGAATTGCCGGGGCGCTGCTGGAAGCAGCGTACGCCAAGCTTCTGGAACGGCACGGCTTCGAGCGAATCGAGACCGGGCAGCTCGTCGACACGTACGCCCGCTCGACCTTCGAGGACACACGCCGCAAGGCGCAGAAGTTCGGTGCCCGCGGCACGACCGTCAAGGCGTACAAACCCGGCGTGTGAGGACGCGGGCGGGCTGCTCTGCTCGATCCGGACGAAGCCCACCTCGCCGCGCGGCGCCACCTGGGCGACTTCCAGGCGATCTGTTCGGACATCGTTCAAAGCTGGGGTGCAGTCCTCGATTGGTGTCTGCATGGACGCGAATTTCTCCCGAACTTTCTCCCCAACGAGGCTGATTCAGCCTGATCCAACCTCACCTTCCCTCGCCGATTTGGCTTAACTATGCGGCTGCTGGGCCGGTCTTGGCGTGTCGGGACGGGTTGCCATGCAGAAGGTCGAGGGTTCGAGTCCCTTCATCCGCTTCTCAGAACCCGCTGGAAACGGCGGGTTTTTCTGTGCCCGATCGCGGAGCGCTGAGCGGCAGGCGGGCGATAGTCAGCCTTGGGGCCTCAGTCCTCCTCGTCGACCCTCGTCGACCCGGACGACGAAGTTCCGCGTCTCGCCGAGCACGTCTTCGGCCAGCTCGAAGTCAAGGCTGTAGTCCGAAGGGTCGACGTTGAGGATGCCGCGCCGCCACAGACGTCTGGGAGCCAATCTTCCGCTACCTCGGTCAGTGGTACGAACTCGACGTAGGTCTCGAGCGGCCTTACGACGAGGTCGACGATCTCGTCTGGCTGCGGAGCCAGGTGGAGTGGTGGCCGGAAGGCGAGCCACTCGCCTTCTTCCTCGTCTTCCTCCTGGTAGTCGTCCTCGTGCTCGTCCTCCTCGAACCCCGCCCGATGCAAAGCCTGCTCAATCTCCTCCGACGTCAAGTCCGGCTCGTACAACCACTTCACCTCGAGCCCGGCGCTGAGGAGTTCCTCCTCGGTCAACTCCCCGCTTTTGTACATCTCCCTGCAATCGTCCTTACCGGCCATGAGCAAGAGCGTGCGCCTGGAGCCGGAGACGAAGCTCGTGGCGACGACGTCGTCACCAGGACGCCTCTCCGGGTGCTCGCTGAAGTGGACCTTCACGACCTTCTCCTTCCGATCGTTCACGCGAAAACGCCCGCGTAGAAAACGGGCTTTCCGGAGCGGCGACGACTCTGCGAAGAATCGGGACATTGACGTGTCCGACTGGACGCTCGAGGAGTCGCGAGCCCAACGCCGGCGGCCACCAGGCCTCCCCAACCGGTCCGATCGACACGGTGGGAAAGGAACGATGCGCCCGCGCTGCCTAGGGTGGAAGGGCTGCGGCGAGAGGGTGACCCAATTACGCTGGACCCGGCGACAGTCATCTGCGCCGAGTGCGGTAAGACGATCGGCGAGGACGAGGCGCAGGCGACTCGTTGGGGTTACTGGGCGGAGAGTGTCGGCGATCTGTACCCGTTCTGTTTCGGGTGCGCCGCCCTCGAGTTCGGCCACGCTCGAGGCTCGGCCAACGGCGCGTAACACGCGGCTCGGCGACAGATCCTCGGGTCCTCTGCTCTGACGACAAAGAGCGTGACTGGCGGGACGATGGTGGAGTCAGCCTCATCGACCGTCGACCCGGGGCACGGCAGCGAGGGCTACGCCTCTGCCACCAGGCGGATGATGCCGAGAAAACTCCGAGGTTGATAGTCGCCTGACTCTGCCGGTACCAGCGCGCCGAGCGTGACGATGAAGTCGGATCGCCTCTCTGCATTACCGTGTCCGGCACTTTCCGGCAAGGGAGAGCGAGGAGGGCTGAAACAGAATGAGCCACGAAAGACTCGAGCGGCGTGACCTACCGGTTGGCGTTCTCCACGAATACGCGACCGCCGCATGACTGACGCGTTTCTGGCCCGACAGGGCTCCGCGCGGCGGCTCCGCGGCCGCCGGGTCGTTGTGGGCCTGTTCTTCTTCCCGCGCGGCGGCTCGGCTCAGGTCGCGCGCGCACTCAGCCGCGCGCTGGCGCAGACGGCCTGGGAGGTGACACTGGCGGTGGGCTCGCTCGGACAGGTGGGGGAGCAGACTCATGCGCCGACCTTCTTCAGCAGCGACGATCTGGTCACCGTCGACTATTCGCCCGATCGGCAGGGCAGCGAGGCCGGTGTGCCGTTCCAGCCGTCGTACGAGGATCGGCCGGGCGCGCCCGATCGCGTCTTCGCGACGGTCGATGACGAAGCGTACGAGCGGCTGGTCGATGTCTGGGCAGACGCGTTCGACCGTGCCGGCGCGGCACACGCGGAGCTGCTTCACCTCCACCATCTGACCCCGGCCAACGAGGCCGCGCTGCGCGCCTTCCCGGAGGTCCCGGTTGTTGGGCAGTTGCACGGCACCGAACTTGCGCTGCTGCGCGCGATCGAAGCGGGTGCGCCCACCGGCTGGCGGTTCGCGGAGCGCTGGCAGCAGCGAATGCGCAGGTGGGCGCGCGCCTGCGAGCGGCTGATCGTTCCGCCCGGCGCGAGCGCCGAGATCGCACGCCTCCTCGCCGTCCCGCGCGGAGCGATCGTCGAGCTCCCGAGCGGTGTCGAGCTCGACCTGTTCCGGCGTCGGCCGCTCGACCGCACGCAGCGTCTCGCCCACTGGCGCCGGTGGCTGGTCGAGCATCCGCTCGGCTGGGACGAGAGCGGCGTCCCGGGCAGCGTCGCCTACCAGGACGACGACCTGTGGCCATTCCAAGAAGCCGAGGCGGTCCTCCTCTACGTCGGCCGCTTCACGGCCGTCAAACGGCTGCCGCTACTGGTCAGGGCGCACTCCCAGGCGCTCACGTGGCTTGAGCGGCCGCTGCCGCTCGTGCTCGTCGGTGGCAGCCCTGGCGAGTGGGAGGGCGAACACCCGCTTACGGTCGCCCGCGCACTCGGGGACCGGCAACTCTTCCTCGCCGGCTGGCGGCCCCACCACGAGCTGCCGGAGGCGCTGAATGCCGCCGACCTGCTCGTGCTTCCCTCCGTCGCCGAAGCGTTCGGGCTCGTCCTCGTCGAAGCGATGGCCTGCGGCCTGCCGGTGATCGCCGCCGACGCTCACGGACCCGCCCAACTCGTCGCCGCGGGAAACGGCTGGCTCGTCCCGGCCGACGACCAGAACGCGCTCGCAGAGACGCTTCGGGCCGTTGCCTCCGACCCGCAGGAGCGGAAGCGGCGCGGCAGCCGCGCCCACCAGCACAGCCGCGCAAACTACGGCTGGCCGCTGATCGTCGCCCGCGTCGTCGCCATCTACGACCAGCTCGCTGGCCGCCTCGACACGCAGCGGGCTGCTCGCACCTGAGGCTCTCCCGTGCGCGGATTCACCGAATCGTCGCCAGACGGTTTCCGGAACGGAGCGAGGTTGGCGCTCACCAGCTGCTAGCGTCGGGAAACGGGTGCCGATGCAGTCCCTCGCCACTCGGTATGACGTTCTCCGTCATCGTCTGGCAGACGGTGAGGAGACAACCGTCTACGTCGTGGGGTACCCGCGTCCGCAGACGAGCCTGAGCGTCGAGCACTTCGCGGCCCCTCAGCAACTCGACCACTGGTGCCGACGATCTGGCGTCCAAGAAGCGATCGTCGGCGGCTTCTTCGTCCGCCCGCAGGGGCCGCCGCTCGGCGAGCTGTGGATCGGCGGCCGCCGGATCGAGACGGAGCCTATTCTCGACCCGTACGGAGGGGCGCGGGCGGCGATCTCCATCGACGAGGGGGAGATCCACATCGGCCCGCGTGCCGAGCTGCCGCCTCGCCCCGTCGGCCACCTGCTCCAAGCCGGCCCCATGCTCGTCCGGGACGGAGCGCCCCTCCGCGACCTGCACGATCCCGAGGGATTCGTAGCCGGCGTCCACCAGTTCGACTCAGACATCACTTCCGGCCGCCACCCACGAGCTGCACTCGGTACCTCCGATGACGAACTGATCGCACTCGTCTGTGACGGCCGAAGGACCGGCATCGACGTTGGACTCACGCTCGCCGAGCTCGCCGAGTTCATGGCCGACCTCGGCGCCCGTCAAGCCATCAACCTCGACGGTGGCGGCTCCACCGCACTCGTCCACCACGGCCATCTCCTCAACCGACCCTACGACGCCCAAGACCGACCGAGCAGCAACTCCCGCGCGGTCGCGACAGCCGCGGTCTTCCACACCGCCCGAGCACAGTCCGCACTCAGCGGAGCTGCGTAGCGATCACAGCCGAACTCACCGGGCTCGCGCTCGTCGCCCCGGGTCCCGAGCCATCGGCGATCAGCAGGATGCGCCGTGGCGATCGCGATTAGCACGAGCACAAAGGCCCGAGTGGTGAGAGCCCCGAGAGCGCTTGGTCAGGTAGCGCTTGGGCCGCTCGAGCCCCCCGCGCCGAGCCTCGGGCGGGGCGGTTGGTGCAGCGCCGATCGGTGCGGACGTGGGTGAGCTTGCGAGTTCGGTGAGTGTGCCGCCTGTGACGGTGAAGCCGCGCCGGGCGAAGCAGGACGTTCCTCGTGCGCGCCAGACCCGCGAGACAGGGCGAGGCGGACGCGCCGCGCTCGGGTCCAAGCATCGACTGCGGCAGACTCTGGCCGCCTCTCGGCCTGAAGCGCGAGATCCATCCTCCGGGATCAGCTTTCTGCCCCTGGTCCAGAGGTTGGCACTGAGGTGCCTTAAGCGGACTCGCGGCATGACGGACACTGCCAACAACCCCCGCCAATGTGGCAAGCCGATCAACGCGAAGAAGAACGGCGCCGCCCGTTCGTGTCGCAAAATGCGGGAACTGCGACATCGCTCGGGCGCAGGGCAAAACGACCGAGGAGGCTCAAGAGAACAGCAGGACGTGCCTCTCTGACGCCGTTTATGCCGGTGATTGTGTGAAAATGAAAGCCACGGACGCTGGCCGCCTGCGGACGCCGAGCCAGCCCGGGAGAGGGAAGGCGATGGCCGCGTGGACCATCGGGGTTGAGATAAGAGGGGCGAGGATCGACGCAGAGGGGCTCGTCCGTCTCGATGAGGTCTTCAAACGCAAGCTTCCTGAGTTCGAGGCGGACTGCGCAATCTGGTCAGGATGGCTGGCTGTTCACGGGATAGTCAGAGCGCCAACACCCACGGAGGCAGTGGACTCCGCCTTGACGACCATCGGCTCCGCCTTCGATGACGCGGGCATCGATATGAGTCGCGAATCGGAGATCATCAACGTGACGATGCGCCGTGTCCTGCGCGCAAGGTCAGCTTCTGATTCTGATGCAGATTCGCTTTCACGAGCGCTGCTTCGCCTTGTCTCACCCTCGCAACGTCAGAGCCGTTCGACCTGAGCTCGAAGCCAAGCCTAAACGGGAGGGCAGAGGCCCGGAGCGAGCGAGCATCGGGTCAGGCAGCCGCAGGAAGGAAACGCTCCGCTGCGGATCGAGGAGCGAGAGCTCGCGGCGGGCGGGCAGAACTAGCGGGACCTCGAATTGAAGAACCCCGCGCTTGGCGGGGGTTCTCGTCCGGTTAGATGATCCGCTACGGGTCGCAGTGGACGTCTCGGGAGGTGCGAGGACCCTCTCGCCGCCGGTAGTAGGGTGACTGAGTGAGCAGGACGCGCTGGGTGATTTTCGGTCTCGCGGCGTCGCG
>VAWZ01000059.1:0-231 GCA_005888365.1 Actinomycetota bacterium
TCGGCGCTCTTCGTCGTGCGCTCGCTCGCGCCCGGGCGTCTCTGGGATGCCGCACTCGCCGGGGTGCTCTTCGGGGCCGCCTGCGGGACGAAGCCGCCGAACGTCCTGCTCGCCGCGGGAGCGGCGCTCGCGTACCTGGTCGCGCGTCGGTGGCGGGAAGCCGTGGCGTTCGGCATCGGGGCTCTACCTGCACTGCTCGTCCTCGCCTTCTGGAAGTACCGCGGCCTCGGC
>VAWZ01000059.1:335-10840 GCA_005888365.1 Actinomycetota bacterium
CAACGAGATGGACTCGTTGCGAGAGTTCTTCTGGAGCGCGCGACTCGCGGAGTGGGCTCCCTTCGCGGGGCTGATCGCGGTGCTGCGAGTTCGCAGGGCGGCGATCGCGGCGCTCCTCGCCGGCTGGCTCGGAGCCTTCATCGTCGTCAAGGGGTTCTCGCCACGTGCGAGCATCGAAGGGAACACGTTCTGGCGACTGCTGATGCCGGCCTGGCCGGCCTACCTCCTGCTCTTCGCCGCGATCCCGCTCCTCGTGCCAACGCTTGCTCGGCAGCTCGGCGACCGGATTCGCCCGCCCGCCAGCAAGCCGATCCGGCCACGCTGGGTCGTGCTGGCGGCAGTCGTCACCGTCGCCGTGCCCGCCGTTGCCACAGCCACCTCGAGCCGGATCCACCCGCCGACGCCAGCAGTCGTCCAGGAGTTTCCGAGCGGCAACATCTTGACTCCTGTAGACAAGGGGATCCACGTACGGACCGAGCGCGTCGCCTCCGGCCAGCGAATCACGTGGACGGACGGTCCCTGGCGCGCGAAGGTGTTCTATCGCGTGTACCGCAGCTTTCATTCTGGAAAAGACATCGAGTGCGCTCTCAGCTCTGGGGTCTCGTGGGCCTGCTACCTGCGAACCGAGCCCATCCAGACAACGCGTGCCCACTCCTACTTCGACGCCTCTCCTCCCCGCGGCGCTGTCTACCGGATCGGGGTGGCGACGAACTGGGCGAACGACCCCAATCTCGGGGACGTCTTCGCCTTCAGCCCTCCGGTACCCGCGGCTCGCTAGGAGACGGGCGCCCCACGCGCTCCTCGAGCAGCGCGACGCGCTGTGCGAGCTCGACGTTCTCGTCCGTCAAGCTCGAGAGCACGGTCGAGTAGTGGAGGAGCACGAGCAGGATGAAGAGTGTCGCGACGGCGAAGAGCACCGCGGGCGGATACGTCTCCACCCCGACCCAGCCGGCAATCGTGTTCAAGGCGCCACGCCAAGCGGAGAGCACGCCGGTCGCGAGCCAGAGCAGCGCGTACCGCTCCTTCAGCCTCCGCCCGCGTACGAGCTCGAGGACGATGACCAGGAGAACCAGCGAGGCGATGACACCGACGATCGACGCGCGAAGAGGCGTCATCGCGACGTGCCCTGGAGACGCGGATAACGGCGCAGGCTGGAGACGAGCAACGCGAGCAGGACCTTGACGATGTAGTAGAGCGAGCGGACGAACGTGATCGAGGACGCTCCCGTCTCGCGCTCGCGCATCTCGACCTGCACCTGGGCGAGCCGAAGCCCGCTCCGGAGCGCGACCAGGGTCGCCTCGACCTCGGGATAGTCGTGCGGGTACTCGCGGGCGAACAGCTCGATCCCGACCCGGTCGAGCGCGACGAAACCCGACGTCGTGTCGGTGACATGCTGTCCGCTCAAGAGCGAGACGAGTCGGGCGAAGACGCGAATCCCGATCCGACGAGCGAATGGAGGCCGGTAGGACGCTTCCCCTTCGGCAAAGCGCGAGCCGATGACGAGATCGGCCTCGCCGCGCTCGACCGGTTCGAGCAGCTTCGGAATCTCGCGTGCGTCGTGCTGGCCGTCACCGTCCAGCCGCACTGCACGGTCGTACTCCTCGGCGAGCGCGTACCTGAACCCGGTTTGCACCGCGCCGCCGATCCCGACGTTGAAGGGCAGTCGGAGAACCGTCGCTCCGTGCGAGCGCGCGACCGCGGCCGTCTCGTCCGAGGAGGCGTCGTCGACGACCACGACGTCGATCTCGGGGCTCACGGCGCGGATCTCGTCCACGACCTTGCCGATGATCCCCTCCTCGTTCAGTGCGGGAACGATGGCGACGATCCGTGTGCGGGTCATACGGGCGCCGGCACGCCGAGCTCGAGGAGCTCGAGGAGGCGGCGCGCCCGATGTGCGTACGTGTGCTCGTCGAGCACGCGCTCGCGTGCGAGGCGTCCCATCTCCTCCGCCTGACCTGGGTCGGCGACGAGATCGCGATACGCGGCGAGCGCCTCTTCGGCAGTCTCCACGACGAGCAGCTCGCGGCCAGGCTCGAACCAACGGTCGATCCCGGCATGGGGATTGGAGACGATCGCCGCGCCCGAGGAGGCGAGCTCGAAGGGCCGTGCTGTCGAAGAGGCGGGCACCGTCGCGTGCGGCCGACGCGTCAGGTTGACGTTCACGCGGGCCGCGGAGATCGCGCGGGCGAAGACGTTGAACGGGATGTCGCCGAGGAGGCGAGACCGCCCGGTGTCGCCCTGGAAGTCGAGGCCGCCGAGCGCAAAGTCGAGGTCGGCCGCGCGCCGCGAGGGCTCGCCGACCATCGTCTCCATCCACTCGCGACGGAACTTGTCCCCGTAGCCGTAGAAGAAGACGTCGACCTCCTTCTCCACCGACTGCGGCGCGAAGAACTCCGGGTCGGCAGCCCAGAAGAGCGCCTCCGCACGGCGAGCGCCGAGCTCGAGGAGGCGCTCGAGGCCCCCTTCCGAGTTCGAGAGAACGCAGTCGTACTCGGACGGATCCGCACCGTGGTAGGGGTTGAAGCCGGTGTCCATGCCTCCGTATTCCGGGAGCGACATCGGGACGTCGCCGTCGTAGAAGGCGACCGGAACCCCGAAGCGCTCCCGGAGCGCGGTCGGAATCCCGCGAAAGTGCGCCATGGGCACGGTGAAGACGATCACGGCGTCCGGCCGCTCTGCCTCGACCAGGTTCTCCAGATGCCTCTTCCAGCGCGGAGTTACCCAGCGGCTGATCGTCTCGCGTGTGAGCTTGTCGAGGCCGCTCTCCTCCGGGTTCACCTCCACCCGGCGCAGGTAGCGATCCCCCTTGAGCCGCGCGAGTGCGCCGCGCACGGCCTCGTACGACTCGCCCTCTCGGAACGTCGGGTTGCGAGCTACTCGCCACCACGGTGCCTCGACCGGGCGCCCGCGGTAGGGCGTCACCACGAGGTCGACCCCCGCCTCGTACATCCCCTTCCAGAGCTGCCACCACGCAGGCGTGCAGCCGTAACGGAAGTCGAGGTCGATCGCAGACGCGACGGCGAGGATCTTCGGCGGCCTCATCGCGGATGAGTATGGCGAAGGCTCCAGCGGGCGGAGCCGAGCCTAGAGGCGCCTTAGAACTCGCTTCAGAATGAGCGGCCATGTCGATATGCGGCGCCCTCCAGCATCCGCCTCTCGACGGGCGACCATCCTGAAACGAGTTCTCAGTACGCGCCGCGGCGGGTGAGAACGGCCGGGAGCGTCTTGGCGATGATGGTGATGTCCAGCCAGATCGACCACTGCTCGAGATAGGTGAAGTCGAGCCGGACCAGGTCGTCGAAGCGAAGTCCCGACCGGCCCGAGATCTGCCACAGCCCGGTCATTCCAGGCAGGACCGCATACCGCCTGCGATGCCAGTCCTCGAGCAGGCGGTGGTCCCGGAGCGGCAGCGGCCTCGGCCCCACGAGGCTCATCTCGCCGCGCAGGACGTTGACGATCTGCGGAATCTCGTCCAGCGAGAGACGCCGCAGGATCCGCCCCACCCAGGTGACCCGCGGGTCGTCTCGGATCTTGAACAGCGCCCCGCCGGCTTCGTTCGCTGCCTCGAGCTCCGCCTGCCGCTGGGCCGCGCCGGCGATCATCGTCCGGAACTTGAGCATCCCGAACTCGTGCTCGCCGACCCCGATCCTGGGGTCGACGTAGAAGACCGCCCCGCGTGAGGTGAGCTCGATCGCGAGCGTGATCAGCAGCCAGAGCGGGAGGCCGAGAACGAGGATGAGGACGCTGCCGACGATGTCGAACGTCCGCTTGACCGCCCAGTCCCAACCGGTGATGACGGGTGGACGGAGCTCGAAGAGCGGTGCGCCCTGCCCTGGAACGTACTCCCCACGCTGCATGAGCAGCTCGGTGGTGTCCGGCGCGAGCCGGACGCGAATCGCCCGCCGATGCGCGGCGTCCACGACCTCGAGCACCGCTCGCTCGTCGAAGCCGGCCTCGGCGAGGATTACCTCGTCCGGCCGCACCTCGTCGAGCACGCGCGGAAGCTCCTTCGGGGGCCCGAGCAGCCGGAGACCCGGCGCGACGTCCTCCGCAACAGCACCGACGAAGTCGTACGAGAGCCCGTCCCGCGACGCTCCCAGCGAGCGCTTGAGCCACGTCAGGCTCTCACCCTCGCCGACCAGCACGACCCGCCTCCGGATTCCGGCAGTCCGCATCACCTCGAGCGCGGCGGACTCGTAGGCGGCGCGAAGAAGCGAGATCGTCAGAGCCGACACGACGACCGAGGTCGGGATGAGCCCCGACGTCGTGAAGTCGTAGCCGGTCCCGAGCCCGAACGCGAAGACGATCAGAGCGACGACGATGAGGGACGAGAGCACGCGTCCGGGTCCGGGACGCCGCTCGCGGACGCCGTAGAGCCCAGCTTGCGCGAACACGAGCACCGTGATCGGAGCTGCGAACTTCAGCCATTGCTGCGGACCCTCTCGCCAGAGGAGGCCCCAGAGAATGTCGGTGTCGCCGTGGACGAGCTGGCGGATGACCAACGCGAGGTAGATGCCCAGCGCGAGCCCGGCGACGTCGAGGACGACGAGAGTACCCATCGAGAGCGCGCGCCGAGCCAGCGAGAGCAGCGGCCTCCGCGAGAAGAGATAGAGCCGCGAGGCGCGGACGTCGTCACCGGACGAGGGCGCGGCGGGAGGCGACGTTCGAGCCGGCGGAACGGCTTTCACCACGAGCTGATGTTAGAGCCGTTCCACGTCGTTCCAGCCGACCTCGGGCGTGTGCTCGCGGATCGAAGCCGCCAGCGCGTCGAGATCGGTTGTCTCGGCGCGCAAGGCCAAGAGCCTCAGCAACGTCGAGACGAGCAGTCGGCGACGAGGGTCGAGCAGGTCCGTGTCGTGGAAGTAGACGTGCACGACCGGACCCGGCGACCTTCTACGGATGACCGATCGGGCGAGCTCGCCGACCGAGTGCGTAGTGGGGACGGCGAGCACGTGACGGCCTGATGGGACTCGCACAGAGGCCGGGACCGAGAGCATCGCCCACGGAGACTCAGCCGGCAGGTACGAAGGACGGGTCGCGCGCGGCGTGCAGTCGACGTAGCCGAGCTCGGCGCAGGCCTCGGCGACCTCGGCGTCCGTGTACCAGCCCCCGCCGCAGAAGAGTGTGGGCGCGAGCCCGAGCTCGCGCAGCCGGCGTCCCTCTGCGAGAACGCGTTGGCCTGTACCCACGGCCGTCGGGCGAGCGTGGTCGGGAGCCGTCCAGTGTGTGTGGTGACCGAGGGGGCCGCGCGCTGCCGCCTCGCGCGCCCGCTCGAGCCAGCGCTCCTCGTCCTCGCCTGCCGCGGGATCCGCCGGCCGCATGAGCGCCGCGATCGCGAATCGGCCCGGTCGCCGCGCCTGCAGCGCCGAGAACCTGGCCCACACCGCGTCGTCGAGAGGTCGCTCGACGTGACAGGAGACGACCGCGTACCGTTCGCGCGTCGTGTCGGCCATCCCCGCCGAAGTATCGTCGCGGCGCCCGACACGCGGCTGGATGGCAGTTGCCGTCGTGTCTCTCGCGGCGGCGCTCCCCCGGCTCGTCGTGGTCAACCGCGAGCGCCACACGATCCTCACGGCCTTCGTCGACAAGAGCGATCGCTTCGCCACGACGCTCGTGAAAAGCGGCACGTTCGGCTATCTCCCGGGCCGGCCCTCCGCGAACACGCAGCCGCTTTACGGCTGGTTCCTGGCGGGCCTCTACTGGCCCTTCGGGCACTCCTGGCTTGCGGTCGGTCTCGCGCAGACGCTCGTCGCGGTCCTCACCGCGTTGCTCGTCCTCGAGATCGGCACGCGCCTACGTTCACTGGGTGTCGGGTTGGTCGCGGCGCTGCTGACGACCCTCCACCCGTACCTCGTCTGGCACGACGTACACGCGAACCGGGAGGTGCTCGACGGCCTGGTGCTCGCCGCACTCGTCTTGCTCGCAGTTCTCGCCTGGGAGGACCGCTCGCTCCTCGGGGCGGCGGCGACAGGAGTCGTCTGCGGGATTGCGATCCTCGGCAATGCGCGTCTCGTGCTCCTTCCAGTCGTGCTCGCGGGCTACCTGTCCTGGCGGCTCCGGCCGCCGGGGCGCGGGCTCCTCACCGCGGCGGTCGTCGTACTCGCGGCGGTGGTCGCGGTCGCTCCCTGGGTCGCCAGGAACCGCGTACAGGTGGGCTGCCTCACCATCACCACCGACACGCGTGCGCTCTGGAAGGCGAACAACGTCAGCACGTACCGCGTGCTCGCTCAGGGCGGCTGGATCGACGACGTCCCCAACCTCCCCGGAGGGCCTCCGTGGCCGGAGCTCGCCGCGGACCTCACGCTCGAGGGCAAGCCGACGCATGTCGACGAGTGCGCGCAGATGCGCCTGTACCGGCACCTGGTCATCGAGTTCTGGCGCCAGCATCCACGCGAGAAGCTGCGACTGTCGGGACAGGCCGTGCGGATGCTCTGGACGCCGAAGTCCTCGGTCAGGTCGGACAACTCCGGCCAGGGAAGCGGCCTCGCCCGCACTGCGCGGGACACGGTCGAGCCCGCCTACATGATCCTGCTCTACGTCCTCGCAATAGCAGGGCTCTTTCTCGCGCCCCGCTACTTCGCCGCGCTCGCCCTCTTGCTCCTCGCCTACAACACCCTCGCCGCCGTCATCTTCGCGGGTGCCGTCCGCTATCGCGCGCCCTGGGACTTTCTGCTCGCGCTCCTGGCCGCGTTCGCGCTCACCGCGGCCTGGAACGCCGCTCGGCGACGACTCGGCTACCGTCCGCCCGCGCCGGCTCCGTCCCGGTAGAGCTCCTCGATCCGCTCGGCCGACCGCTCTGGCGTGAACTCCGCGAGCGCCCGCTTTCGTCCGGTGAGCCCCATCGCAGCGGAACGCTCGAGATCACCGGCAAGGACGACCATCGCCTCGGCGAGCGCGTCGGCATCCGCAGGAGGAACGACGACACCGGTCTCGCCGTCGGCGACGATCTCCGGAAGCCCTCCGACGGCGCTCGCGATCACCGGGCGCGCACGCTCCATCGCTTCGAGAGCGACCATGCCGAAGCCCTCCCCGAGCGAGGGGACGACGATGATCGCGGCGTCCTCGATCGCCCGCTCCACCGGTGCGACGAAGCCCAGAAAGCGGACGGCGTCCTCGATTCCGAGCTCGCGGGCGAACGCCTTCAGCGAGGACTCGAGCGGCCCCCGCCCCGCGATGTCGAGCATGAGCCCGGGAACGCGCAGGCGGGCACGGGCGAGCGCTCGGAGTAGCACGAGATGTCCCTTGATCGGGATCAGCCTCCCGACACAGAGAAGGCGCGGCTCGGTGCCCGAGTAGGGGCTCGCGCCATCCCGCGCCGAGATCCCGTAGTGGACGACGACGAACCTCTCCTCGTCGAAGCCCTCGGTCTCCGCGAGGTAATGCGCGAGGCCTTGCGAGATCGCGATGTGGACGTGCGCAAGCGAGCCCACGGTTCGGTCGGCAAGCCCGAAGAAGCGCCCCTCGCGGAACTCGTTGAAGCCGTGCTTCGTCGAGAGGCGGAGCGGAACGCGGGTCATCGTGCCCGCGAGCTGCCCGTACACGTCTGCGTGCACGAGGTGGGTGTGCAGGATCCGCGGCTGACGGCGCGAGAGGTGGGCGGCCACCTCGCCGAAGGCGAGCGGATCCACGTCGGCGCGCAGCCTGACGGCGTCGAGCGGGACGCCTCGTTCCTCGAGCTCATGGGCGAACTCCCAGGCGCCCGGCTCGTCTTCGTGCAGCATCAGGAACCGAGCGTCCCAGCCCCGAGCACGCAGGTCTGGCAGCAGCTGCAGCAGGTGGGCCTCGGAGCCGGAGATCCCGGCGACCTTCTGGACGTGGAGGACGTGCCCGTCCTTCATTCGATCGCTGCCGCGTCCAGGATGCCGCGCGCCCAAGACTCGACCGAGTGTCCGGCCGCCACGCGTTCGCGCAGGCTGCGACCGAGAACCGCACGACCGTCGCCGCCGATGACCGCGAGATCCCCGATCCGCGCGGCAAGCTCGTCCGGATCGTCGCGCGCGAAGCGCTGGCCCGGGCCGAGGAGGGAGTCGAAAACCGGGTTCGAGGCGAGCACCGGGAGACAGCTCGCGGCTGCCTCGTAGACGACCTTGTCCGGCGCTCCGGCGCGCATGTTGTTCACGAGCGCGTCGTGCGAACCGAAGAGCTCGGGGATCTCTGCCCGCGGAACCGCGTCGCCGAGCCTGACTCGACCGCCGAGACCGAGCTCTGCTGCCAGGCACACGAGCTCGGCGCGGTGCGTTCGTTCCTCCTCGGAAAGGGTCGGCCCGAGCACGTCCAGCGTGACTCGGTCATCCGCAGCTGCAAGAGCGCGAAGCACGACGTCGAGGCCTTTCGCCGGCGAGTAGCGACCGAGCGCGATCAGTTTCAGCTCTCCGTCGTCGCGGCCGGGCGTGCATGCGAACTCGGACAGGTCGATCCCGTGCCCGATCGCGCGCAGCTTGCGCGACGGGAGCGGGAACGAGCGCGTGTCGACGGACGCGACCGCGGTCGAGACTCGCTCCGCCGCGCGGAGCAGCCGGCTCGCTCGCCAGTGCGTGAACCAGAGCACGAGTGGAACTCGCAGCGGTCGGACGAGCGGAGCGGCGAGAACGGCGTAGATCGGGCACATGTGGGCGACGACCCCGCCTCCCCGCAGGCCGGGGAGCTCCCGCGTCAGCGCGGTCTCGAACTTCACGCCACGCCCTGCCCTGCGACCCGCTCGAAACGTCCTCACGCGGCAATTGAGCGGGAGCACGCCGGGCGCTGCGCTGTCGGTGAGGACGACGACCTCGTCGACGAGGTCCGCGAGCGCTCGGATCTTCGGCACGGTCGCCGCGAGCGCGGGGTGCGCCGGGTCGACGTGCTGCGTGATGAAGACCAGCTTCGCCATCTGTTCGGACCTGCTCAGAAGAAGTCGAAGTCGCCGAGCGTGAAATACCAGGCGTGGCCTCGCTCGTCGAGGCGGGCGCCGTCGCGAAGGGTCTTGCCGATGAAGCGGAGTCGCTTGTTCGTCGGCACGAATCCGGACGCGAGCAACGCCTTTCGCTGCACGCGGGCAGGCGGCGGCAGGAGCACGAGCGCGTCGGCACCGGCACGCACCTCGTCGACTGCGCGCATGAGCAGCGCGCGAGTCGTCTCGTAGTCCTCCGGCGCAGCGACGAGGTCGGCGAGGAAACCGGCCGAGACGCCGTGCTTGAACGTGTGCCCGACGACCACGACGCCTGCGAGCTCGCCCGTCCGGTGCGCGGCGAAGCAGCGATACTCGCGCGGCGAGTCGAGGTAGCGCCAGTTGAAGTACGCCGCGTCGCGAACGAAGTGGTGGCCGTAGGCCGGGCCGACTCGTCTGCCAAGCGCGTCCAGATCCGGCCCGAAACGCTCCACCGGTTGCACCTCGAGCCCGCGAAGGATTCGCGACGACGAGTCGGGCGCTCCGAGCCCGCCGGTTCCCCCGGGACGGCCGAGGAGATACCGGACGACGGCCCCCGCGCGCAGCGGACGCGCCCAGAGACGGAGGCGCGGGAGGTCGGTCCACCCGAGACGCGTCACGAAGATCGGATGCGACGCGGCGTTCGGGAACGTCACCGTGAGCGGGGACCCCGCGTCGGCCGCGGCAGACTCGTTCTCGCGCTCGAGCGTCGAGAAGACACCCTGTCCGCGGTAGCGAGGATCGGTCGCGACGTTCACCGGGATCGCAAGCCTCGTCTCCGTGCCGTCGAGCGCCGTGCGGAAGTAGCTCATCGCAGCGACGCCCACGACCTCGCCGTCGTCGACGGCGAGCGAGACGATCCCCTCGCCCGCGGGATTGCGGTCGAACCACCAGCGGAACTCCTCGTCGGAGAGCTGCGTCGTCCCCACTCGCGCCAGCAGCGCGACCAGATCGGCGCGGCGCTCGGGCGAGTAGCGGACCGTCGCGAAGCTCATGAGGCAGCTCTGACTGTCTCGCGAGCTTCGCGGGGAGGGGTGTGGGGAACCGGGAGGTTCCCCACGTAGTCAAGAAGAAGGGGGTCGCACGGGGGAAACATGGTTTCCCCCGTGAACGCGAGCCGAAGGCGAGCGTCGAACATCAGCGCGTCGCCGTTCCCAGCGCGGCGTTGAGCGCCCGCCGCGCGTACGTTCCGAGGACAGTGTCTTTCACCGCGATCAGATCGCACGCCCCCTGCAGCACGAGCTCGAACGTGCGGGCCGGATACGGCTCGATGTTGTAGCGACGGAGCCGAAAGCGGTCGCTCTCGGCTCCGTTCGACCCCGAGATGGACGTGAACGCGAGCTTGTAGCCCGCCTGCTGGACAAGGCTTGCGTGCTCGGGCCGGAAGTCGGCTCGCGAGCCCTTGACGAACGCGAACGCCTCGACCTCCCGTCCCAGACGCTCTTCGAGGCGGAGCTTGGAGAGCGCGATCTCGCGCGCCGCCGCGCCGGGCTCGAGTGCCGTGAGCGGCCAGTGCCCGATCCCATGCGACTCGACCCTGACGCCTCCGGCCTCGAGCACAGCAAGCTCGTCCCAGTCGAGCGTCTTGTTCCGGACCCCG
>VAWZ01000060.1 GCA_005888365.1 Actinomycetota bacterium
CGTCGTCGAACGTGATGAGCACCGCACCTCCAGGGAGGGGAGCTCCTTCGAGGTAGTGATCGCGTACTGCCTCGAGCGAGACGGGGACGTAGCCGAGCTCCGAGAGGAGCGCCATCTGGTCGGCGAAGACCGCCGTCGGGACCGTCGTCGGATTGGGCGAGAGATCGTTGACCTTGTGGTACATGAGCACGCGAAGCGTCCGCTCGTCGCCGCCGTTGGGTATGCCGACCTCGCTCGTCGCCTCGCCGAGCACGCGGTAGACGCCGTTCTTGAGCAGCTGTTTCCCGCGGTCGGCCCGCATCGGCGGGAGTGTAGG
>VAWZ01000061.1 GCA_005888365.1 Actinomycetota bacterium
GCTACGCAGTCCAGTCAGGGAGACGGCAGGTTGGCGTCGTTAGCGCGTGGTCGGCCAATGAGGCGGTGATCGAGTACCTCCGGAGCCGGGGCTTGCGAGACGACGAGATCGTGCGACTGAACGGCAACGCCGCCTCTTGGCGCGGTGCCATCTTCACGGCAACGGCGGTTGCCGACGGCGCGTGCTAGTCACTCTGCCGGCTGCACAAGGCTCGCGACGATCTCAGCGAAGACCTTGAGCGTCGGCGACTTCTCGTCGAGGTAGCGGCGCAGCCATTTCATCGCCGCCCGATCGAACTTCGGCGACTTCTTCGCCGCGTACAGATGGACGAGCTCGAGCGCGTCCTCGAGCGAGACTTGGTGTAGCTCGCAAGCGACCGCCTCAGCGACCCACACGTTGCCGTTCTTGAGCGCCCGCTGGAACTCAGCGTGCGGGTGGCCGCGGGAGGTCACGAACGTATGTTCGCACGCCAGGGTAGCGCGACTTTGCTCGCAGAAGGAGCGTCGTAACGACGCACCGTTCGCGCAGGCGGATCTTTGTATCGTCGGCTGAGAGAGCCGGGGATGAATCGGGTGACCCGTCTTCGTTGACATAGCGGCGTTGAACGTCGAGTTCCAACCGCTCGATCCCCGACGGCTCGGTCCGATCATCGGACCCGAGCGCCTCACCCGTCTGCTCGAGGTCGCCACGAGAACGCGAGAGCGTCTGGACGGGAGGCGGGTCGTCAACGTCAACTCGACCGCGACCGGCGGAGGCGTGGCCGAGCTCCTGCACATGCTCTTGGGCTACGCACGCGGTGCGGGCATCTCGACCGAATGGGCGGTGATTCACGGGGATCCCGAGTTCTTCGCGATCACCAAGCGGATCCACAACCGGCTCTACGGGACGCCCGGTGACGGTGGCAGCCTGGGCGAGGACGAGCGACGGCGGTACGAGCGGACGCTCGCCACGAACGTCGAGAGTCTCTTGCGGACGGTACGGCCGGACGACGTCGTCGTCGTGCACGATCCTCAGCCCGCCGGCCTCGTCCCCGCGCTCGTCGAGCGCGGCGCTCGCGTCGTCTGGCGCTGCCACGTGGGCATCGACAGGAGCAACGAATGGACGGAGCAGGCCTGGGACTTCCTGCGTCCGTACGTGGCGACTGCTCACGCCCATGTGTTCTCGCGGGCCGCCTTCGCGCCGTCGTTCATCGCGCCGGAGACGCTGGCAGTCATCGCGCCTTCGATCGACCCCTTCGCGCCCAAGAACACGACGCTCTCGCCCGCCCGCCGGCGCGAGATTCTGAGCGGCGCGGGACTGCTCGCAGGCGCCGGGAAGCGTGGGCCTCGCGTACGTCGAGCCGAGGTCGTGCGCGAGGGCCTGCCGCTCTCGCCCGACACTCCGCTCGTCGTTCAGGTCTCGCGCTGGGATCGCCTGAAGGACATGGCAGGAGTGCTGCAAGGATTCGTCGAGCACGTGCCGACCGAAGGCGCACAACTCGTCCTCGCGGGGCCTGCTTTCTCGAGTGTGGCCGATGATCCCGAAGCGGAGGCCGTCTGGCGCGAGACCGTGGATCGGTGGCACGGCCTCGACAGTGGAGACAGAGCGCGGGTACAGCTGGCGCTGGTGCCGATGGACGACCCGCTCGAGAACGCGCTCGTGATCAACGCACTCCAGCGGCAGGCGGCAGTCGTCGTGCAGAAGAGCCTCGCCGAAGGCTTCGGGCTCACCGTGGCGGAGGCGATGTGGAAGTCGCGTCCGGTGGTCGGCAGCGCAGTCGGCGGCATCGCCGACCAGCTCGTCGACGGCGTCAGCGGCGTCCTCGTCGACGATCCACGCGATCTTCGCGCGTTCGGGAAAGCGGTCGCCCGGCTCCTAGACGACCCAGGCGAGCGGCGTCGCGTCGGTCGCAACGCTCGACGCCGCGCGTCGACCCACTTCCTGCCGGACCGGCACCTTCTGGACTTCGCCTTTCTTCTCCAGCAGATCGCCGCCTGACGACGAGCAACGTTCACATTGCGTTCGCCGGAGGGTATGCCCAATCCAACCGCTAGAGGTCGGTCACGACGGTCCAGCGCGCAAACGGCACATCGGACCCTGCGAGGTCAGACAGCGTGATGTAGTCCGCCAGCTGTGCCTTGCGGTCCCAGACGGCGAGCACCTCAGGATCCGCATGCGCGTCGTCCACGGCGTGCTCCGTCGACCATTCGAGGACGACGAGTAGCTCGCCGTCCTCGGCACGGACGACTGGGGCTGGACGCTCGGTCACGTGGCCGCGGCGGCGAAGCGTCGCGAGCTCCTCACGGAGGAGGAGCAGAAATTCATCTGTGCACCCGGAGCGTGGCCGGTACACCGAGAACGCAAGTTGCGTGCCCTCCGCAGTCATCGCGTGAGTCTAGAGTTGACCCAGTCTTCGTCTGCTCGCGTCAGGTGACCTCGCCGAACTCCGGAAAGAGCCATCGCTCGGCGACAACGAGCGCGCCGAGTACGACGGCGGTCGCAGCCGCCAGCGCGACCGGTGAGAGCACATCCTCGACCGCCAGCAGGCTGGCGAGGAGGGTGACCGTCGCGAGCTTGAGCGCGACGCCTACCCCATGGTGACCTCCCACTGTCACCACTCGAGTCGCGACGAGCGAGAGGACGAAGACGACGATGCCTCCCAGGAAGACCGCGGTCGGCCCCAGCCCGAGGTGGTCGTCGCCCGCGTGCTCGATCAGCAGGTGAAGCCCGGCGCTCATTGCGGCAAGCCCCATGAGCAGCGGAAGGTGCGCGTACGAGTAGATGACCACGATGAGCGTGGACGGTCGCAGAACGACGCTTGCCTGGCGGTCGAAGTAGAGCCACCAGATCGCCGCGACCGCTGCAAAACCGAACACGGCAGCTGCAGCGGAGTCGAGCTTCCAGTTCGCGCCCGCAGTATCGAGAGCGACGGCGACGACGGACTCGCCGAGGACGATGAGGGTGAAGAGCGCCCATCGCTCCGGGAAGTGCGTCGCGCTCGTCGGTACGCGCGTCCGCATCTTGCTCGAGAGCGGCGGAAGACTGAGGTCGAGCGCCAGCGCGACACCCCAGAAGACGTAACGCGTCGGCGTCGGGAATGCGAGCGAGAGGAGCCAGATCGCAACACTGACGCTGTAGCCGAGCCCGTAGAAGCGGATGATGGGCCTCGCTGCAGGCGCGGAGCGCCACGCTCTCGCATAGAGCCCGAGCATGATCGAGCGGAGGGCCACGTACGAGATCGCAAAACCCGCGCTGTGAATCCCGATCGCGACATCCGGGATGAGCACGGCCATGGCGGCGATCGCGAGCATCGCGAGGAAGTACGCGACCCGGAAGGCGAGGTCGTCGCTGTCGAAGCGGTCGGCGTAGGCCATGTAGCCCTGCCACGCGACCCACACCGGCACGAAGAGACCCGCGAACTCCGCGAAGCCGGAGAGCGAGTGGTCGAGGACGAGCTGGCGCGTGAGCTCGGCGATCGCGACGACGAAGACGAGGTCGAAAAAGAGCTCGAGCCAGGTCGCTCGGCGCTCCTCCGGCGCGTCGGCGGCCGTCCGGAGGCGTGGCGGAACGAGCCACGGCCGCCGCCCCGTCTCGGCCCCGGGAGCGCGCTCGACTACGGGGATGCCCATCGCGCGCCCAGCCTGGAAGTTCGCATCGCCCATCTCGTTCGGTTCGCTCAGTCGCAGGCGATTCCGTCGCCGTCCGGATCGAGGCCCTGCGGGTCCGAACCGACTACCCGTATCGTGCCTGTGATTCCCATCGCCTCGAGGTCGGCGCAATCGAGGTCCGGCGGGGGCGGAGGGACGCACGCCCCGACGTAATGAGGATCGCACGCCGCCGAAGGAGGCGGGCGCATCACCGGCGCTTCCGGCGCCGAGCGGTGGAAGAGGTTGCTGAGATGGCCCGCGAGCACGAGCATCCCGAGAAGAAGCACCAAGACGACGCCCGCGAGAATCAGCGCATACTCGGTCATCGTCTGGCCGTACCCGTCGGCGATCGGATCTCGCGTCGATCGTGAGCACGTGAACCGCATCGCCCGGCCGCAGCAGTCACTTGGGCGGCTACAAAAGGCCTACCCCTCGCGAAGCCGAAGCAAACGACCGCTTGCCGGACCCGGAGTCCCGGGTTCTACGAGGAGGCCGTGACCGCCTCCTCGAGCTCGACCGACCACTCGCCGGCCACCGCCAGCGAGTTCATGCGGGCGCGATGGAGGTACAAGGCCTGCGCGGCATCCGCGTTCGCGGCGTCACCCGCCCACGTGCTGAGCGCCGACTGCTGGAGGGCGCGGCCGTACGAGAACGAGAGCGGCCAGGGGCCACCGACCCGGTTGATCGCGTTCAGGTTCTCGGTCGCCTGCACCTCGGACTGGCCGCCCGACAGGAAGACGACGCCCGGGATCGCCGCCGGCACGTGCCGCAGGAAGCAGTCGATCGTCTGCTCGGCGATCGTCTCCGCGGACGCCTGGACAGCAGAGCCCTTCCCGGAGATCACCATGTTCGGCTTGAGAAGCGTTCCGCGCAGGTCGACGCCTTGGACGCCGAGCTCGTGGAAGACCCAGTGCAGTGTGCTAGCGGTGACCTCGTAGCAGCGTTCGATCGTGTTGTCCGCGTCCATCAGCACCTCGGGCTCGACGATCGGGACGATCCCCGCCTCCTGACAGAGCGCTGCGTAACGGGCGAGAGCGTGCGCGTTTGCGCGGATGCAGGCCCTCGAGGGAATGCCGTCGCCGATCGTGATCACGGCCCGCCACTTCGCGAAGCGGGCGCCGAGCTCGACGTACTCCTCGAGCCGCGCCCGCAGGCCGTCGAGACCTTCGGTCACCTTCTCTCCCGGAAAGCCCGCGAGGTCGTGTGCCCCGGTGTCGACCTTGATCCCGGGAATGACGTCCTTGGAGGCGAGGACCTCTGGGAACGGAGTCCCGTCGTCCGCTCGTTGCCGGATCGTCTCGTCGTAGAGGATGACCCCGCCGACGTACTCCTCCATCCCGGGTGCCGTGAACAGCATCCCCCGATAGAAGCGGCGGCTCTCCTCGGTCGACTCGACTCCGATCGCGTCGAAGCGTTTCTTGATCGTCCCCGAGCTCTCGTCCGCCGCCAGGATTCCCCTGTGGTCGGCGACGATCGCTCGAGCCGTCTCGTACAGCTCGTGCGCGGCCATTAGCGCGCTCCTTTCGTCAGGCTCTGGATCTTCGTCAGCGGGTGCGAGGCCTGGATCCGGCGAACGGTTCCCGAGCGAGAGCGCATGACGATCGATTCGGTCTCCACGCGGTCGCGGACGACGCGTACTCCGCGCAGAAGCGCCCCGCTGGTGACGCCCGTCGCCGCCACGAAGACGTCGTCGCCTTGCACGAGGTCGTCCGCGGTCAGCACTGCGTCGAGCTCGTAGCCGGCGTCGAGGAGCTGCTGTCGCTCCTCCTGGTTGCGCGGCCAGAGCTTGCCGTGCATCGCACCCCCGAGGCACTTGATCGCGGCCGCGGAGATGACGCCCTCCGGGGTCCCGCCCACGCCCATCAGGAGGTCCACCCCGGTTCCTGCCTGGGCAGCGGCGATCGCCGGGGCGACGTCGCCGTCGCGGATGAGGTTCACGCGTGCGCCGGCCTCCCGCAGCTCCGCGATCAGGTCGTCGTGGCGCTCGCGCTCCAGCACGACCACGGTCAAGTCGTTGACGCCGACCCCCTTCGCCTCGGAGACGCGCTCCAGGTTCTCGGTGGGGCTGACCTCGATGTCGATCGCGTCGGCAGCCCCGGGGCCGACCGCGATCTTGTCCATGTACAGCGCCGCGCCCGGGAAGAACATCGTTCCGCGCTCGGCCACGGCGATCACGGCGATGGCGTTCGGCATTCCGAGCGCCGTGAGGCGGGTGCCCTCGAGCGGGTCGACTGCGACGTCGACCTCGGGGCCGGTGCCGTCACCCACGGCCTCGCCGTTGTAGAGCATCGGCGCCTCGTCCTTCTCCCCCTCGCCGATGACGACGACGCCGCGCATCGAGACGGTGTTGATCATCAGCCGCATGGCGTCGACGGCAGCCTGGTCGGCTGCGATCTTGTCGCCGCGCCCGATCCAGCGGGACGCGAACGTCGCCGCTGACTCCGTCACGCGAACGAGCTCGAGCGCGAGGTTTCGGTCGGGGATCGATCGGTCCATCTCCCCCACGTGCCTGATGCTACATCCGCTCCGGAGCGTCGACCCCGATCAGATCGAGGCAGCGGGCGACGACGCGCTGCGTCGCGAGACAAAGACCGAGGCGAAAGGGCTCGTTCTCCGATTCGAGCACCCGGTGCTCGTGGTAGAAGCGGTGGAAGTCGTCCGCGACCCGGATCGCATACGTGGGAATCGCGTGCGGCCCTCTTCGCTCGGTCGCCTCGGCGACGAGCGCCGGAAACTCGAGCAGCCGCTTCACGAGCTCGCGCTCCTCGTTGGCCAGCGCTTCGCCGGGATCGACCTTGCGACGATGAGGTGCAAGAGCGTTCGGCCCTGCGTTGCGGAGGATTCCGGCGATGCGAGCGTGGGCGTACTGGACGTAGTAGACGGGGTTCTTCTGGGACTTCTCGGCTGCGAGGTCGACGTCGATCTCCATCGTCTGGTCGTGCCCGCGCGCGACGAGGTACCAGCGGGCGGCGTCGACTCCGACCGCGTCGAGGAAGTCGTCGAGGAAGACGACATCGCCCCGACGCTTCGACATCCGCTTCGCGGCGCCACGCTCGACGAGGTGCACGAGCTGATACAGGAGCACCTCCACCCGGGCCGGGTCGTACCCGAGCATACGCGCGACAGCCGCGTACCACTTGCGGGTTCCGTGGTGATCGGCGCCGAGGACGTAGATCGCCCGGTCGAGGCCGCGTCCGAGCTTGTCGGCGAGATAGGCGACGTCCGCCGCACGATATGTCGGCCGCCCGCCCTGCTCCGGCGAGCGGATCAGCACCCAGTCCTGCTCGTCTCCGTACTGGGAGGAGCGAGCCCAGACCGCTCCGTCCTTCTCGTAGGTGTCGATGCGCGGAAGGAGCTCGGGGAGCCGCTGCTCGAGCTCGCTCTGAAGGGCCCACGTGTGGAAGTGCACGCGGAAGCGCTCGAGTGTCGCCTCGATGCGCTCGAGCATCCTCGGCACCGGGTCGCCGGGCTCTGCGGCGAGGTCCGCGACGTACGCGCCGCGATAGCCCTCCTCGGGCGGCTCCTCTCCTCTCCGGACAGCCTCCACGGATTCGCGGAACAGCTCCATCTGCCGTCCCGCGTCGTTGTAGTAGTACTCCCGCACGACGACGTCGCCCGCGAACGACAGGAGACGGGCGACGGAGTCGCCGTAAGCGCCGTTGCGGGCGTGCGCGACAGTGAGGGGCCCCGTCGGGTTCGCGGACACCATCTCGACCTGCACGCGCTCGGGCGAGGCCGCGAAGCCGCCGCCGAAGGTCTCGGTCTCGAGGATCGCGCCCAGCGCGTCGACGAGCCATTCGTCGGAGACACGGAGGTTCACGAACCCCGGACCCGCGACGTCCGCACTGTCGACGAGACCGTTCTCCTGCACACGCGCGGCGATCTCGGCGGCGATCTCGCGGGGCGGCCTCCGCTCGGCCCCGGCCCGCTGCAGGGCGACCGTCGTCGCGTAGTCCCCGTGAACGGGATCCGCCGGGCGCTCGAGCTCGACGGGAGCGCCCGCGATCTCGCCCAGTGCCTCCGCGAGCCGCGAGACCGGGTTCAAGCCGCTGCCCCGCTCGGGGCGAAGAGCTGCTCGAGCTTGGACATCTCCTCGGTCGTGCCCACGCCGATGACGACGTCCCCCTGCTCGAACACCGCGTCCGAGGTCGGGGTCACGTCGTAGGTGCCGTCGTGCTTGCGGATCGCCACGACGAGAGCGCCGGTGGCCTGCCGGATACGCAGGTCCGCGATCGAGCGCCCGCACGGCGTGCACTCCTTGGTCACGAGGATCTCCTCGAAGCGGAGCTCGGGGAAGGCTCCGCCGGCGGTCGTCGCGATATCGAGAAACGCGGCGACCTGCGGCTTGAGGACGACGTTCGCCATCTGCAGGCCGGCGCTCGTGTACGGCTGCACGACCTGGTCCGCACCGGCGAGCCTGAGCTTCCTCGCCGTCGCGTCGACCGAGGCGCGGGCGACGATCGTGAGGTCGGGCCGCAGCGCGCGCGCCGAGAGGGTGATGAAGAGGTTGGACTCGTCGGAGTCGGCGGAGGCGACGAGCGCGCTCGCCCGCACGATCCCGGCCCTCCTCAGGTCGTCGTCGCTCGTTCCGTCTCCGTGCACGACGAGCCCGCCGTGCTCACGGGCGGCGTCCAGCGCCTCCTCGTTGTGGTCGAGGACGACGTACGAGCTCCCGATGGCCTCGAACTCCGCGGCAACGCGTCGTCCCACGCGCCCGAAGCCGCAGATGATCGCGTGGTCGTGCAGGTCGTCGATCGTGCGTCGCAACTTCCGCTCCGCGTAGGCCTCCGAGATCGCTCCGTGCGCGATGAGGTCGACGATCGCGCCCGCCAGGTAGAGGAAGATTGCCACGCCTCCCAGCAACAGGAGGATCGTGAAGAGCTTCGCACCCGCTCCGGGCGGCTGGCTGTCGAGCCCTGTGAGCGTCGTCGTGACGACCGTGCGGTAGAAGGACGAGACCCACCCCTCGCCGAGAATCGCTTGAAAGCCGGCCGTCCCGACGACGAGGACCAGGACGAACGCCGCTTGCGCGTAGACGAAGCGCCGCCACTGAAAGGCGCTGCCCATGGCGCAATCCTAGGAGGGCTTGGCGGAACGGGCCTCGTTGCCGGTATGCCGCTGGTCGTCGCGGGGCAGGACGTAGGGAGCTCCGATACTCGTGAGTATCGGAGCGACCGAGGACACAGCATCGCGGCGATCCAGCGCTCCACCGGCGACACAAAGCCTGCTTCGCCACCCTTGGGAGGCGGCCGCGCGTGCGCCGCGGTGGTCGTCAGCTCGAGCGCGCGGGAACTGCAGGGGCCGCGACGCCGACGAGCCCGTCGCGCTGCAACGCGAGCTGGACTTCCTCCCGCGCCTTGTAGATCCGCCACTTCACGGTCGCGAGCGTGACCTCGAGCGACTCCGCGATCTCGGTGTAGGACAAGCCGACGACGTCGCGTAGGAGCAGTGCCATCTTGAGATCCGGATTGAGCGCCTCGACCGCCCGCCAGACGGCTTGAATCGTCTCGTTTCTCTCGACCGGGGCGTCGACGACCTCGAGTGGCGGAACGTCCTCGAGAGAGACGAGCGCCCGCGGCCGTCGCTCGATCGCGCGCAGCTCGTCGAGGACCCGGTTCTTCGTCACCTGGAAGAGCCAGGTCGTGAAGCGCGAGCGGAGCGAGAAGCTCGGAAGCCCCTGGAACACGCGGAGAAAAACCTCCTGCGTCAGATCCTCGGCGAGCGAGCGATACCCGGTGAGCTGTAGCACGTAGTTGAAGACCGGCTGCTCGTACGTCCGCAGGATGATGGAAAACGCCCGCTCGTCTCCCCGTTGGGCCTTCCGGAGGACACCGAGATCTGGCTGTGGGAGCGACACCGAGGGAGCGAGTATAGAACCGAGGTCGTAAAGAGCGTATGAACCCTGCTTATGGCTTGGTTGCGAGGGGAGTACCGGTCATTTCCTCGGGGATCGGGAGCCCGAGCATCATGAGAATCGTCGGCGCGAGATCGGAGAGCTCTCCTCCCTCGTGCAGGGTAAATGTGTCGTCGGTGACGATGAGCGGCACCGGGTTCGACGTGTGGGCTGTGTGCGGGCTTACGCCGTCCGCCTCGAGCAGCTCCTCGGCGTTCCCGTGGTCCGCGGTCACGAGCGTGACCCCTCCAGCCGCCAGGACGCACTCGACGACCTCGCCCAGGCACCGGTCTGCCGTCTCGACGGCGGTGACCACGGCCGGGATCACCCCCGTGTGCCCGACCATGTCCGGGTTGGCGAAGTTCACGATCGCAAAGCCGTAGCCGTCCCCGACCTCGGCACAGAACCGCTCCGCGACCTCACGCGCCGACATCTCCGGCTT
>VAWZ01000082.1:0-10779 GCA_005888365.1 Actinomycetota bacterium
GCCCGCGATAGACGACCTCGTCGTCCGCGAGCAGGCTCTCCCAGCGGGCGATCTCGACAGCCACTCGTCCAGTGTGGCAGGCTGCTACTCGGCCGGTTCGAGCGACGATCCGCAGATCGCGGAGCGCATGGCGAGGCGAGGGATGCGGGCCGCACAGAAGCGGCAGGCGATGAACACCTTGCCCGCGCGCCGAAGGACGAGCAAGCCCGCGATGCAAAGGAAGCGAGGGAGAGCGCGGCGGACAGCGTCTCCCCATACACGATCAGAGTGCCCCCGATCCGAAGTTGAGGAAGCACGGTGCCGAGACGACATCCGCGATGCCCGCTTCCGAGCCGCTCTCGCCGCCGAATGGATTGCGTCCGATGTGCTGTGCAAGCATCTGGATGACGACGTCAGAGAGACGATCGGCAAACGACGCTCCCGCGGACCCGAGAGCGAGGGCAACTGCGATGTGGGCGAGGCGCAGTCGCGTCACCCATGCCATCCACGCCCGCGTCATCGAGGAATCTCAAGGAGCTCCGAGGTGCAGTAGCGGCAGATGGAAGCGTCGTGCGGGATCTCGGACAGGCACTCCGGGCACGTCTTGAGCTGCCCGCGGGTCAGACGCCAACCGCCGAGTAGTGCCGCAACGACGATCATGGTTGCTAGGAGCGCTTGCAGCACGTACGCGTAGTCGAAGCGTGTGTGGAGGACGTTCAAGTGCAGGTCGTCCTCGCGGGTGTGTTGCTCGATCGCCGACACAGCCTCTTGTGACAGCGCGTTCGCGAGCGAGAGCACGGCGGCGCCGAGGGCGAAGATGACGGCGAGAACTGCTATTCCGTCGTGCGCGAGGATCTCGCGGAGCCTGTGCACTCGTTCGCGAGGGTAACCCTCACCTCGGCCGGGACTCCTGGGACCCCGGCGGTCCGGCGCTCTCGAGCGGCGTCCCGAGCCACCAGTCGTGATCGGACGGATCTTGGACGCCGCCCTAGGCGCTCAGCTCCCGAGATGCGACTCGAACGCACGCTCATAGCGCGCGCGGGAGTGTGCGCCGACGATTCGGACACGTGGCTCTCCGTCGGCGAAGAGCAGCACCGTGGGCAGGGCGAGGACGCCGTAGCGGCCCGGCACGCCGAGCTGCTCGTCGACGTTCACGCGCACCAGCCGGACGCGCTCCGGGTGCGCCTCGACGATCCCGCGCAGGTGCGGCTCGATCGCGCCACACGGCTTGCACCAGGGAGCCCAGAAGTCGACGATCACGGGCAGCGGCGAGGCGAGCACGTCGCGCGCAAAGCTCTCGTCGGTCACGTCGTCCATCAGAGCCGTCGGGTGAGCGCGCGCATCCGCAGTACGGGCACCTTCCACATCGCCTCCGCGACGATCGCACGCGTCATCTTGGACTCGCCGACCCGGCGGTCGGTGAACCGGATCGGCACTTCCTTCACCCGCAGCCCCGCCCGGATGACACGGTACGTCGTCTCGATCTGGAAGGCGTAGCCGCGCGCGGAGAGCGCGTCGAGGTCGATCGCCTCCAGCGTCTCGCGCCGGAAGCACTTGAACCCTCCGGTCAGATCGCGGACTCGCACGCCCAGCACGATCTGCGCGTACAGGCAGCCGCCGCGGGAGACGATGCGCCGGCCGAGCCCCCAGTTCCGCGTCGACCCGCCACGCGCGTAGCGTGAGCCGAGGACGAGGTCGGCGTCTTCTGCGGCCGAGATCAGTCGGGGGACATCGCGCGGGTCGTGGGAGAAGTCGCAGTCCATCTCGAGGACGAGCTCCGCGGTCGCGGCGACCATGTGCCGGAACCCTGCGATGTATGCCGGCCCGAGCCCTTGCTTCGTCTCGCGGTGGAGCACCTCGACCCACGGCAGCTCCCGCGCCAGTCCGTCCGCGATCTCGCCCGTGCCGTCGGGCGACGAGTCGTCGATCACGAGGACGACGTCGCGCTCGGTGTCGAGCACGCTGCCGAGCGCTCGTACCATCGGCCCGAGGTTGTCGCGCTCGTTGTACGTCGGAAGGCAGACGAGAGCGCGAGGTCCTTTGCGGGGGGTCATCGGCAGGCTCGCCATGTGTCGGGGGGATTCGTGAGAGAACGCGGGGTTCCCCCACGGTGACGTCCATATCATCGCGACATGCCGCAGCGTCTCCCCCGAAACGCGGAGCTCGCCGACCAGCTCGACCTGCTCGCCGACCTCTCCGAGATCCTGGGCGAGGACTCGTTTCGGGTGATCGCCTATCGGCGCGCCGCGACGCGTATCCGAGAGACGCCCGCGCCCGTCGCCGAGCTCGCGCTCGACGGGAAGGCGAAGGAGCTGCCCGGGGTCGGCAGGACGATCCAGCAGAAGGTGGTCGAGGTCGTCAACGAGGGAGAGATCCAGGCGCTCGCGAGGCGGCGGGAGCGTGTTCCAGCGGGCGTAGTCGAGTTCCTGCGTCTCCCCGGCGTCGGCCCCAAGACGGCAGCACGCATCTGGACGCAGCTCGGAATCACGACGCTCGACGGGCTGCGTGTAGCGGCCGAGGAAGGGCGGTTGCGCGAGCTCTCCGGCATGGGCCAGCGAAGCGAGGAGAAGATCCTGGGCGCACTTGCTGCTGGCACGAAGAAGAAGGCTGAGACCCGGGGGCTGCTGGGAGCGGCGCTTCCCGCCGTCCGGCGCGTGGTGGAGGAGCTGCTCGAGCATTCGGCGTCGATCGCGATCTCGGAGGCGGGAAGCGTACGTCGTAGGCGTGAGATGGTCGCCGATCTCGATCTCATCGCCACGTCGAGTGACGCGGCCGCGCTGATCGAGGCGTTCTGCGGAGCGTCCTGGGTGGCGGAGGTCGCGGCTCGTGGCGAGACGAAGGCCACGGTCGTTGGCCACGACGGCCTACGCTTCGACCTTCGGGTCGTGCCGCCCGAGTGCTACGGCAACGTTCTCCAGCACTTCACCGGCTCGAAGGACCACAACATCGCGCTCCGCGAGGAGGCTCAGCGGCGGGGGCTCTCGATCTCCGAATATGGCGTGACGGTCGTCGAGAGTGACGAGGTCGTGACGCACGCGAGCGAAGAGGAGCTGTACCGCTACCTGGGGTACGCGTTCATTCCGCCCGAGCTGCGCGAGAACGCGGGCGAGGTGAAAGCCGCACGCGACGGCGCTCTCCCGGAGCTCGTCGAGCTCGCCGACCTGCGCGGGGAGATGCACTGCCACTCCACCTGGTCCTCGGACGGGAACAACACGATCGAGGAGATGGCGACCACGGCGAAGGCGCGCGGCTACACGTTCCTCTGCCTCACCGACCACTCGCACTACCTCCGAGCGGGACGTCTCGAGCTGCAGTGGCAGGAGATCGAGGCGGTGAACAAGCGGCTCAAGTCCTTCCGCGTCCTCCGCGGGATCGAGGTCAACATCCGAGCGGACGGGACGCTCGACGTCGAGGACGAGGTTCTGGCCGAGCTCGACTGGGTTGTCGCTTCGCTCCACACGTCGTTCGAGCGCAGTCCGACAGAACGGGTGCTCGCAGCCGTCGACAACCCTCACGTTGACTGCATCGGGCATCTCACCGGACGAAAGCTCACCCGTCGCGACGGTGCGCCGATGGACGTCGAGCGGGTCGTCGAACAGGCTGCGGACACTCGCACCGCGCTCGAGATCAACTCCCAGCCGGATCGGCTCGACATGCGCGACATCCACGCGCGGCTGGCGGGCGAGGCAGGCGTACTCGTGCCGGTGACGACCGACGCGCACTCCACGCTCGCGCTCGCGCATGCAGAGCTCGGCGTCGCCCAAGCGCGCCGTGCGTGGCTGACGAAGGAGCAGATCCTGAACACGCGCTCGTGGCGCGACATCGCGAGGCTTCGCAAGTGACGTTCCGCGAGGACGGCGCCCTGGCAGTCGACTGGGTCGCGTCATATCTCGAACGGGTGCGAGAGCTGCCGGTGCTCGCGCAGGTGGAGCCTGGAGCAGTTCGAGCCGCGCTTCCTCGGTCACCACCGGACGAGCCAGAGCCCTTCGGAGCAGTGCTTCGCGATCTGGACGAGGTACTGCTCCCGGGGCTGTCGCACTCCCAGAGCCCACGCTGGTTCGCGTACTTCGGCATCACGAGCTCAGAGCCGGGCGTCCTCGCCGAGCTCCTCATCGCCGGCTTGAACCAGCTCGGCATCCTCTGGCGCACCTCGCCGGTGTTGCAGGAGCTGGAGGAGCTCACGCTCGACTGGCTCGCGCAGCTGCTCGGCCTTCCTGAAGGGCTGCACGGACACATCGAGGACACGGCCTCGACGAGCACGCTCGTCTCGCTCGCCGCCGCAAGGTCGATTCGGCCTGATGCCCGGACCGTCCTCTGCTCGGAACATGCGCACTCGTCGGTGGACAAGGCGGCGAAACTCCTCGAGCTCGACCTGCGCAAGGTCCCCGCCGACAACGAGTTCCGCCTGCGCCCTGAGCTGCTCGAGCTCGACGGAGCTTGCGCCGTGGTGGCGACCATCGGCACCACGTCGACGACGTCGGTCGATCCGGTCCCCGCGATCGCGGACCGCTGCGCAGCGGCCGGGGTCTGGCTGCACGTCGACGCCGCGTACGCAGGAACGGCAGCGTTGTGTCCGGAGCTTCGCCACCATTTCGCCGGCTGGGAGCGGGCCGACTCGATCGTCGTCAACCCGCACAAGTGGCTCGGCGTCCCGATCGACTGCTCGACGCTCTGGACGCGGCGTCCGGATGTCTACAGGGATGCGTTCAGCCTCGTTCCCGAGTATCTACGGGTCGGCGAAGAGGTCGCCAGCCTGAGCGAGTACACACAGGTGCTCGGGCGCCGCTTCCGTGCGCTCAAGCTGTGGGCGGTACTGCGCTGTTACGGACGCACCGGGCTGCAGGGACGCATTCGCGAGCACGTGCGCCTCGCAGCTCTCTTCGAAGGGTGGGTGCGTGCCGACGCCGAGTGGGAAGTCGTCGCACCGCGCCCGTTCTCGGTCGTCTGCTTCCGTCTGCGCCGTTTGGACGAGGAGAACGAGCGGCTACTCGAGCGCGTCAACGCCTCCGGCGACATCTTCGTCTCCCACACGCGGCTTCGTGGACGTTATGTCCTGCGTCTCGCGATCGGGAACTTCGGCACGACGGAGGAGGACGTGCGCTTCGCGTGGGAGGTCCTCAGGCGCGAGGCGTCGCGCTCCTGAGGTAGAGCTGTGTTGCGTCGAAAGACCGCCCGCCATCCGGGGTGGCGACGACGCGTCCGGAGCCCAACAGACCCTCTCGGGTGGCCAAGGCCCGCTGCGCCAGACGGAGAGTCTTCGCATCGATGCCGGCGGGACCGGCAAGCTCAAGAACCGATGCGAGGTGCGTGTGCGTGGCCGTATTCAGTCGTCCCACGCGAATCGAGAAGCAGGGAGCGCGGACACACCGGATCCCGTTGCCGCGGAGCCGGAAGAAGTCGCCCGTGGGCGGTGCGCGCGTGACCGGTGCCCAGGCTTTGGCCACCGAGAGCGCTCCGAGGTTGCCGACTCGCTCGAACGTCTGCGATCCGAGAACGGCCTGCGCGAGCCCGCCTGCGGGCAGCGGTGCTGCCAACGGCTTCCGCGTCGACGCGTCGATCACGATAGCCACGTAGCAACGTGGACGGAGCAGGCCGTCGTGGCAGTGCGTGCGCGCGTGGTTCGCGAGCGACACCAAGTAGCCGCCGCAAAGCGGTGACGGGCAGGCTCGCGGGTCCGGACGGACGACGTAGATCGAGTGAGCCGTCGTCGTGAGAGGGGGAGCTGAGGCGGAAGCAGATCCGATCGAAGCTGCGAACGCGCCAACTCCGGCGACTGCCAGAGATCGGAGGAGCACCCCTCTCACGATCGTAGGATAGGAGCCGTGCGCCTCGTCGCCATCGGGCTCGCGGCGGGGATCTTCTCCGCCCTGTTCGGCGTCGGCGGCGGGATCGTGGCGGTGCCTCTCCTCATTCTGCTCGCCCGGATGCCAACCCGCGTCGCGACGGCCACCTCCCTCGGCGCGATCACGATCACCGCGCTGGCGGGAGTCGTCGTCTACGGCATTCGCGGCGACGTCGACGTGGGCTATGCAGCCGTCGTCGGGATCCCCGCAGCAGCGGGCGCACTCTTCGGTACGTCGCTGCAGCAGCGGCTCAACATCACGACGCTGTCCTACGGCTTCGCGTTCTTGCTCGCCGGGGTCGGAGTTTGGCTCCTCTGGCCATAACGAGCGGGTCGCTCGTACTGGCTCTCGTGCTCGGACTCGCGGCCGGGATCCTCGCAGGGCTCTTCGGGGTCGGAGGCGGGATCCTCTTCGTCCCGACGCTCGTGGCGCTCGGACTCGGCCAGATCGAGGCGCAGGCGACGTCCCTGCTGGCGATCCTTCCGACCGTCGTCGCAGGGGCCTGGAACCAGCGCCGCTACGGAAACCTGCGCATCAAGACTGCGCTCGTGCTCGGGGTATCGTCCGTCGTCGGAGTCGAGGGCGGCGCGTGGATCGCGACCTCTCTGCCCGAGGACACGCTCAGGCGGCTGTTCGGGATCCTGCTGCTTGCGGTGGCAGTGCAGCTCGCGTGGAGGGCGCGCCGGATGAGGGCGCGCTACGCTGATTCGCCGTGATTCGCCTCGCCGTGCTCGCCGGCTCGGCACTGTTCCTGTCGACGACGGTTTCGTCTGCAGCGCCGCCGCTCGGACACGTCTCGACGGCGGCCGACGCCGTGGTCGTGCGCATAACGATTCCGGATCAGACTCCGGTCGGGCTGGGGCAGATCTCCTGGCCGGACAACTCGAGCGCCGAGCTCCAATCGTTCTCCTATCCTGACGACGGTTCGGTCGTCACCGTCGGCGTGTCGCATGCAACCGTCTCCGCTCAGTCGGGAGAGACGGCCACCGCCCAGGCCCACGCGGACACCGTCGCCCTCTCCCTCTTCGGCGGCGACGTCGTCGCATCCCAGGTGACGGCCCAGGCGAGCGCTGGCGCCAGCCGCCGCTCGGCAGGTGGGGACGTTGCAGGGTCGACGGTCGCGGGGCTGCGCGCCCTCGGCCAGGACGTTGTTCCCTCGCCGGGGTTGAGCTTTGGCTCCTCTGGCCATAACGAGCGGGTCGCTCGTACTGGCTCTCGTGCTCGGACTCGCGGCCGGGATCCTCGCAGGGCTCTTCGGGGTCGGAGGCGGGATCCTCTTCGTCCCGACGCTCGTGGCGCTCGGACTCGGCCAGATCGAGGCGCAGGCGACGTCCCTGCTGGCGATCCTTCCGACCGTCGTCGCAGGGGCCTGGAACCAGCGCCGCTACGGAAACCTGCGCATCAAGACTGCGCTCGTGCTCGGGGTATCGTCCGTCGTCGGAGTCGAGGGCGGCGCGTGGATCGCGACCTCTCTGCCCGAGGACACGCTCAGGCGGCTGTTCGGGATCCTGCTGCTTGCGGTGGCAGTGCAGCTCGCGTGGAGGGCGCGCCGGATGAGGGCGCGCTACGCTGATTCGCCGTGATTCGCCTCGCCGTGCTCGCCGGCTCGGCACTGTTCCTGTCGACGACGGTTTCGTCTGCAGCGCCGCCGCTCGGACACGTCTCGACGGCGGCCGACGCCGTGGTCGTGCGCATAACGATTCCGGATCAGACTCCGGTCGGGCTGGGGCAGATCTCCTGGCCGGACAACTCGAGCGCCGAGCTCCAATCGTTCTCCTATCCTGACGACGGTTCGGTCGTCACCGTCGGCGTGTCGCATGCAACCGTCTCCGCTCAGTCGGGAGAGACGGCCACCGCCCAGGCCCACGCGGACACCGTCGCCCTCTCCCTCTTCGGCGGCGACGTCGTCGCATCCCAGGTGACGGCCCAGGCGAGCGCTGGCGCCAGCCGCCGCTCGGCAGGTGGGGACGTTGCAGGGTCGACGGTCGCGGGGCTGCGCGCTCTCGGCCAGGACGTTGTTCCCTCGCCGGGGTTGAGCGTCCCGCTCGCCGACTGGGGAACCCTCGACGTCCTCTCGCAGTCCGTGGCCAGTCGGCGCGGGAGATCCTCCGCCGCGCGCGGCACGATCGTCGCGCTCCGGGTCCGGCTCACCGCCGCGCACGACGGCCTTGCGGCCGGGAGCGAGATCGTCGTCGGGAGCGTCGAGGCAACCGCCGCCGCGACACGGACGCCGTCGACCACTCCGACGAAGACGCCGCCACCGCATGGAATCGCCGGTTCGCCGCCTACCGGCACGGCTCTGAGCCCGACGCCGCCCGAGCCCTCGGGGGGCGTCACCATTCCCGGCGGGCCCGTCCGGACGGGGCCTCCAAACGTGCACGTCGAGCTCTCGGATCAGGGCTACGTGTTTCCCGTGTACGGAACCGTCTCGTTCGGAGACAGCTTTGGGACGCCGAGGTCGGACGTTCCGGGCGGCTGGCACCACGGCGAGGACATCTTCGCGCCGAAGGGGACGCCGATCCTCGCAGTCGCGGACGGAACCCTCTACTCGATCGGTTGGAACGACATCGGCGGCTACCGGCTGTGGCTACGCGATCACTCCGGCAACCAGTTCTACTACGCGCACCTCTCGGCGTACTCGCCGCTCGCTGTGGAGGGGAGCGCGGTCAAGGCAGGCGACGTCATCGGCTTCGTCGGCTCGACCGGCGACGCCGACGGAGGCCTGCCGCACCTTCACTTCGAGATTCACCCAGTCGGGCTGCTCGGGCTCGGCTACGACGGTGTGGTCGCCCCCTACCCGTTCCTCGTCGCCTGGCAGCACAAGCAGGACATCTTCTTCGCCTCCGGGCGGGTCTACGTTCCGAAGGGCCACACTGCGGCCACGTTGCCCCCGCCCGGCGCCGTTCTCCTGGAGGCGGACGACATTGCCTCGACGAGCGGTCTCGTGCCGGGCGCCCTCGAAAAGGCGCTCACCCAGAAGCGGCCGTAGGGATCCGAAGCTGCGTTACGCGTCGGACGCCGGCTCGCCGGTCTCCGCGGGGGCCGACTCGCTCGCGAAGTCGCGGCCGAGGTCGTCGAGCCCGTTCCCGTTCTCCCCTGCGATCCGGTTCATGATCCACTCGCGCGTCGCCTCGCCCGTCCACGGGTTGTAGAGGACGCCGAGCGTCACGCCGGTCAGGAGGACCACTCGGTTGCGAGCCTTGTGGCTCTTCTTGCCCTGGAGGCGGTCAGTCGCCACTGAAAGCTCGCTGACGAGCTCCTGGAGCTGCTTCTGGAAGTCCTTGTCCGTCATGCGCTCGGCCTTGCCCTTCACTCCGCTGCTCTTCCCGAGCTTGCCGTACAGGCTGCGCGCCGCGACGAACGCCGCGAGCAGGTCTTCGCGGAGCTGGGGATCGTCCATCGCCCGCTTGACATAGGGGCCCAGCGTCTCGATCGCGACCTGGGACTTGTCCTTGGTCTTCGCCATTCGGTGTCCGCCTTTCGTCGACTTGGCCCTCAAGTATGTCGGCTAGCATCGCCTCGGTGCAGGGAGTGCTGTTTCTCTTGCGCCGGCCTGGGCGCGTCCTCTCGCTCGCCGCCGGGCTGGTCGCCGCGCTGCTCTATCTCTGGTACGCGGCGGTACGTTCGGTGCCCGCGGTACGGAGACGGAAGGCGGCTCTGCGAGCCGACAGGCGGAGATCTCGAGAGCAGTAGCATCCTCCCGGCATGAAGGCCAAGGGCCTCATCTGCGCGGGCGGGGAGGCCACTCGCCTCGGCGAGCTGACCCGCGTCGCCAACAAACACCTGCTGCCGGTCGGACGTTGGCCGATGGTCTACTACCCGTTGCAGCTGTTGCAGTGCGCCGGCGTCCGGGACGTCCTCCTCGTCACCGGCAAGGGTCACGCCGGGCAGATGATCGACCTCCTCGGCGACGGGCAGCTCACGCCTCGCGGAGGCGGCGATCCGATACTCGACCTCGATCTGACCTACAAGGTGCAGACGGAGCCGGGAGGAATCGCCCAGGTCGTCGGCATGGCCCGCGACTTCGCCGGCAGCGATCCGCTCGTGGTCGTGCTCGGCGACAACGTGTTCGAGTTCGCCCAGTCGGCGGCGATCATGGACTGGGCGGCTGACGCCAGCGGGGCGCAGATCTTCGTGAAGGACGTTCCCGATCCCGCGAACTTCGGCGTCGTCGTCTACGAGAACGGCCGCGTGACGGACATCGTGGAGAAGGCGGGCGTCGTCGACACGAGGTACGAGGCACCCCCCTCCTCGCATGCCGTCGTGGGGCTCTACTGCTACCCGCCGGACGTCTTCGACGTGATCACGACGCTGGCGCCGTCGAGCCGCGGTGAGCTCGAGATCACTGACGTGAACCGCTACTACGCGCAGGCGGGGCGGCTCGACGCCCGGGAGGTCGAGGGCTGGTGGGAGGATGCCGGCAAGCACTGGGAGCACCTCGCCGAGATCGGCCGCCGCATCGAGGAGACCGGAGTCAACAAGAGCTCCGCCCGCGACCATTACCCCTCGCCTGGCGACACGTCTGCTCAGTACGGACGAAGCTAATGATCGACGGTCTCGTCACGATCCCGCTCGAAGTCGTCGAGGACGAGCGGGGCTGGTTCGCGGAGATTCGCCGGGACAGCGAGCTTCCGAAGCCGATGACACAGACGAACCTCTCGCTCTCGCGGGCGGGTGTGATCCGCGGCCTCCACTACCACGAGCGTGGTCAGGACGATCTCTTCACGTGCCTGCGCGGCCGGGCGAGAGTGGTCGTCCTCGATCTCGAGACCGACGAGACGTTCACCGAGGACATCGGCGACGGAAATCACCGGGCGATCTACATTCCCGGCCGGCACGCGCACGGCTTCGAGGCGCTCACGGACGTTCTCTTCTGCTACCACGTGACCGCCGAGTACGACCACCTCGACCCCGACGAGCAGACGGTTCCCTGGAACGACCCGCGCGTCGCGCACCT
>VAWZ01000082.1:10787-14025 GCA_005888365.1 Actinomycetota bacterium
CGTCCTGATCACCGGCGCGGGCGGCCAGCGCGGGCGCGCGCTGCAGGACGTCTTCGCCGGCGACAACGTGCTCGCGCTCCAGCACGGGGACTGGGACGTGACCCTTCCGCCCGGTGACGCGCTGTCACAAGGGGGATGGGAGCTCGTCCTCCACACTGCGGCGTGGACCGACGTGGACGGTGCGGAGGCGGATCCACAGGGCGCGACCGCGGTGAACGTCGGCGGCACCGCGCACGCCGCGGAGCTCGGCGCCCCACTGGTCGCCTTCTCCACCGACTACGTCTTCGACGGTCGCAAGGGCGAGGCGTACGTCGAGTCGGATGGGCCGAACCCGCTCTCGGCCTACGGTCGCTCGAAGCTCCTGGCCGAGGCCGCGGCAGGAGAGGACGCGTGGGTCGTCCGGAGCTCGTGGCTCTTCGGCCCGACAGGTCACAACTTCGTGCGGACGATGCTGCGTCTCGGGAGCGAGCGCGACGAGGTTGCCGTGGTCGACGACCAGCGTGGCTGCCCGACGTACGTGGGACATCTGGCGCAGGCGGTCGGCGAGCTCGTCGACAAGGGGCGCGAGCGCGGCGTCTGGCACGTCACTGCCGCAGGAGATTGCACTTGGGCCGACTTCGCGGAGGCGATCTTCGAGCAGTCGGGGCTCGCGTGCCGCGTTCGCAGGATCAGCTCAGGGGAGCTCGGGCGGCCTGCCGCTCGCCCTGCCCACGCGGTCCTACGCAGCGAGCGGGTCGGCGCGCCACAGCTTCCACACTGGCGCGAGGGGCTTCGGGAGTGCCTGGCCGCCCTTCTCGATCTCGGTGAGGCCACGTGACGATCCGCCACCTGGCTGAGTAGCCTGTCCTCCATGCGCTTGCTGGTGACGGGCGGGGCGGGGTTCATCGGCTCGAACTTCGTCCACTACTGGCTCGAACGGCATCCGGGCGACGAGGTCGTCGTCTACGACCTGCTCACCTACGCCGGAAACCGGGCGAATCTCGCCACGGTCGAGGACGCGATCACGTTCGTGCAGGGCGACATCTGCGACCGCGAGCTGGCGGAGCAGACCATGCGCTCGAGTCGCGTGGACGTGGTCGTGAACTTCGCGGCCGAATCGCACAACAGCCTCGCCGTCGTCGATCCGGCCCGGTTCTTCCGCACGAACGTGGTGGGGACGCAGACGCTCCTCGACGCTGCTCGGGCCGCAGGGGTCGAGCGCTTCCACCACGTCTCCACGTGCGAGGTCTACGGCGACCTCCCGCTCGACTCGGACGAGGTCTTCAGTGAGGAATCGCCGTACCGGCCGCGGACGCCGTACAACGCCTCGAAGGCAGGCGCCGACCATGCGGTGCGGGCCTACTACGAGACGTTCGGGCTGTCGATAACGATCACCAACTGCTCGAACAACTACGGCCCGTACCAGTTTCCCGAGAAGGTGATCCCGCTCTTCGTGACCAACGCGCTCGAGGACCTGCCGCTCCCGCTGTACGCGTCGACCGGGAACAGGCGCGAGTGGCTGCACGTGCTCGACCACTGCGCGGCGATCGACGCCGTCCTGGCGAGGGGACGTGCGGGCGAGACGTACAACGTCGGCTCCGGCGTCGAGGCCTCGATCGAGGAGGTGGCCGACCTCGTCCTCGATCTGACCGGGAAGCCCGCCTCGCTCAAGGCGATCGTCCCCGACCGTCCGGGCCACGACCGCCGCTACCTCCTCGACACGTCGAAGATCGCGTCCGAGCTCGGGTGGGAGCCCGTTCACTCGTGGCCGGAGGGGCTCGCGGAGACGGTCACGTGGTACCGAGCCCACCGCGAGTGGTGGGAGCCCCTCAAGGCGCGCGCCCTCGTCGAGGAGACCGCGTGGACCTGAGAAGGCGCTACTCATAGAACTCGCTTCAGAATGAGCGGCCATGTCGATATGCGGCGCTGAAGGCCACGAGGCTTCGTCCTCGGTCGCGCCCATATCAGTCTGGATATGGGCGCTCCCTGCGTCCTTGCCTCGCGCCCTCCAGCATCCGCCTCTCGACGGGCGATCATTCTGAAACGAGTTCTTAGCCTCGTCGCGCTAGCCTGCTCTGCTGCCGTGCGCGTGTTCGCTCTCGTTCTCGTCTCGTCGGCGGTCGTGGCCGCCGGTTCCGCGCAGGCGACGGTCACCCAGAAGTCTCAGGCGGTACCGGGCGAGGCCGTGTTCCTTGTCTCTGGCCACGGGTGGGGTCATGGCGTCGGGATGAGCCAGTACGGCGCCTACGGCATGGCCAACGAGGGCGCGAGCTACGCGAAGATCCTCGCCTACTTCTACACCGGCACGCAGCTCGGGAAGACGTCGATGAGCGAGGTGCGCGTGCTGCTCGCCGAGGGACGGCGTGCACTGACGATCTCGTCCCCGCTCCCCTACCGCGCGACCGACGCCGATGGGGTGACGACCAAGCTTCCGGCCGGCCCGATCGTCCTGAAGCCGAAGCTAAAGCTGCCGACGGCGACCGGGCCCGTCGCCGCGGTGAGCCCCGTGGTCTTCACGCCCGGGAAGGCGCCACTCTCGCTCGACGGGCGGCTGTACCGGGGCAAGCTCGAGGCCTCGGTGCAGGGATCGTTTCTGCGGGCGGTGAACACGGTGCAGATGGAGAGCTACCTGCAGGGAGTCGTCGCGGGGGAGATGCCGCACACGTGGCCGGCCGAGGCGCTCAAGGCGCAGGCGGTCGCGGCGCGCTCCTACACGCTGGCCAACCTCGTCAAGGGAAAGCCGTTCGACCTCTACCCCGACCAGCGCAGCCAGGTGTACGTCGGCCTCTCGGGGGAGAAGCCCGAGACGTCGGCGGCGGTCCGGGCAACGGCCGGCCAGGTCGTCCTCTACGGAGGCAGGGTTGCCTCGACGCTGTACTTCTCCTCGTCGGGTGGAAAAACGGCGAGCTCGGCGGACGTCTTCGGCGTCGCGGTCCCGTACCTCGTCTCGAAACCGGACCCGTGGGACAGGCTCTCCCCGTATCACCGCTGGGGGCCGATCGTGGTCGGCGCCCGGACGATCCAGTCCAAGCTCGACGTGCCCGCGCGCGTTCTCGACGCGTCGGGCGTGGCCACCCCGTCCGGCCGCCTCCGCGCCGTCACGCTCGAGACCACGGCTGGAGCGACGTCAGTGCCGGCGGCCCTTCTTCGCACGGCCCTCGAGCTCCGCTCGACCTGGGTCTCGATCGGCGTCCTGCGTCTCGACCACCCGCCAGATCCGGCCGTCTACGGCTCTCAGCTCGAGCTCTCGGGCCTCGCG
>VAWZ01000106.1:0-2252 GCA_005888365.1 Actinomycetota bacterium
AGGCTCGAAGCGGCTCCGTCGTGAGGCCCGCAGGCGACTCGAGGACGAGCTCCGGCTCATCGGCGAGCTTGGGCTCGCCGGCTTCTTCCTCCTTCACCGGGAGGTGCTCGAGCTGGCGCGGGAAGCCGCGCTCGAGGTGCGCGGGATCGACTCTCCGCGGAGGTTCCTGCCACCAGGACGTGGGCGTGGGAGCTCCGTCGGCTCGATCGTCTGCTACCTCACCGGGCTCTCGCATGTCGACCCGGTGGCGAACCACCTCTCGCTCGGCCGCTTCCTGAACCGCGAGCTCGCGGGGGTGCCGGACATCGACCTCGACTTCCCGCGCGAGATCCGAGAGAAGCTGATCGTCGCCGTCACCGAGCGCTACGGGCGCGAGCACGCGGCGCTCGTCGCGACCTTCGCCACCTACCGCTCTCGAGGCGCGATCCGTGACGTTGGGAAGGCACTCGGTCTTCCGCACGCCGAGCTCGAGCGGCTCGCGCGGATGTCGGACGGATGGAACGCAAGACGCGTGGCGGAAGAGCTGGAACGTCTCCCGGACGGGCAGCGGAAGCTCCTCTCCCGGCGCTGGCGGGCATTCGCCTGGCTGACGGGCGAGATCGCAGGGCTCCCGCGACACGTCTCGCAGCACCCCGGTGGGATGATCGTCTCGACCCGCCCCCTCGTCGAGATCGTTCCGGTGCAGCCCGCTGCGATGGCCGGTCGTCAGCTCTGTCAGTGGGACAAGGACTCCTGTAGCGACGCCGGGTTCCTCAAGATCGACCTCCTCGGGCTCGGGATGCTCTCCGCGGTCGAGGACTGTGTCGAACAGATCGCCCGCACGCAGAGCGAGATCATCGACCTCTCGCGCATTCCTTTCGATGATCCCGAGGTCTTCGCCGAGATCCAGCACGCGGACACGGTCGGCGCCTTCCAGATCGAGAGCCGAGCGCAGATGCAGAGCCTCCTGCGAACGAAGCCGGCGAACCTCGACGACCTCACGATCCAGGTCGCGCTCGTCCGGCCCGGCCCGATCCAGGGAAAGGCCGTCCATCCCTACATCGACGCGAGGGAGAAGCTGCGCGTCGACCCCTCCTATGTCTGGCCGGTCGACCACGATCTCCTGCGCGAGCCGTTGCGCTCGACGTACGGCGTCGTCGTCTTCCAGGACCAGGTGCTCGAGGTCGCGATGACGCTTGCCGGATTCACGGTCGGGGAAGCGGAAGGCCTGCGCCGGGCGATGAGCCGCAAGCGGAGCCACGACGCGCTGGAGGCGTTTCGCGAGCGATTCATCAGCGGCGCAGCCGCGAAGGGCGTGGACGAAGTGACCGCGAACGGCGTCTTCGACAAGCTCGTCGGCTTCTCCGGCTTCGGGTTTCCGAAGTCGCACGCAGCGGCGTTCGGCCTGCTCGCGTACCAGTCGCAGTGGCTGCGCCGCCGCTACCCGGCGGAGTTCCTGTGCGCGCTTCTGAACGCTCAGCCGATGGGCTTCTACCCGCCTGCGACGCTCGTGCGTGACGCGCAGCGCCGCGGGGTGGAGGTGCTCCCGGCCGACGTCAACCTGAGCGCGGCCAAGTGCAGGGCCGAGCCTCGTGACGACACGTCACAAGGCTCGGGGGCGACTTCTGTGTCCTCCGCGCCGGCAGTTCGAATCGGCATCGACTACATCGCTTCGGTGGGAACGGACGACGCGGAGGCGCTCGTCGCCGAGCGCGAGGCGAACGGTCCCTTCTACGACGTGGCCGACCTGGCCCGCCGCACCGCGCTCTCACGCGACGGTCTGGAGGCGCTCGTCAAGGGTGGTGCGTGCGACAGCTTCGGCCGTCCGCGGCGCGAGGTCCTCTGGGAGCTCGGGCTCGTGTTCCGCGAGCAGTCGGTGCCGGGGACGGGAGGAGAAGCGAAGCAGCTGCCGCTGTCGCTCGAGCCGACCGCGGAGACACCCATGCTCCGCGACCTCACGCGCTGGGAGCGCATGCTCGCGGACTACCGCCACACCGGGCTCTCGGTTGCCACGCATCCGCTCACGCTCCTGCGTCCCCACCTTCCGCCGGGAACGCTCTCGAGCGCCGAGCTGCGGGAGCAGCCGCACGGACTGCTGGTGGCGATCGCGGGGATGACGGTCGCGCGCCAGCGACCGTCGACCGCGCACGGGATCGTCTTCATGCTTCTGGAGGACGAGCACGGGCAGGTGAACCTGATCGTGCCGCCTGCCGTCTACGACCTCCACCGAGCGACGGTGAGAGCGGAGCCGCTCGTGCTCGCCCACGGCCGCT
>VAWZ01000106.1:2372-32015 GCA_005888365.1 Actinomycetota bacterium
CGGTCGCCGAGGTTGACGCAACGGGCGAGCGCCGACACCCTTCCTCCCGTGACGGACGTTCAGTTCGCGCGCAGCAGCGGCGTCGACGTCGCCTACCGGGTGGTCGGAGACGGCCCCGTCGACCTTGTCTACGCGCAGGGCGCGAGCACGCATCTCGAGGTCGACTGGGAGCTCTCGGCCTTCCGTCGTTACTGCGAGCGGCTGTCGGAGTTCAGTCGGCTCATCCTCTTCGACAAGCGCGGGATGGGCATGTCCGAGCGCGTCCCGGGAGCCGCGACGCTCGAAGAGCGAATGGACGACATCCGGGCTGTCCTGGACGCCGTCGGAAGCGAGCGCGCGGCGATCATGGGCGAGTCGGAGGGCGGCCCGCTCTCGATGCTGTTCGCCGCCGCGCACCCCGAGCGAACGATCGCCCTGATCCTCCAGGGCGCCGAGGTTCGTGAGAGAACCGACGAGGAGTGGCCCTGGGGGGAAGGCACGGACGAGGAGTTCGAGTCGGTCATCCCGACGCTTCCCGAGCGCTGGGGAAAGGGCCTCGGCTTCCGCTATCTCGCTCCGAGCCTCGGCGACGTCGAGTGGGGGCGCGCCTGGCTTGGACGCGTGCAGTTGCACTCCAACACGCCCAGCGGAGCAGAGGCGTTCATGCGCATGGCGTTCGACATCGACGTGCGCCACGTCGTGCCGGCGATCAACGTTCCGACGCTGGTCATCCACGCCGTCGACGACCAGGTGTGCCACGTCGAGAACGCGCGCTTCCTGGCCCGCACCATTCCCGGCGCCCGCTACGTCGAGCTCGCGGGCGGAGACCACGTTCCCTGGTTCGACCCCGACACGGCGATCGCGGAGATCCGCGAGCTCCTCACCGGCCAGCGGGAGGCAGCGACGCCGGACCGCATGCTCGCGACCGTCCTCTTCACCGACCTCGTCGGCTCCACGGCGCACGCCACCGAGCTCGGCGACCGGAAGTGGCGTGACCTGCTCGAGCACCATCACGCGGCCGTCCGCCGAGAGTTGGGTCGCTTCGACGGCAACGAGGTGGACACCGCCGGAGACGGCTTCTTCGCGACGTTCGACGGCCCCGCTCGCGGAATCCGGTGTGCGCGAGCGATCGTCGACGCGGTGCGGCCGCTCGGGCTCGACGTCCGGGCCGGATTGCATACCGGCGAGGTCGAGGTCGCGGACGGCAAGGTCGCAGGCATCGCCGTGAACATCGGCGCGCGCGTCGCGGCCCGAGCGGGTGCAGGCGAAGTACTCGTGTCCGGGACGGTGAAGGACCTGGTCGCAGGCTCCGGCCTCGAGTTCGAGGAACGGGGAGTCGCCGAGCTGAAAGGCGTGCCCGGGGAATGGCGGCTCTACGCCGTCGCGCCCTGAGATCTCACTTCAAAACGAGCGGCCATGTCGATATGCGGCGCTGCAGGTCGCGAGGCTTCGCCCTCGGTCGCGCCCATATCACTCTTGATATGGGCGCTCCCTGCGTCCTTGCCTCGCGCCCTCCAGCATCCGCCTCTCGACGGGCGATCATTCTGAAACGAGTTCTCGACCCCGACGCGCGAGCGTGTACGCGGTCTCGACGAGCGCGAGGTGCGTGAATGCCTGCGGGAAGTTGCCGACGAGCCGCTTCCGCTCGGGGTCGTACTCCTCGGAGATGAGGCCGAGGTCGTTGCGGAGGGCGAGCAGGCGCTCGAAGAGCTCGAGAGCCTCGTCGTGGCGTCCCTGCTGGGCGAGCACGGCGGCGAGCCAGAAGGAGCACGGAAGGAAGACGCCTTCTCCGGGCGGCAGCCCGTCGACTCCCATGTTCTCCTCGTCGGCGCGGTAGCGCTCGACGAAGCCGTCCCGCAGCAGCTCTCGCTGGATCGCGTCGACGGTGTCGACGACTCGTTGATCGTCCGCGGGCAGGAAGCCGACGAGGGGAATGAGCAGCAGGCTCGCGTCGAGCCGGTCTGAGCCGTAGAACTGGACGAACGCGCCCCGGTCGGCGTTGTACCCGTGCTCCAGGATGTCCCTGCGGATCTCTCTCCGCAGGGCCCGGTAGCGGTCGATCGGGCCCTCCCGATCGAAGTGGCGGATGAGCTTCACCGCCCGGTCGAACGCGACCCAGGCCATCACCTTCGAGTGGGTGAACTGTCGTCTGGGGCCGCGCACCTCCCACAGGCCCTCGTCGGGGTGGCGCCAACCCGACTCGAGCCAGTCGAGCAGCTTGCGGCTGAGCGCCCACGCCGCGGCCGACGCCTCGAGGCCGCGCCGTCGCGCCTGATAGAGGGCGTCGAGGACCTCTCCGTAGACGTCGAGCTGGAGCTGTCGCGAGGCGTCGTTCCCGATTCGCACCGGGGAGGAGCCGTCATACCCGGCCAGCCACGGCAGCTCGATCTCGGTCAAGCGGCGCTCCCCCGCGACGCCGTACATGATCTGCAGGTCCTCGGGCTTGCCGGCCGCGGCGCGCAGAAGCCAGTCCCGCCACGCGCCGGCTTCCTCCACGTAGCCGGAACGGATGAGCGCGAGCAGCGTCAAGGTCGCGTCGCGGAGCCAGCAGTAGCGATAGTCCCAGTTGCGGACTCCGCCGATGGCCTCTGGGAGCGACGTGGTCGGGGCGGCGACGAGACCGCCCGTCGGGGCGTAGGTGAGCGCCTTGAGCGTGAGGACGGAGCGATGGATGTCGTCGTGCCACCTCCCGCCGTGGCTGCAGCGCGAGGCCCACCCCTCCCAGTACGTGACAGTGTCCTTGAGGGCAGCCTCCGGATCGACCGACTCGGGCGGCGACTCGTGGGAGGGAAACCAGGTGAGGACGAAGGGAATGCGGTCGCCCTCGGAAACGGTGAACGAGGAGTAGGTGCGGAAGTCCCGTCCCTCGAGCTCGACCGGTGTCCGCAGAGTGACGGCGTCGGGGCCCGCAATCCCTACGAGCGCCCCGTCGAGGTTGCGCACCCACGGAACCGCGGAGCCGTAGTCGAAACGGAGTGCCAGCTCCATCCGCATCTGCACGCGGCCGCGGACTCCCTCGACGATGCGGACGACGTCCGGCTTCGTCTCGCGCGGGGGCATGAAGTCGATGAGCCGCACGGACCCTTCCGAGGTCTCGAGGGTCGTCTCGAGGACGAGCGTGTCGTCCGAGTAACGACGCCGGGGCGAACGGAACTCTCCGGCGGGCTGGATCGTCCAGTGCCCGTTCTCGGCGTCCCCGAGGAGGGAGGCGAACACCGCGGCCGAGTCGAAGCGCGGAAGGCAGAGCCAGTCGATGCTGCCCGCACGACTGACGAGCGCGGCGGTCTGGAGGTCGCCGATCAGCCCGTAGTCCTCGATGCGGGCCGTCATGCGTCCTCCACGAGGAGTGCGCTGTACGGACGGAACCGCTTGAGGGCCGCGCGGTTGAAGGCCGACCGGTATCCGTCCGCGGTTCGCTCGTCGAGGGACGACGCGTACGTCTCGCGCACGTCGAGCAGACGCTCGGCGATTGCGTCGACGACGAGCTGGTAGTCGCCGTAGAGCTCTTCGGCTTCCTCACGCGAGGCATGCGTCCAGGCAGCGTCAGCTTCCTCCGCTTCTCGCAGCAGCGGCTCCTCATCCGCCTCGAACAGATCGAGCTGCCGGCGCAGGAGGTCGTCGAAGCGGCGGCGTCCGAGCACTGACCGAAGCCTAGATGGGTGAGAATCCGGCGATGCCTTCGGAGCAGGAGTTCGAGGAGGCACGCGCACAGTTTCCGGTTCTCGACCGGACGGCGTACCTGAACGCAGGCTCGATGGGGCCGCTCGCGCGAACGACCGGCGAGGCCATGCGCGCCGAGGTCGACCGAGACGTCCTCGACGGGAGGTCCGGGACGCGGTACATCGAGCGAATGCTCGAGCTCCGGGCGGAGCTGCGGCGGCGGCTCGGTGCGCTCGTGTCCGCGGAGCCCGAGCAGGTCGCCCTGACCGGATCGACGACGGACGGCTGCAACATCGTCCTCGCGGCACTCGACCTCGGCCCGGATGACGAAGTGGTGACGACGACCGACGAGCACTTCGGGCTGATCGGCCCGGCTCACGCCTCCGGTGCCAGGGTCGTCGTGGTCCCACCCGACGCCGATCGAATCGGGGAGGCGGTGACCGCTCGCACGCGGCTCGTCGCGGTCTCCCAGGTCTTGTGGACGACCGGTCAGCTGCTCCCGGTCCGTGAGCTACGGGAGAGAACGGGCCTTCCGATCCTCGTCGACGGCGCCCAGTCGGTCGGGGCCGTCCCGGTGAGCGCGGAAGGGCTCGACTTCCTGACGATTTCGGGGCAGAAGTGGCTTGCCGGTCCCGATTCCACGGGTGCGCTGGTCGTCGCCGACCCCGAACGCCTGCGCGTCGCGCGACCGAGCTACTTCTCGCGGCGGGAGCACGATCCGGATGGCTCGTTTGCCCCCTGGCCGGGAGCGCGGCGCTTCGAGCACTGCTGGCTCGCGACGGGCTCGCTCACCGGACTGCTCGCGGCGCTCGACACCCGGCCGAGCTGGGCTTTCGAGAGAGCCGCCGAGATGGCGGAGCGCTTCCGGGCTCGGCTAGGAGACGAAGGTGTCGACGTCATCGTGCCCGAGCAGCGGGCGACGCTCGTCTCCTGGCGCGTGCGGGACGAGGCTCCTGCGGACGTGGTCGCCCGGCTCGCGGCGGCAGAGGTCGTCGTGCGTGATCTGCCCGGAACGGACCTGGCGCGCGCGTCCGTCGGCTGGTGGACGAGCGACCAGGATCTCGATCGCCTCGTAGACGGTCTGTAGTTAAGGTCGGGGCCGTGTGCTTCGACCTCGACTCGGCGCCGCCGATTCCGCCGATCTCGGGAGCCGCCGTCTCCCACAGCGACCTCGTGCTCGAGGCCGCCGACGGAAACCGCTTCGCCGCGTTCGCGGCCTCTCCGGACGAGGCGGGCGACGTCGGCGTCGTCGTAGTGCCGGACGTCCGGGGTCTCTACCGCTTCTACGAGGAGCTCGCGCTTCGACTTGCCGAGCGCGGCTTCGCGGCTGTGGCATTCGACTACTTCGGCCGCACGGCCGGCGTGGGCAAGCGCGGCGACGAGTTCGAGTACATGCCGCACGTGATGGAGACCACGCCTGAAGGCGTCCAGCAGGACATCGGCGCTGCCGCCTCGTATCTCCGCTCTCCCGACGGCGGCTCGTGCAGCCGCATCTTCACGCTCGGCTTCTGCTTCGGGGGACGGAACTCCTGGCTTGCGGCCGCGAGCGCGCACGGGCTCGCAGGCGCGATCGGCTTCTACGGACGTCCGGGTCTGGGTCGCGACGGCTCACCCGGCCCGACTCAGCGGGCTTCGGAGATCACGAGTCCGATCCTCGCCCTGCAGGCGGGCGCCGACCAGAACATCTCAGCCGAGGACAACGCTGCCTTCGACGCCGCGCTCGAAGCGGCCGGAGTCGAGCACGAGGTCGTCACCTATCCGGGCGCGCCCCACAGCTTCTTCGACCGGAAGCAGGCGGAGTTCGCCTCGCAGTCGGAGGATGCATGGAGTCGGGTCCTCGCGTTCCTCGACCGTTACGGCCGGGAGCAGTCGTAGCGGTACGATCGAACGCCGTGGCCTACGACGAGGACCTCGCGAGTCGGATCCGCGAGCAGCTCGCAGGCGAGCGCGACCTGACCGAAAAGAAGATGTTCGGCGGGCTCGCCTTCCTCGTCGGCGGCAACATGGCGATTGCCGCGAGCGGCCAGGGGGGAGTCCTGGTGCGGGTCGATCCGGCGCAGTCGGACGAGCTCGTCGCGACGACGCAAGCCCGCGTCGCCGTGATGCGGGACCGGCCGATGCCGGGGTGGCTCCGGGTGGACACGGAAGATGTCCGCTCTCAGGGTGAGCTCGCGAGATGGGTCGAGCTTGGCTCGAGCTACGCTCGGTCGCTTCCTGCCAAGACCTAGCCCGCCTAGCGTCGGCCCGATCAGGCGAAGCTCGGCTGTTGGCTGTGCCGGGTTGCCGGATCGACGCCGGCGTAGGTGAGGAAGTCGGTCATCCGAAAGCCCGAGCCCGGATTCTGGAGCGTCGGCTGCCAGCTCGGACTGTTGGCGAGGAAGCCGTTCGGATCGGATTGGAGCAGGCCGATCAGAACCTCGGCAACGATCCGGCCGGCGACGGGCCCGAGGTGCTGACCCCCGTTGCCGTAGAGCTGCGCTTCCTTGAGCGCGTAGTACCAGAGCGGTGTGCTCTGCTGGAAGCCGTAGGGCTTGAGCTCTGCCAGCTCGTCCTTGGTGAGCGGCGTGAGTCCCATCGCTTTCGCGACCGACTGTCCTGAGGCCATCGCGCTCCTGTGCCGACGTCCCTTCCCGCACTGGACATAACACAGCCCCGACGAGGAGGCAACCGGTGGACTACGCGGCGTCGGCGGCCGTGCGCAGCCCGAGCTCGCCTGCGATCGGCTGCATCGCCGCGATCACGTTCGCGATGTGCTCGTCGAGCTCGAGTCCCAGGAGCTCGGCGCCCTCGTAGACCTCGTCCCGGTGGACACCGGCCGCGAACGACGGCTGCTTCAGCTTCTTCTTGACCGACTTCGGCTCCAGGCCCTCGAGCCCGGTCGGCCGGACGAGCCCGCACGCGTGGACGAACCCGGAGAGCTCGTCGCAGGCGAAGAGCACCTTCTTGAGCTGCGTGTCGCGCGGCATGTTCAGGTGCTCGGCGTGGGAGAGGGCCGCCTCGATCAGCTCCTCGGGATACCCCTCCTCGCGCAGGATCGGGGCGCCGTCCTGGGGATGCTGGTCGAGCGTGGGGTGGATCTCGTAGTCGAAGTCGTGTAGGAGCGCGACGCAACCCCAGAACTCCTCGTCCTCGCCGTACAGCCGCGCGTAGAAGCGAACGGACGCCTCGACCGCGAGTGCGTGCCGCAGCAGCGACTCGCTCTTCGTGTAGCGGGTGAGCGTGTCCCACGCCTGGTCTCTGGTCGGCACGGCCGAGTACGATAGCCGCCGCCGTTGGAAACCCAGCTCAGCGAGAAGGCCGTCGCGCCGTACGGCACGTGGACGTCTCCGATCACTGCGGACCTCGTGGCCCGTGGCGGGACGTCGCTCTCCGGCGCATGGCTCGCCGAGGGCGCAGCATGGTTCCTCGAGGGACGGCCCTACGAGGGCGGACGCGTCGTCCTCATGAAGGCGTCTCCGGGCGCGGAGCCCGTCGACGTCACCCCCCCGGGGTTCAACCTTCGCACGATGGTCCACGAGTACGGGGGCGGAGCGTTCTGCGTCCACGGCGGCACAGTGTTCTTCTCCAACTTCGACGATCAGCGCCTCTACCGCCAGGATCCGGGAGAGACGCCGGTCCCGATCACGACCGAAGTCGAGGGCAAGCGCCACCGCTACGCGGACGGTCGCGTGACGGCGGACGGCTCCCTCTGGATCGGCGTTCGCGAGCGCCACGAGGGCGACCGGCCCGGGGACGTCGTCAACGAGCTCGTCGCGATCCGCGCCGACGGCTCGAGCGAGCCGCGCATCATCGCCGGCGGTCGGGACTTCTACGCCTCGCCGCGCATCTCGCCCGGCGGCACGAAGCTCTGCTTCCTCGCCTGGGATCTCCCGTGGATGCCCTGGGACGGATGCGAGCTCTTCGTCGCCGAGCTGGCCGCCGACGGCACCCTGGGCGAGCCCGAGCGCGTCGCAGGCCGGGACGGGGAGGAGTCGATCTGGCAGCCCGAGTGGTGCACGGCGGGCGATCTCGTCTTCGCGAGCGATCGCAGCGGCTGGTGGAACCTCGACCGGGTGCGAGACCGAGAACGCACGGCCCTGCACGCGGCGGAGGCCGAGTTCGGGTATCCCGCCTGGGTCTTCGGCATGTCCTCGTTCGGTTTCCTCGAGAACGGCCGCATCTTGTGCGCGTACGACAGTGGTGGCCGGACGTCCTTCGCCGTCCTCGATCCGGAGACGGGCGATCTGCGCGATCTCGACCTCCCGTACGACTCCGTGTCCTCGATCCACGTCTCGGTCGAGGGGTCGACGGCGCTCTTCGTCGGCGGCTCGTCGACCATTCCGTCGCAGGTCGTTCGCCTCGACGTCGAGTCGGGCTCGTACCGGGTCATCCGCTCGAGCGCACAGGTGCCCGTCGACACCGCGTACTTCTCGCTGCCGCGGGCGATCGAGTTTCCGACCGAGGGCGGGCTGACCGCCCATGCGCTCTTCTACCCGCCCACCAACCCGGGCTACACGGGCGCCGAGGACGAGCTGCCGCCGCTGATCGTGGACATCCACGGCGGACCCACCGCGTGCTCTACGCCGCTCTTCTCGCTCGGGACGCAGTACTGGACGAGCCGCGGGTTCGCGCTCGTGGATGTGAACTACGGAGGCTCGTCCGGCTACGGCCGCGAGTTCCGCGAGCGGCTGAACGGGCAGTGGGGTGTCGTCGACTTGCAGGACTCCGTGAATGCCGCCCGCTATCTCGTCGAGCAGGGCGAGGCCGATCCGGGGAGGATCCTGATCCGCGGAGGGAGCGCCGGCGGCTACACGACCATCTGCGCGCTCACGTTCACGCGTGAATTCGCGGCCGGCGCGTCGTACTTCGGGCTCGCCGACCTCGAGCCATTTGCGACCGGCGACACGCACAAGTTCGAGTCGAAGTACGAGTACACGCTCGTCGGTCCGTACCCGGAGGCGGCCGAGCTCTATCGAGAGCGGAGCCCGGTCCACTTCGCCGACCGGATCAAGACCCCGATGCTCGTGCTCCAGGGAGCGGACGACAAGGTCGTCCCGCTCTCCCAGGCCAAGCTGATCGTGGCCGCCCTCGAAGCGAACGGGATTCCACACGCCTACCTCCTCTTCGAAGGCGAGGGCCACGGATTCCGCAAATCGGAGTCGATCGTCCGCGCATACGAGGCGGAGCTCTCGTTCTACGCTCAGGTGCTCGGGCTCGAGCTCGGAGACTCGGTGCCCAGACTCGAGATCGAGTACCTCTGAGCGCGAACCCCTCTCGCGGCGGGGAGGGTCAGGAGCCGGCAGTACCATAGCCGCCTCATGGAGTCCTTCGTGATCGACGGAGGCCGCCCCCTCACGGGCACCGTGCGCGCAGCGGGCAACAAGAACGGGGCTCTCCCGATCCTCGCCGCGAGCATGCTCGCCTCGGGCGAGGTGCGCCTCTCGAACATGCCGCGCATACGCGACGTGGAGACGATGGTCGAGCTCATGGCGGACCTGGGCGCCGACGTCGACTGGACGAGCCGGAACGAGGTCCGCGTGGACCCGAGCGGAGTCGCCAAGACGGATCTCGACCGCGAGCTCGCGCAGGACATCCGGGCTTCCTTCCTGCTTGCGGGCCCGCTTCTCGCCCGCTTCGGACGTGTCACCGTGCCTCCACCGGGCGGCGACGTCATCGGCCGGAGGCGTCTGGATACCCACATCCACGCGTTCCAGGAGCTCGGTGTCGAGGTCGAGCTGAACGGCGCCTACGAGATGCGCACGAACGGACTGCGGGGGAAGCGCATGTACCTGGACGAGGCGTCGGTCATGGGGACGGAGAACGCGATCATGGCCGCGGTCCTCGCCGAGGGCGAGACGATCGTCGGCCACGCCGCGTGCGAGCCGCACATCCAGGATCTCTGCCGCTTCCTCGTCTCGCTGGGCGCGCGAATCGGCGGGATCGGCTCGAACGTCCTCCACATCGAGGGTGTCGACAACCTCACCGGGGGCGAGTACCGGATCGGGCCGGAGCACGTGGAGGTCGCGAGCTTCGCCGCCCTGGCTGCGCTCACAGGCGGCGACGTCACGATCGAGGACGTCGAGCCGGACGACCTCATCGGGATCGTCCCGGCGTTCCGCAAGCTCGGGATCCGGATGGACGTGGACGGACGCTCCGTCCACGTCGCGCCGGGACAGGACCTCCGGGTCGTCGACGATCTCGGCGGCCAGATCCCGAAGATCGAGAGCGGCGTCTGGCCGGCCTTCCCGGCGGACCTCACCTCGATCGCGCTCACGTGTGCGACCCAGTCGCACGGGACCGTCCTCATCTTCGAGAAGATGTTCGAGAGCAGGCTCTTCTTCGTCGACAAGCTCGTCTCGATGGGTGCCAGGATCATCCTCTGCGACCCGCACCGGGCGGTCGTGACCGGACCGGCGAAGCTGTACGCGCAACGCCTCGAGAGCCCGGACATCCGCGCCGGGATGGCGATGGTGATCGCCGCGCTCTGCGCCGAGGGGCGCTCTTCGATCGGAAACATCGGGCAGATCGACCGTGGCTACGAACGCATCGACGAGCGACTCCGCCAGATCGGCGCCGCGATCGAGCGGGCCGACCTGTGAACGCCCGCCAGCGCGTGGCGTCGGTCTCGGTCGGCGACGGCGCCAGGAGCACCGTCGCCACCGGCGTTGCGATCCTCGACCACTTGTTGGCCGAGCTCGCCGACACCGGCGGCTTCGAGCTCCACCTCGAGATCGCGCCCGGAGAGCCCGAGGTCGAGGTGGGAGCCGCCGGCACCGCCCTCGGCGAGGCGTTCGCGCCGCTCCTCGGGGGCAACGGCGCGCCGGGTCGCGGGCTCGGCGTGGTTCCGGCGGACGAGGCACTCGCGATGGTCGTCCTCGAAGCCTCGGGCAATCCACTGGTCGCGTCGAACGCGGATCTCACCGCAACTCGTGCGGGCGGCCTGCAAACGGACCTCGCGGCGGTCTTTCTGCAGGCACTGGCCCAGGCAGCCGGGTTGACCATCCACGTCCGGCTCATCGAGGGCGAGGACTCCCAGCACGTTCTGTCGGCAATCTTCAAAGCACTGGGTGCCGCCCTCGCGCAGGCCTGCGAGGGCTGAGCTCGCGAGAAGGGGGACCGATGGCTGAGAAGCACGTGATCCGCACCGACGAGGCGCCCGGGCCGTTCCAAGGCGCTCCCTACAACCAGGCGATCCGTATCGCCGATCTCGTCTTCGTGGCTGGCCAACTCGGAATCCGGCTCGAGAGCGGCGAGCTGGCGGGGCCGACCGTTGAGGAGCAGACCGAGCAGATCATGCGCAACCTCGGGGCGGTGCTGGAGGCGGCCGGCAGTGGCCTCGAGAAGCTCGTGAAGACGACCGTCTTCCTGATCGATCTCGGCGATTTCGCCGGGATGAACGAGGTGTACGCCCGCCACGTCGGCGCTGCGCCTCCCGCGCGCTCGACGGTCGAGATCAGTGGCCTACCGAGCGGTGCGCTGGTCGAGATCGAGGCGATCGCGCACGCCTGACCCGAACGCCTGCTGACGTATCGTCACCAGGCTCGCCCGAGGACACCGGGGCGCCACGTCCGCAGTGCGAATGCGGGGCAGAATGCCCCCATGCGGGCCGAAACCGTCATAGCAACCCACGGCAACACCGATTTCGACGCGTTCGCGGCGATGCTCGCCGCGCGCCGGCTCTATCCGGGCGCCGTCGTGGCGATCGGCTCGCTCAACCGCAACGTGCGCGAGTTCTACCGCCTCCACGCAGACGAGCTCGAGCCGATCGTCGAGATCGGCCGGCTCGAGACGGATGCCATACGGCGCCTGGTGGTCGTGGAGACGAGGGAGGCGTCGCGTCTCGGCGAGCTCGAGGCGGTCGCGCTCGACCGAACGGTGGAGAAGTCGCTCTTCGACCATCACGGCGACGAGCTTCCGGAGTGGGTGCACCCGGAGGCTGCCGTCCTCTCCAGCGACGGCGCCATGACCACGACGCTCGTCGGCATCCTCGCCGAGCGCGAGCTCATGCCGACCGCGCTGGAGGCGACGACGTTCGCGCTCGGGATCCACGAAGACACGGGCTCTCTCACGTACGCAACGACCACTCAGCGCGACGCCGACGCGCTGGTGTGGTGTCTCCGCCACGGCGCGCGTCAGGATCTCGTCGCCTCGTACCTGCACCTCCCGTTGGCGGCGCCGGAGCGAGATCTTCTCCAACACCTGCTGGAGGCGCTCGAGCCTGTCGACGCCGGCGGACAGGAGCTGCTCCTGGCGGCTGTCCGGTGGCCCGCATACGTCGAGGGAGTCTCGAACCTCGCCCACAAGATCGTCGACCTCACGGACGCCCGCGCACTCGTGCTCCTGGTGGAGATGGAAGGGCGAGTGTTCGCGGTCGTTCGCAGTCGTGACGACGCTCTCGACGCCGCAGAGCTTGCTGCCGTGCTCGGAGGCGGAGGTCACGCGCAAGCTGCGTCGGCCATCGCCCGTCTCGACCTCGCCGAGGCGCGCGACCGGGTCCTCGCGGGGATCGAGAGCGCACGCCGCGAGCCTCGACGGGCACGCGACGTCATGGCGATTCCGGTCCGCTCGGTCTCTCCGGACGACACGGTGCGCGAGGCGATGATGCTCTGCCAGCGGCACGGCCAGAGTGGGGTGTTCGTGGCGAAGGACGGGCGTCTGGTCGGAGCGGTTGGTCGCGAGGACCTGGACAAGGCGATCGGCCACGGACTGGCTCACGCCCCGGTCCGCGGAATCATGAGCGGGCGCGTGCTAACGACGTCCGAGGACGCGCGCCTTCCCGAGCTCCAGTCCCTCGTCGCGTCGGCCGACGACGGCCGGGTCGCGGTGCTCCGCGACGGTGAGCTCGTTGGCGTGGTCACGCGGTCAGGCCTCCTCCGCGAGCTGGAAGGCGTCGAGCCGCGTCCCGAGACCCCCGAGGAGTCGGTCGCAGACGACCTCGAGCCTATCGCTCGGCTGCGGCCCGTCTTCGACGCGGTCGCGGCTCTCGGCGATCGAGCGGAGGGCGTGTTCCTCGTCGGCGGGACGCTCAGGGACATCCTCCTCGGCGAGGAGAACTTCGACGTCGACATCGCGGTCGAGGGTGACGCGATCTCAGTCGCGCGTGTGCTGGCGGCGACCCTCGGGGGCCGCGTCACCCCGCACGACAAGTTCGGCACGGCGGTCGTCCTCTTCGGCGACGGGGAGCGGGTGGACGTCGTCACCACGCGCACCGAGTTCTACGACGCGCCCGGTGCGCTCCCGACCGTCGAGCGCGCGGGCCTGCGCGAGGATCTCTTCCGCCGGGACTTCACCATCAATGCCATGGCGGCGTCGCTCCTGCCGGCCGACTTCGGCCGACTCGTCGATCCTTTCGGTGGGCGGGCCGATCTCGACCAGCGCATGCTGAGGGTGCTCCACAACCTGTCGTTCATCGACGATCCGACACGGATCTTCCGAGCGATCCGGTACGAGGCCCGCCACGGCTTCCGGCTCGAGGATCACTCGGCCCGGCTCGCCCGCGGGTGCATCGAGATGGGTCTCGTGGGCGATCTCTCGTCGGCGCGCCTGCGCGACGAGCTCCTCGCTCTGCTCGAGGAGCCGGCGGCCGCTCGAGGGATGATCCGGCTCGGGGAGCTCGGGGCCGACCATGCCATTCATCCACGTATGCGAGGCGACGCCGAGGCGGCGGCACTCTTCGAGCGCGCCGTCGGGCTTCGCGATGAGCTCCGCGTCGAGGTTCCGGCCTGGCGCATCGGGCTCGCCGTGCTCGCACACGAGATGACGTCCGACGAGGTCTACAGCCTCCTCGAGCGCCTGAAGGTCAGGCGTCGAGACGCGGATCGAATCGCCCGGGCGGTGACGGTCGCACCGCTGATCGCCGAGCGGTTGCATACCGAGGAGCTCGACGCAGCACAGGTGGTCGCCCTGGCAGACCCGTATGCGCCGGACGCGCCCCTGCTCGCGCTCGCGCGCGAGGAGCGGCAGGAGCTCCGCGACTACTTCGAGCGGCTACGCGACGTCCGGCTCGAGATCGGAGGCGAGGATCTCGCCGCGCTCGGCCTGCCCGAGTCGCCGCGGGTCGGAGAGGTTCTCGCGGAGCTCCGGAGACGCAAGCTGAACGGAGAGCTCGACGGGCGGGAGTCGGAGCTCGAGGCGGCGCGGGCGCTGATCGAGTCCGAGTGACGATCGCGTCGGGTGCGACGATCGCGGAGCGCTACCGTGAGATTCGCGCTGAGGTCGGGGAGAGGGTGACGATCGTCGCCGCGACGAAGTACGTGTCCGTGGACGAGATGTCGGCGCTCGCCGAAGCCGGTGTCGAGGTCGTGGGTGAGAACCGTGCGCAAGACCTCGAACGGAAGCACGAGCGGTTCGGCGAGACCTTCCGGTGGCACTTCGTCGGGCACTTGCAGTCGAACAAGGTCAGGGTCGTCAATCGCCTCTGCGAGCTGGTTCATTCGCTCGCCTCGGACTCGGCCGCCCGCCGCCTCGAGTTGCCGGCGCTGCTCGAGGTGAACCTGGCCGGGGAGGCATCGAAGTCGGGCGTGTCGCCCGCCGACGTCCCTGCTTTCGTCGAGCGGTACCCGCTGATTCGCGGCCTGATGACCATGCCGCCGCCGGCCGCGGACCCCGAGGCCTCGCGCCCGTACTTCGCCCGCCTGCGCGAGCTCGCGGCCGAGAACGGGCTCGTCGAGCTGAGCATGGGGACGTCACAGGACTACCGCGTCGCAGTCGAGGAAGGCGCGACGCTCGTCCGGATCGGCGAGACGCTGTTCCATGACGAGGTCTCGGCCCGGAAACAGGGCTAATATCGACGCGCTATGAGCTTCTCGGATCTCTGGAACCGCACCCTCGTCTACTTCGGCATCGCCGAGGAGGAGGAAGAGTGGGACGAGGACGGATACGTCACGAACGAGCATCTCGAGGAGACGTATCGTCGCCGGGAACGGCAGAACGTTCGCCGTCTCCCGAGCGCGCCGGAGTCCGACGACTGGACGTCCGAGGAAGGACCGCCGTCCCGGCGGCAGTCGCGCCTGCGCAGCGTCGACACGCCCTCGCCGGCGAAGGTGCATCTCGTCGTGCCTCGGAGCTTCAACGACGCACAGCAGATCGCGGACCGGTTCAAGGCGTCGATTCCGGTGATCCTCAACCTGCAGAACGCGGACACCGAGCTCTCGAAACGGCTGATCGACTTCGCCAGCGGCCTCACCTACGCGCTCGACGGCAGCATGCAGCGAGTGGCCGACAAGGTGTTCCTGCTCACGCCCAGGAATGTCGAGCTCTCGGCGGAGGAGCGCGCCCGCGCGCTCGAGCGCGGCGGGTTCTACAACCAGGCGTAGGACTCCTCGCCCCGCGTAGGAACCGTGCCTCGCGCGGCGAACACGCGTCCGATGGGCGTGGAGGCCTCGATCCCCGTACTTGCAGACGCTGCGACGTCGCTCCAGAGCTTCGTCTCGGTCTTCGTCGGCATCTACGTCCTGCTCATCATCGTCCACATTTTGTTGTCCTCGTGGATCCAGCTTCCGTATTCCAGGACCGCCGAAGGTGTGCAAGAGTTCCTGGACGAAATCTGCCGTCCATACCTTCGCCTGTTTCAAGGCCGCATTCCGACGCTGGGACCCCTCGACCTCTCGCCGATGGTCGCGATCGTGGTTCTCATCGTCGCGATGGTCGTCGTCAACCGCCTGATCGGCGTGCTGCTCTAGGAAGGAGTCCGCATGGCGCTCACCCCAGTCGAGATCAGACACGTGGAGCTCCGCCGGGCCTGGCTGCGCGGGTATCGCCGGAGCGGCGTCGACCGGCTCCTGACCGAGATCGCCGACAGCTTCGAGGGCGTGTGGCGCGAACGGGCCGACCTCGCCGACACCCTCGAAGAGCTCGAGGCCGAGGCCTCGAAGCACCGTGAGCTCGAAGCCCTTCTGCGCTCGACCCTCGTCTCGGCGGAGCGCGCGGCTCAGGACATGAAGGAGCAGGCTCGTCGCGAGTCCGACCTGATCGTGCAGGAGGCACACGCCGAGAGCAGGCGGATCGCGCGGGCCGCGTCGGCCGCGAGGCAGCGCCTCGAGGACGAGACTCGCAAGATCCGTGCACAGCTGCGAAGCGCGCTCGAGGCCGTCGAGGAGTGGCCGGCGGAGGGTGATTCGAAGGAGCAGTCTGCGGCGCCGGTCGAGGAGGTCACCGACGCCGGGATCCGCAAAGTCGCAGGCTAGGTAGTGCGCAAGGTCGGAATCTGCTCGCGCAGATTCCGATCGCGCGAACGATTCCTGAAAGCAGGGCCGGCGAGCGGCTGCGGCCGCTCCGATTGCACATCGAGCCTCTAGCCGTGAGGTCGGGCCGACACGCCCGGATATCCTGTGTCGCCGTGGACCGCTCGACGACCCGCCTAAGCCTTCGCGTGAGCCCTGGAGCGTCGCGCTCCGCGGTGGTGGGACGCCACGGAGACTCCTGGAAGCTTCGTGTTGCAGCAGCTCCCGAGCGCGGCCGGGCGAATCACGCTCTCCTCGATCTCCTCGCGGAGACGCTGCACATTCCGCGCGCGCACGTCGAGCTCGTCTCTGGAGGAGCAGCGCGGGACAAGGTCGTCGTCGTGCACGGCATGGAACCGGCGCAGGCCGACCAACTTCTCGAGGCCGCGGCCGGAGTGAGAACGGTCGTATGACGCTGGATCTGGCACGGGTCCGCAGCGAGCTCGAGTCCGAGCGCGACCGCCTGCGAGCCGCGATCGAGGCGGTGAACCATGCCGGCTCGTTGAGCGACGAGACCGGCGATCTCTCGATCGGGAGGGACGACCACATCGCGGACACGGCCTCGGACACGCTCATGCGCGAGCTCGACGAGGGTCTCGAGGAGAACGCCGAGCATCTGCTCGTGAAGATCGAGGGCGCCTTGAAGCGAATCGAGGACGGGACGTACGGAACCTGCGTCATCTGCGGGCGGCCGATCGACGAGGAGCGGCTGCAGGCGGTCCCGTACGCGAAGCTGTGCATCGAGGACAAGAGAGCCCAGGGCCGCTCGTGATCAACGCTCGCCTGCGGCTCGCGTTCACGGGGGAAACCATGTTTCCCCCGTGCGACCCCCTTCTTCTGGAGAACGTGGAGAACCTCCCGGTTCCCCACACCCCTCCACACGATCACTGGCCAGGGAGCGGCCAGTGATCGAGCCCGCACGCGACGAGCCGTCCGCTGCGCCGCCGGACGTACGCCTCGGATCCGCGACGAACGCGGTCCGGCCGATCCTCGCAGCCGAGCGCTCGCTCGCGGCAGGCCCGGCGCAGTGGCTCGCCCTGGTAGCGGTTGCAGCAGCTGCAGTCTTCGCGGATCAGCTGACGAAGCAGGTCATCGCGCGAACCCTCGACGTCGGCCGGAGCGTCGACATCCTCGGCCCCTTCTCCATCCGGCACGTCGAGAACTCGGGCATCGCCTTCGGGTTCTTCTCCAGCCGCACCACGGTAGTGATCGGCGTGACCGGTCTCGCGGTCGCGTGGATGCTCTGGTTCTTCGCACGCTCGGCCCGACGGCACCCGGTCCTTCCGGTCGCTCTCGGCCTCGTCCTCGGCGGGAGCGTCTCCAACCTGCTCGATCGCGTGAGGCTCGGACGGGTCACCGACTTTCTCGATCTCCAGGCGTGGCCCGCGTTCAACCTCGCAGACACGTTCATCGTCGTCGGCGTCGCTGTCCTCTTCGGCGCCCTGGTGCTGGCCGATCGTCCACGCCGTCCGCTCGGAGCGAGCGATCGTGACGGTCCGTTTCACCGTCTCTGAGAACGAAGCGGGAGTCCGCCTCGACAAGGTTCTGGCGAGTCGGGTGGAGATCGGCTCGCGCGCGCTTTCGGAGAAGCTCCTTCGCGGCCAGGCCGTCCGCGTAGACGGCCGCCTGCGCGCCAAGAGCCACCGGCTCGAGGCCGGGTCGACCGTCGACGTCGAGCTTCCCGAGGCGGAGGCGGAGCTCGCGCCGGAGCCCGTGACCGTTCCGATTCGCTACGAGGACGAGCACGTTCTCGTCGTGGACAAGTCGGCGGGCCTGGCGGTCCATTCGGGGGCGGGGGAGAGGCGCCGCACCCTCGCCGGTCAGCTTCTGACTCTCGGTGCAGCGGGGGGCGACGATCCGGAGCGTCCCGGAATCGTCCATCGGCTCGACCGAGACACCTCGGGTCTTCTCGTCGTCGCGCGCTCGCAGCCCGCATACGACGCTCTCCAGGAGGCGATCCGGAAGCGCGAGGTCGAGCGGCGGTACCTGGCGCTCGTTCGTGGGCATCCCAAGTCGCGAACGGGGCGCATCGAGGCGCCGATCGGCCGTGACCGCCGAGATCCGACGAGACGCTCGCTCGACACCGACGAGCCTCGCGACGCGGTCACGCATTTCGAGCTCCTGGAAACGATGAAAGGGCACGCGCTTCTCGACGTCCGTCTGGAGACGGGGCGGACCCATCAGATCCGCGTGCACCTCGCCGCGATCGAGCTGCCGGTCGCGGGCGACAGACAGTACGGGATCGCGGACGACCTCGGCCTCGCGCGCCAGTTCCTGCACGCGCACCGTCTCAGCTTTCGCCATCCCATCAGTCGTGACGAGATCACGGTGACTTCGGAGCTCCCGCACGACCTCGAGTCCGCGCTCGAGATCGCGCGCTCGTAGCTGGCTACACTGTGGCGTCGTTCGAAACCACCACCCGGCGACCAGTCCGGGCGGCGGTGCCGCAGCTCTGAGCTCGGTTCCGCCCGGCCCGCCGGCGAAATACCGTCAACCACAGAAAGGGGCTGATCGCGTGTCAGTCGTCACGATGCGGGAGCTGCTGGAGGCCGGCGTCCACTTCGGCCACCAGACGCGCCGCTGGAACCCGAAGATGCGCCGATTCATCTTCGGTGAGCGCGGCGGCATCTACATCATCGATCTCACGAAGACGCTCGAACTGCTCGAAGAAGCGCATGCGTTCAGCCGGAATCTCGCGGAACGGCGCGGAACGGTCCTCTTCGTCGGAACGAAGAAGCAGGCGCAGGACGCGGTGCACGAGCATGCGAGCCGCGTCTCGATGCCGTACGTCAACCACCGCTGGCTCGGGGGGCTGCTGACGAACTGGCGCACGATCTCCGAGCGCATCGGCTACCTGCACGATCTCCGGCGGCTCAAGAGCGAGGGTCAGCTCGCGCTCTTGCCTCCGAAGGAACGCATCGCGCTCGAGGCCGAGCTCGAGAAGCTCGAGGCCAACCTGGGCGGGGTCGCCGACCTCAAGCGGCAGCCCGACGCCGTGTTCGTGATCGACCTGAAGAAGGAGCAGCTCGCCGTGCGTGAGGCGAGGCGACTCGGGGTTCCGGTCATCGGGCTCGTGGACACGAACGCCGACCCGGACGAGGCGGACTTCGTGATCCCGGGCAACGACGACGCGATCCGCTCCTGCAACCTGGTCACCAGAGTCATCGCCGACGGCATCGCGGCCGGAAGGGACAAGATCACGCCTGCTGAGCTCACGGCCGAGCTAACAGCCGAGCTCACGGCCGAGCCGGAGGCTGCAGAGGCTCCCCCCGAGGAGACCGCCGCAGCCGAAGCTCCCGAAGAGCCCGCCGAGCCGCAGCCAGAGGAACAGACGGCGCATGCCGCCGTCGCGGAAGGGAGCGAGGCGCAGTGAGCGTCATCTCGGCGAGCCTGGTCAAACAACTCCGCGACGTCACGGGAGCGGGGATGATGGACTGCAAGCGCGCGCTCGAGGAGACGGGTGGAGACCTCGACGCAGCTCGCGTCCTCCTGCGCGAGCGGGGACTCGCTTCGGCGGGGAAGAAGGCCGAGCGCACGACGTCGGACGGTCTCGTCGGATACATCGTCTCGAACGGGGCCGGAGCCATCCTCGGAGTCGGCTCCGAGACCGACTTCGTCGCGAAGAACGCCGAATTCCAGGCCTTCGCGGAGAAGGTGCTTCGTGCGGTCCACGCCGAGGGCGAGTCGACGGTCGAGAAGTTCGAGCCCGAGCGCCTGGAGCTGATCGGCAAGCTCGGCGAGAACATCGTGATCGTCGGCGTCGCGCGCTTCGAGTCGTCGAACGGCCATGTCATCGGCGGCTACGCGCATCCGCCCGCGAACAAGATCGGCGTCCTGGTCGATCTCTCCGGAGGAACGCCCGAGCTCGCACGCCAGCTCGCAATGCACATCAGCTGGGCGGCTCCCGAGTGGAGGACGAAGGCGGACGTGCCGGAGGCGATCGTCGCTGCCGAGCGCGAGATCTTCATGCGCAGCGACGAGGTGCAGTCGAAGCCCGAAGCGGCACGTGAGAAGATCGTGGACGGCATGCTGGCAAAGCGCTTCTTCGCCGCCACCCCGGGAGGGGTCTTGCTCGAGCAGCCCTGGATCTCGGAGCCGGCGAGGACGGTCGGGAAAGTCCTGGAGGAGGCCGGAGCCACGATCGAGCGATTCACGAGGATCGCGGTCGCGGGGTGACAGTCCAGCAGCAGGAGCTCGCGGAGAAAACCCCCGCCAATCCGGGATCCGCGTTCCACCGGGTCCTCCTGAAGCTCTCGGGAGAGGCGCTGCTCGGCGAACGCGAGTACGGCATCGACCCGGGGAAGGTCGCGGAGATCGCAGAGGAGGTCTTCGGCGTTCACGACGCGGGCACCGAGCTCGCGATCGTGGTCGGGGCCGGAAACATCTACCGCGGGATCGAGGCGGCCGCGGACGGCATGGATCGAGCGACCGCGGACTACGCGGGCATGCTCGCGACGCTCCTGAACGCGCTCACGCTTCAGGACGCACTGGAGAAACGCGGCGTGCACATCCGCGTACAGTCCGCGATCGCGGTGTCAGAGGTCGCCGAGCCCTACATACGTCGCCGGGCGATCCGTCACCTCGAGAAGGGGCGAGTCGTCATCTTCGCCGCCGGGACGGGCAACCCGTTCTTCACGACCGACACCGCGGCTGCGCTCCGGGCGCTCGAGATCGGAGCCGAGGCGATTCTCATGGCCAAGAACGCCGTCCACGGTGTCTATGACGGAGATCCCAGGGTCGACGCGGACGCGCAGTTCATCCCGGAGCTGACCCACCTGGAGACGATCGAGCGAGGCCTGAAGGTCATGGACACGACCGCGCTCTCGCTCTGCATGGACAACCGGCTCCCGATCCACGTCTTCAAGCTCGCGGAGGGGAACATCCGCAGGGTCGCGGCCGGCGAGCGCGTGGGCACGATCATCTCGACCCCCGAGCAGTAGACGAGGAGGGCGACAGTGTGAGCGCGATCGATGACTTCCTCGCGGATGCGAAGCGGCGCATGGACAGGTCGATCGAGGCGACCCACCAGGAGTTCAACAGCATCCGTACCGGCCGCGCTTCGCCTGGGCTCCTCGACCGCATCGCGATCGACTACTACGGCACGCCGACTCCGCTCAAGACGCTGGCATCGATCGCCGCGCCGGAGCCGCGCATGCTGACCGTGCAGCCCTTCGACCCGGGCTCGATGAAGTCGATCGAGCGCGCAATCCAGGAATCCGACCTCGGGCTCACGCCCTCGAACGACGGAAAGCTCATCCGTCTGCCTATCCCGGCGTTGACCGAAGAGCGGCGGAAGGAGCTCGTCAAGGTCGTTCGCCGGGTCGGAGAGGAAGGCAAGGTGGCGATCAGAAACGTCCGTCGCGACGTCCTGCACCATCTCCGCGAGCTCGTCACGAAGGGCGAGGTGGGGGACGACGAGGAGCGGCGAGCCGAGCAGCAGGTGCAGAAGCTCACGGACGAGCACACGAAGTCGATCGACGACCTCCTGAAGGTCAAGGAGGCGGAGATCATGGAGGTGTGAGCGCCTCGCAAAACGGCGCGCGCGACGATTCGGGCCGAGCCCGGAGCGTGGCGATCATCATGGACGGGAACGGGCGGTGGGCGGCGGGCCGCGGCCTTTCGGTTGCCGAAGGGCACCGCGAAGGTGCACGTGCGCTCAGGCGGACGGTCGAGGCGGCCATCGATCTGGGCGTCGAGTCGCTCGCCGTGTACGCCTTCTCGACCGAGAACTGGGCCCGTCCCGCGGAGGAGGTCGGGGCTCTGCTCGAGCTGCTCGACGAGACGATCGAACGAGAGCTTCCCGATCTCGCGAAGCAGGGGGTGCGTACGCGATTCTTCGGTCGTCGGGACCGGATCCCGGAGGCGTCCCGCGAGAAGATGGCGGAGCTCGAGCGCGAGACGGCCGCGAACGTGCGCCTGCAGCTCTGGATCGCTTTCGACTACGGCAGCCGCGGGGAGCTCGTCGAGGCCGTGCGGCGCCTGGTCGCGGACCAAGTCCTGCCGGAAGACGTGTCGGAGCAGACGCTTGCGGAGCGCTTCTACGCGCCCGAGCTGCCCGATCCGGACCTCGTGATCCGCACCTCGGGCGAGCAGAGGCTCTCGAACTTCCTGCTCTGGCAGTCCGCGTATTCGGAGCTCGTCTTCACGGAGACGCTCTGGCCAGACTTCGGGAAGGACGCCCTCGGTGCGGCCCTCGATGAGTACGCGCGCCGCGCGCGCCGCTACGGAGCCCGGTGACGGCATGACCGAGCCCAGGCTCGAGCCGGCGCTGGTGCTCCTCGGCGCGGAGCCGGCGTGAGCACGTTCTGGTCGCGGATCGTCTTCTCGATCCTCCTGCTGCCGCTCGTGATCGGGGTCGTCTACCTCGGCGGCTGGTGGCTGTTCGGGCTGTCCGTCGTCGCCGGGACGATCGCCCTGCACGAGCTCTACACGCTCGCCCGCGAGCTCCGGCCGCTCGTGTTGGCCGGCTACCTCGGGTTCGTGCTGGTGCTCTTCGGCGCGCAGCTCGGCGGGCTTCCCTGGATGGCAGGAGGGATCGTGGCCACGCTCCTCTTCTCGTTCCTCTTCTTCGGCCTCTCGCATGAGCGGCCCTCCGCGACGGGATCCTTCGGCGTCACGGTTCTCGGAGTGGTCTGGGCGGGAGGCGGCCTCGGCTTTCTCCTGCTCCTACGCGACATTCCGGATCACGGCTTCTGGGTGGTGATCGCGGTCCTGTTCACGGTGTTCGCCGCCGACACCGCGGCGTATTTCGTCGGAAGAACCCTCGGCAGCCATCGCATGGCGCCCGTGATCTCGCCCGGGAAGACGTGGGAGGGCTTCGCCGCCGGGATCGTCGCCGGCATGCTCGCGGCGTTCCTTGTCCTCTACAAGGATCGCAGCGAGTTTCTCTCCGTCCCCGAGATGCTCGGTCTCGGTGCTGCGGTCGTCCTCGCTTCGGTCGGCGGAGACCTCTTCGAGTCGGCAGTGAAGCGCGACCTGAGCGTCAAGGACTCTGGACGGCTGTTGGGCGGCCACGGAGGGATGCTCGACCGTCTGGACGCCTTGCTCTGGGCCGGCCCGGCGGCGTTCTACGTTGTTCTGGCATTCGGAGCGAGTTAAGGGCCTCGCGGGCGGTGTTGGCGCCCTGAGCCTCGCGATTAGCCTTCGGGTGTGAAGAAGCGAATTGCCCTCCTCGGCGCGACCGGCTCGATCGGTTCGCAGGCACTCGAGATAGTCGGTGCGAACCCGGACCTCGAGGTATGCGCGCTCGCCTCCAGATCCCGGCCGCTTGACGAGCTCGCCCGGGCGCGGGGAGTGAAACACTGCCAGGTCGGAGGCGACCTCACGAGCCTTCTGGACGACTCGGAGCCGGACGTCCTTCTGAACGCAGTAGTCGGCTTCGCGGGCGTCGGCGCCACCCTCTGGGCCCTCGAGCGAGGGGTCACGCTCGCTCTCGCGAACAAGGAGAGCCTGGTCGCGGCCGGCGACCTCGCCCTGGCGGCATGGAGGCGAGGAGGCGGTCTGCTCCTCCCGGTCGACAGCGAGCACTCGGCCGTCTTCCAGTGCCTCGAGGGGCGGGCAGCCGAGACTGTCGACTCGCTCGTGCTCACGGCCTCGGGCGGCCCCTTCCGAAACCGTCCGCTGGACGAGCTCGTATCCGTGGGCGTGGACGAGGCCCTTGCTCATCCGACCTGGTCGATGGGCCCGAAGGTCACCGTGGACTCCGCGACGCTCGCGAACAAAGGACTCGAGCTGATCGAGGCGCATTACCTCTTCGGTCTTCGCTACGAGAGGATGGAGGTCGTCGTTCACCCGAGCTCGGTCGTCCACTCGCTCGTCCGGTTCCGCGACGGGGCCGCGCTCGCGCATCTCGGGTATCCGGACATGCGCGTCCCGATCTCGTTCGCGCTCACCTATCCGGACCGGCGGCCGACACCTGTTCGGCAGCTCGATCTCGCAGCTGGGCTCACGCTCGAATTCGAGGCTCCCGACCCGGAGCGCTTTCCGCTCCTTCCCCTCGCGCGGGAGGCCGGCGTGCGAGGTGGAACGTTCCCGTGCGCGTTCAACGCCGCGAATGAGGTTGCCGTGTCCGCGTTCCTCGCCGGCCGCATCGGCTTCCTGGACATCGCGTCGCTCGTCGCGGATGCTCTGGCGAAGGTGGACGGTATGCCCGCACGAGATGTCGAGGAGCTCGTAGAGGCGGACGCGAGTGCACGCCGAACCACCGAGGGCGCGTTGGCACCGGTATGAGCAACGCTCGCCTTCGGCTCGCGTTCACGGGGGCAACCATGTTCCCCCACGCATTTCCGCGACCGGAATTCGCGCGAGCGAATTCCGGTCTTGCGCGAACGCTGTGCTCCCCCCTTCTCGAGAACGTGGGGAACCTCCCGGTTCCCCACACTCCTCCACACGCTCATCGGCCGGAGAGCGGCCTATGAGCATCGCGATCGCGATCCTCGGTCTCGGCCTTCTCGTCCTCGTCCACGAGGCGGGGCACTTTTTCGCATCTCTCGCGGTCGGCTTGCGCCCGCGGCGTTTCTACCTCGGGTTCCCGCCCGCGCTCGTGAAGGTGAAGCGGAGAGGAATCGAGTACGGAATCGGCGTGGTTCCTCTCGGCGGCTTCGTGACCATCCCTGGGATGCACCGCCCGATCTCACACGACGCCGAACGCCGCTTCTCCCGCGCGGTGTCCGAGGTCCCGGCTCTCGCGGGCCCCTACGATCGGGTGCGCCGCGCGCTCGACGGCGAGGACACCGACGCCGCGCTCGCCGCGGTCGACGAGCTCGAGCAGACGCTACGCGAGAGGCGGCTCTCCCCGGAGGCCGCTTCGTCGGCGGGGCGCGGCCTGACCGAGCTCCGGGACGCTCTCGGGCCCGATGCCTACTGGAAAGCCGCGACCTGGCGGCGGCTCGTCGCAATCCTCGCCGGCCCGGGAGCCAACGTCCTCCTCGCCATCGTCCTCCTCACGGTGCTCTTCATGACGGGCTCCGTGAAGCCCTCGCGGATCGTCGCGGGCGTCGAGAGCGGCTCGCCCGCTCAGAAGGCAGGGATCCAGGCGGGCGATCGCGTCGTGGCCATCAACGGCGCTCGGGTGACGCCCAAGAAACTCCCCGACGCGATCGTTGAGTCGCACGGGCGCCCGCTCACGGTCACGATCGAGCGCGACGGTCGAACGCACGTCCTCCCCAAGGTGACGGCGATGAAGACGCCGGAGGGCTACCGGCTCGGGATCGTCCGTAAGGGCGTCGGCGTCGGTCCGGGCGACGCCTTCGTGAGGTCCGTCAAGTGGACCGGGATCATCACGAAGGAGATGGGCGTCTCGCTCGGCCATCTCGCGCAGGGCCAGGGACGCAAGGACGTGTCGAGCCCGATCGGCATCGTCCAGGGCTCCGCCGACGCGGTCAAGCAAGGCACCTCGAGCTACCTCTGGGTGCTCAGCCTGGTCTCGCTCTCGCTGGCCCTCCTCAACCTTCTCCCTCTGCTGCCGCTCGACGGCGGACACATCCTCTTCACGCTCATCGAAGGCGCGCGCGGACGCCTCGTGCGGAGGGAGATCTACGAGCGCGTCTCGTTCGTCGGGCTCGCGCTCGTCCTCCTGCTCTTCTTCCTCGGGCTCTCGAACGACATCAGCGGCCTCTCGTAGCGACCTCTTTACACTGACCGCAGTGGCGAGCGAGGTTCAGATCGACGTCGGGGGCGTGCCGATCGGCGGCGGTGCGCCCGTGGCTGTGCAGTCGATGACGCTCACGAAGACGCACGACGTCCAGGCGACCACCGCGCAGATCGCCGCTCTCGCCTCCGCCGGCTGCGAGCTCGTTCGGGTCGCCGTCCCGAAGACGGAGGACGCGGAGGCACTGCCGCTGATCGTGCGCCTCTCGCCGATCCCCGTCATCGCCGACATCCACTTCAACGCCTCGCTGGCGCTCAAGGCGATCGACGCCGGTGTCGCCGCCGTCCGCATCAATCCGGGAAACATCGGCGGCCCGGAGAAGGTCGAGCAGGTGGTCCGCGCGGCCAAGCGGGCGGGGATTCCGATGCGGATCGGCGCGAACTCGGGCTCGCTGCCGAAGCATCTTCTCGACCTCGCTCAGAAGGACCAGGCCGACGCGCTCGTCGCGGCCGCCCTCGAGGAGGTCGAGCTCCTCGAGAAGCTCGGCTACCGGACGTTCAAGATCTCGGTCAAGGCGACGCACGTGCCGACGATGATCCGCGCCTACCGGATGCTCTCGGAGAAGGTCCCATACCCGCTGCACCTGGGGGTCACCGAGGCGGGCACCGAGTTCGCAGGCGGGATCAAGAGCGCGGTCGGCATCGGCTCTCTTCTCGCCGACGGTATCGGCGACACGCTTCGTGTCTCGCTCACGGCCGATCCGGTGAAGGAGGTCGAGGTCGCGTGGGAGATCCTGAAGGCGCTCGGTCTGCGCGAGCGCGGCCCGGTGATGATCGCCTGCCCGTCATGCGGACGGGACAACGTCGGTGTCGAGACGCTCGCACGGGTCGTCGAGGAGCGGTTGCTCACCTATCCGCAGGCCTTCGAGGTCGCGGTCATGGGGTGCGCGGTGAACGGACCCGGCGAGGCGGGCGACGCCGACTTCGGGATCGCCGGCGGTCGCGACGTCGGCTTCATCTACGCGCACGGTCGGGTGCTGAAGAAGGTCTCGTCAGACATCCTCGTCGACGAGCTCTTCCACGAGATAGACGCGTGGCTCGACGCCGGGATGAAGCGACCGAAGCGGCTCAAGATGGGGAAGCCGGCGGCGCTCGCCATGGCCGAGGCATCCCTTATTCCACTCGGCAACTAGTACTGCGCCAGGCCGGGAATCCGCAGGAGCAGATTCCCGGTCGCGCGAGAACCCCTGAAGACGGTGTCTTCGCCGTCTTGTCGCCCCCGTCTCCGACATCGTTAGCCTTCGCGCCTCATGGTCGCCCGGCAGTCACAACTGTTCATTCCCACTCTGCGCGAGGATCCCGCGGACGCCGAGGCCGTCTCGCACAAGCTGCTCGTGCGCGGCGGCTACATCCGCCAGGTCAGCGCAGGCGTCTGGACCTTCCAGCCGATCGGCTGGCGGGTACACCGCAAGGTGGAGCAGATCGTCCGCGAGGAAATGGACGCGATCGGCGGGCAGGAGATGCTGATGCCCGTGCTGACGCCGGTGGAGCTGTGGGAGACGACCGGGCGCGTGTCGATTCCGGAGTTGTTCCACCTGGAGGACCGCTCGGGCCGTCGCTTCATCCTCCCGTTCACGCACGAGGAGACCGTGACCTTCCACGCCCGCGAGATCAAGAGCTATCGCGAGCTTCCGAAGATCCTCTACCACTTCTCGGTGAAGGACCGGGACGAGCCGCGACCGCGGGGAGGTCTGCTGCGGGTGCGCGAATTCATCATGAAGGACGCCTACTCCTTCGACCGGGACGAGAAGGGCGTGCTGACCAGCTTCGAGGCGCACCGCGAGGCCTACAAGAAAATCTTCGCGCGCTGCGGGCTCGAGACCTACGACGTCCAGGCGGAGAGCGGGGTCATGGGCGGCAAGTTCAGCGTCGACTTCCTGGCGCCGTCCGGCTCGGGCGAGAACACGCTCGTGACATGCGAGAACGGCGACTACGCGGCGGATCTCGAGGTGGCGCGGGCAGTTCCGCGGGAGCCGCGCTTTCCGGAGCGACTCGATGCGCCGACCGAGGTCGAGACGCCCGGCGTGGCGACGATCGAGGCGCTGGCCACCCTTCTCGGCATCGACGATGCTGCGACCTCGAAGGCGATGCCGGTCGTAACCGAGGGCGGCACCCTCGTGCTCGCGCTCGTCCGCGGCGACGACCGCCTGAGCGAGACCAAGCTCTACGACGCGCTGCGCGGGGCGTCGCGGCCGGCGACGGGCGAGGAGATCCGAGCGGCGTTCGGAGCCGGGGGCGGCTCCCTCGGCCCGATCGGGTTCGAGGGGGAGATCGTGGCGGACGAAGCGCTTCGCGAGGGGCAGTTCGTGGCCGGGGCAAACCGCGACGGCTGGCACCTCCGGGGAGTGGAGGCGGGCCGCGACTACGAGCCTCGGTTTGCCGACCTGCGCGAGCCGCGCGAGGGCGACCGCTGTCCCGAATGCGGCGGTGCGCTCCGGTTCCGGACCGCGATCGAGGTCGGCCACATCTTCAACTTCGGCACGTTCTACTCCGGCCCCCTCGAGGCGACCTTCCTCGACGAGGACGGTTCCGAGAAACCGCTGCTCGGCGGTAGTTACGGGATCGGCCCGGGGCGGGTCCTGGCGGCCGCCGTCGAGCAGCACCACGACGAGCGGGGGATCCTCTGGCCCGATGCGATCGCTCCATACGACGCACACGTTCTCGCGCTCCATGGCGGCTCGAGCGAGGTGCTCGGTGTCGCTGAGGAGCTCGCCGCCGGACTCGACGAGGCCGGGCTCGGCGTGATCCTCGACGATCGCGACGAAAGGCCGGGGGAGAAGTTCGCCGACGCCGATCTTCTTGGCTGTCCCGTGCGCGTGACCGTAGGGCGCAAGACGCTCGAGGACGACGCGGTCGACGTTCGCCGTCGAGCCGAGACGACCGACCTGCGCATAGCCCGGGGAGACGTGCTGAAATGGGTGCAGGACCGTTGATGGCGAAGCGACGCAGGTACAGCGACCAGCAACTGGGTTCGACCATCGAGCAGCTGATGGCGGAGACCGGGACGACGTATCGAGGGCTCGCCGACAAGGCGGGGCTCTCCGCCGGATACCTGAACCACATCGTCCACGGAAACCGGCCCGTCCCCTCGAACGACGTCATCGCGCGCATCGCCGAGCCGCTCGGTGTCGAGCCGGAGCATTTCCGCGAGTACCGCATCCGCGTCATCACGGAGAAGCTCGAGGCGATGCCCGAGCTGATCGACCGGCTCTACCGCCGCCTCGCCTGACGCCGTGTCGGCCCTCGCGAGGAGCCACATCGCGACGCGTCTTCCGGCTGGGAAGCTGGAGCGAGCGAGAGCGTTCTACGCGGAGAAGCTCGGGCTCGAGCCGAGCGAGGAGCGGCCCCGGGAGACTGCTCTATCACTGCGGCAGCGGTGAGTTCGCGCTCTTCGGGTCTGGTGGGAGCTCGCCCGGCAACTTCACGCAGATGGCGTTCGAGGTCGACGACATTGACGCCGTCGTCGCCGAGCTTCGAGCGCGGGGCGTCGACAGCTGCGCGTTCGCCCTTCCCGCCCTTGCGGTCGACGGGATCGCCGAGGTCGAGGGCGAATACTCGAGGTCGCGAGCCCGGGCTGGTCGAACTCCTCGGTTCCGCGACAGGGAGGGCAACGTGCTCGGGATCGGTCAGCCTATTCGTTGAGCGGGGCGCTAAGGTGTCGGAGCAACGGGGCGTGGCGCAGCCTGGTTAGCGCGCTAGTCTGGGGGACTAGAGGTCCCGAGTTCGAATCTCGGCGCCCCGATCGAAGGAAAGCGCTGCAAACGCGGCGCTTTCTCGTCTCCGTGGGTTTTGCTTTCGTTCCTTTGCGTTCGGTTTGCTAGCGCTATGCCAGCCGGAGCGCTCGTCGCGGCTCGTTCTTGCTTCGGCGTGACACGAACGCGAGTGTTCGCCTCGAAAGGGTGGACATTCCAGCCCTCTGGTCTCTACCTGCGGCTCCCGGGTGAGAGGAAGCTCGAGCGGTATCCATTTCGACGGCGCGCGAGCTGGTGCCGCAGGTCAGGCTCGCGGAGGAGGGTCAGATGAAGCCCCTACACACGGTCCCGGCCATCGCTCTGACGCTGGCGGCGCTGATCGTCGCGGCTGGCGCAGCGACGTCGGCCTCGGCGGCATCGACCATTACCCGCGGCACGATCACGACGCCTATTTCCGAGAGCGG
>VAWZ01000162.1 GCA_005888365.1 Actinomycetota bacterium
CCAATCCTTTGGCGAGCTCGCTGTGCTCCAGCCGGGATCTCGCCGCTCAGCCACAGTGTCGGCGCTGGAGGACGGCGAGACACGATCCGTCTTCCGCGACGACTTCGTGCAGCTCGAACGTGAGCATCCAGGAGTCAAGGACGTCCTCCTGCAACTGCTGGCCGAGCAGCTCCGCCGCGCCAGCGACCGCATCGTCGAGGCTCACTACGTGGACGCGGACACGCGCGTGCGGCGCCGTCTCGTCGAGCTCGCGGACGCGTATCGCTCTGCGGACGGTGACGCAGTCGTTCCGCTGACGCAGGAGGACGTGGCGGCGATGGCGGGCACCTCTCGCGCCACGGTCAATCGGGTTCTCCGTGACGAGCAGCAGCAGGGAGCAGTCGAGCTCGGCCGCGGGCGTGTGATCGTCCTCGATCGTGAGGCGCTCGAGCGGCGCTGTCGCTTCGGCCGCGGCTGACGGCTACGACGGCCGGCGCTCCGGGAAGCGCTCGAGCCCGTCGTCCGGAAGCGGCTCCCAGGGCGCGGCGTAGGCAACGAACTGGCGGTACGACGGACGCACGCCCGGGTCGTCGTCGAAGGCCCCGAGCCGCACGCTGATCACGTCCGGGTCCGTCGGATGCCTGCTCCAGAGCGCAGAGCCGCACACGGAGCAGAAGAGCTTGTGGAAGCCGTCCTCGGGCTCGTACGCCTTGATCAGCTCCTCGCCCTCCAGAATCCGGAGCGAGCCGGGCGCGATCCTGGCCGAGATCGAAGCTGCCGTTCCCGTGCGCCGCTGGCAGCGCCGGCAGTGGCAGTAGCCCGCGTGGGCGGGTGCCTCGGTCACCTCGAACCGGACTCCGCCGCACATGCAGCCGCCCCTCAGCGGTAGCTCGGGCACCCGCGGAGCGTAACCCGTTGCTAGCGCGAGAGGTCGTCGAGCAGTGCGCCCAGCAGGCGATAGAGCGTCTGCGTGCTGACGACGCTGACTCGCTCGCCCGGCGCGTGCGGTCCCTCGATCTCGGGGCCGATCGAGATCATCTCGATCCCCGGGAGCTTCTCGCCGAGGATCGCGCACTCGAGCCCTCCGTGCACAGTGGTCAGCTCGGGATCGGACCCGAACAGTCGCCTCCAGGTCCTGCGGGCGACTCCGAGGAGATGCGCCTCGAGATCCGGTTCCCACGGCGGGTAGGAGCGTACGAGCTCCATCTCGGCGCCCGCGTCGGAGGCGATCCGCCGGATATCCGCGGCGACCTCGTCGAGCGCGGCCGCGCTGGCGCTGCGCGTCATCGAAGCGAACGTCACGATGTCGCCCTCCGTCTGCACGACGTTGAGACTCGTGCTCGTCTCGACGACGTCGGGTCGATCCGGTGCCGCCGCGACGACGCCGGTCGGGATCGTCACCAAGAGATCGACGAGAGCGGCGGTCGCCTCGTCGCCCGCCGTCGACCGGACGTCGCAACTCTCGACTGCGAGCACGAGATCCGGCTCGACCGCGCCGAGGTCCTCGCGGAGGGCCTCGAGCTCGGCCAGAGCCGCTGCCCGAAACGTGTCGAGATCGTGATCGAGCAGCGTGACCACGGCTCGCGCCTCACGCGGGATCGCGTTCCGGCTGACACCGCCTTCGAGCCGGGCGACACGGAAGGGGACGCGCTCGATTGCGCTCGCGAGGACCAAGCCGAGTGCCTTGTTGGCGTTGACGCGGCCGCTCGCGATGTCTCCTCCCGAGTGTCCGCCACGCGCTCCGGAGAGACGCACCTCGAGCCCGGGCTCCTGCGCGACCTGGTGCTCGAAGCGCCTACGGACGAAGGTCTGGACGCTTCCGGCGCAGCCGACGGTGATGCCTTCCTCGTCGCCGTCGAGATTCACGAGCAGCCGACCGGTGACGAGCGCGGGATCGAGAGCCTTCACACCTTCGAGCCCCTGCTCCTCGGAGACGGTGAAGAGCAGCTCGAGGAGCCCGTGTGTCACGTGCTGGTCCTGCGCGGCGGCCAGCGCGGCAGCGGCGCCGATCCCGTCGTCGGCGCCGAGCGTCGTCCCGTCCGCGGCGACCCAGCCGTTCTCGAGGACTACCTCGATCCTTCCCTCGCGGCGGTCGTTCGGGCTCGATGGATCCCGCTCGCACACCATGTCCAGGTGGGACTGGAGGACGATCGTGGGAGCCAGTTCGCGCCCGTCCGACGCCGGTACCTGCACGACGACGTTCCCCGCCTCGTCGACCGTGGACCCGAAGCCCCGAGCCTCGGCCCGGCCGAGAACGTAAGCCCGCGCTGCCTGCTCCTGCTTCGACGGCCTCGGGAGGCGCGTCAATTCGAGGAAGTGCTGCCACACGAGCTGCGGCTCGACGTCCTGCAAGAGTGCGGTCATCGCCGTAGCGTGAGTGCTGCGCCCGTCAGCAAGAGGGCAATGCCGAGTACGCGCGGCCAGGAGACGGGCACCTCCTTCACGCCGAACCACCCGTACCGATCGATCACCGTTGCGAAGGAGAGCTGCGCGGCGATGAGGAATGCCGTCGTTGCGACGACGCCGATGCGCGGTCCGGAG
>VAWZ01000014.1 GCA_005888365.1 Actinomycetota bacterium
CGAGCTCGCGCGCGAGCAGCGTCTCCCGGTCCACGTTGACCGTCGGGAGCTCGAGGTGCGAGTCGGCATCCGTGTCCCCGTGCCCGGGGAAGTGCTTGGCGCACGCGGCGACGCCGGCGTCCTGGAGTCCTTGCACGAAGGCTGCAACGTGCCTGCCGACGAGCTCGGGGTCGGCGCCGAAGGACCTGATCCCGATGATCGGGTTCGAAGGATTCGAGTTCACGTCGGCGACCGGCGCGAGGTCGAGGTTCACGCCGACCGCACGGAGATCGGCTCCCAGCGCCGCAGCAACCTGCGCCGTCAGTCCCACGTCGTCGACTGCGCCGAGCGCGGCGTTACCGGGGTACGAGCTTCCGTTCGCGGCCTCGAGGCGTGTGACGTCTCCGCCTTCCTCGTCGATCGCGACGAGGACGTCGTGCCGCTCCGCCCGGAGCGCGGCGTTCAGCGAGGAGAGCTGGTCGCGACTCTTGACGTTTCGGGAGTAGAGGACGACGCCGCCGAGCCCTTCGGCGAGACGCCGCCGGATCCAGTCCGGCGGCTCGAGCCCGGCGAAACCCGGGAAGAGACAGCCGGCGGCGAGCCGCTCGAGCTCACTCACCCTGGATCAGCCCTTGACCGAGCCTGCAGTCAGCCCGAAGCGGATCTTCCTCTGGAGCAGGAGAAAGAAGACGACGGCAGGGATTGCGGTGAGTGTGGAGGCGGCCATCAGCGCGCCCCAGTCGGTGCTCCGGCTCGATCCGTAGAAGGACGCGAGCCACACGGTCAGCGTCTGCCTGGACTGGTCGCTCAGGATGACGTAGGCGAAGATGTACTCGTTCCAGGCCGTGATGAAGGCGAAGACCGCGGTCGCGACGAGGCCGGGCGCGACGAGCGGGAGCAGGATCCGCACGAAGGCGCCGAGGCGGCTCGAGCCGTCGACCATCGCCGCCTCCTCGAGCTCCTTCGGGATCCCGAGGATGAAACCGCGCAGCGTCCACACCGCGAACGGCAGGAGGAAGGTCAGATACACGAGGATCACCCCCGTGAGCGCGTTCGTCAGGTGGTAGCGGGCGAGGACGACGTAGAGCGGGATGATGAGCCCGACCTGCGGCAGCATCAGGATCCCGATCATCAGCACGACGAAGAGCGAGCGGCCGGTGAAGCGGTACTTGGCGAGCGAGACCGCCGCCAGGAAGGCCAGCACCATCGAGACGGCGACGGTGGCGCCGACGACGATCAGGCTGTTCTTGACGCCGTCCCAGAAGTACGGGTGCTGCTGCGGGTCGATTGCGTCCCGGAAGTGCTGGAGCGTCGGATGTCGCGAGAAGAATGTCGGCGTGAAGCTCGAGATCTCGTCGGTCGGCTTGAACGCGGTCGACACCATCCAAAAGACGGGAAAGACGAGCACCGCGAACACGACGAGGCCGACCGCGTTCCACACCGCGCGCTGCACCTTCCGTCGTCGGGCACGCCGCGACAGCGTTCGCGTGCGGACGCGCTCGCCCGGAGCGACAGACACGGGAGCGGCAGGCGTGACTGCGCTCACCCGGCCTCCTCGGTCTTCACCATCTGGCGGACGTAGAAGACGGAGAGCAGCGCGACGATCAGGAGCATGAGCAGCGAGATCGCCGCACCACGGCCGAAGTCCGAATGAGCGTAGCCCTCGATGTACACGTACACGCCCATCAGATAGTTCGAGGCATTCCAACCGGACGCGGTGACGAGCAGCCACGGCTGGGCGAAGACGCCGAAGTCCCAGATGATGGAGAGGCTCGTGAGGATGAGGAGGATCGGCTTGAGGACGGGGAAGGTGACGTCACGGAAGACGCGCAACGGTCCCGCGCCGTCGATCTCCGCGGCCTCGACGAGCTCGCTCGGCACCTGCGCGAGCCCGGCGTAGACGGTGATCGTCACGAACGGGATCGCCCCCCAGACGATCAGCGCGGTCACCATCGCGAGCTTGGAGAAATTGGTGGCGTACCAGTCGTGCTGGAAGTAATCGCCGAGATGGACCTCGGTGAGGAAGTAGTTCAGGACGCCGTTCTGGTAGTTCGTCATCCAGTACCAGACCTGCACCGCGACGACGACCGGCATCGACCAAACGAGAACCAGACCCACCGTCAGTAGGACGCGGACGAGCGAGCTGACGCGGACGAGCAGCAGCGCGATCAGCGTCCCTAGCAGCATCGTCAGTCCGACATTGGCAATCGTGAAGACGACGGTGCGCTCTAGCGTGCGCCAGAAGACGCCGTCCCCGAGCACCGACCGGTAGTTGTCGAGGCCGACCCACGTCCCGTGACGCCGGATCAGCTCGAAGAGGCCGTACTTCTGGAAGGAAATGACGACGAGCTTGTAGAGCGGGTAGGCAAGGACCGCACCGATCGCCGCGAGGACCGGGAGAACGAGCAGGTAGGGAACGCTCGAATTGCCTGCGCGCTGCCAGGGAGAACGGCGGCGCCGCCGAGACCATGGGGGAGTGATCTCGGCGGCGACCGCCGCTCGGTCTGGGACTTGGCTACTCGACAACGAGATCCGCGTCCCGTCTCAGTCGGTTACCCGTTCAGGACCGACGTGATGTTCTGGCTCGCGAAGGTCGCGGCCTGCTTGACGGTGAGCTTCCCGGTCAGGATCTGAGTCAGCATGCTGCGGAGGATATTGCCGTTCTCCACGTTGACCCAGTTCTTCGAGCTGGGGATGAACCAGCTGCGGGCCGCCGCTCGCTCGTTCACGCTGTCGCCGAGCAGGTTCGTCGCGTTCGGGATGTTGCCCTTCGCCTGCAGAGCCTTCTCGGTTGCCGTGTCGGTGAAGTCCTTGATCCAGTCGACCGCGAGCGCCTTGTTGGCGCCCACCGGCACCGCGAGGTCCGAGCCCCCGAGGAAGCCCGGCATCGGCTTGCCGGCCGTATGGCTCGGCATCACGAACTGGGCCGACGCCTTGGTGTACTTGCCGAGGAGGTTGCAGCACGTCACCCAGGTCGGACCGGGCATGGCGCCGACGAGGCCCTGGGCGTACACGGTGTAGGGAAACGGATGCGCCTCGTCCTGCGTCTTGCTCGCATGGGAGGCCACGTTGAAGAAGTTCTTGTACGCGGTGAGGCCTGCGATGGCCTTCGGCGAATTGAGCGTTCCGACCCACTTGCCCTTGAAGGTCTTGGCGATCTGCCCGCCGTAGTCGTAGACGAAGCCCATCGCCACGTACCAGTCAGGGCCCGCGATGTAGACGGGAGAGAAGCCCTTGGCGGTGTTCTTCGCGGCCAGCTTCTTCGCGTCGACGGTGAACTGAGCCAGGCTTGTCGGAGGCTTCGAGATGCCGGCCTTCTTGAAGAGGTCGGTCCTGTACGTGACCACCCGCGAGCCGGCGTAGTACGGAACGCCGTAGAGGTGGCCGCCGTACGTCGCTGCCTTCTGCAGCCCCGACAGCCAGTTGCTCGAGTTGGCGAACGAGGACTTGCTCGACGTGATGTCCTGGAACGCCCCCGCGGCCATGTATTTCGTCATCTCGCTGTTGCCCATCTCGATGACGTCAGGCGCGTTCCCACCTGCAAGTGTCGCGTCGAACTTCGTCAGGTGCTGCGTCCACTGTTGGTACTGGACGTTGACCTTGACGCCCGGGTGGTCCTTTTCGAACTGCGAGTTGACCGAGGCAACGATGTCGGGCCAACCGTTCTGGGCATCTGTTTGGAGCCACACGGTGATGCTGCTCGCCGTGCTCCTGCTCGGCGCAGCAGTCGCGGCCGAGACCGTAACAGCAAGCGCCGCCACGAGACAGACAGCAGCGATGTATCGCACTCTCATGAGCATCTCCCACGGCGTCCAGACGGCCCGGGTCGGTGACGCTCACCACCGTGGCAGTTGCCCGCGAGCTCGTCCAGTGGTTTATACCAATCTGCCACCACGCGGCAGGCTTCCACATTCCGCCGCTTCTGTCAAGACCTGATTATCGTCACACCGGGCATGCATTCTCTGCTATAGAGCGAAATCCGGACGACTCGGAGTGTCTAGCAGTCAGCGGTCGGTTGGTATTGACCAAAGACGGCTAGTGGTAGCCGTCGTGGCTGATTGCTCGCGCGTTCCGAGCCCGCTGTCGTTCACGAGGCCGGTTGAGAGCCGTCACGAGCCTGTAGCGGTCTCCGCGGTAGATCGATTCGACGAACTCGACGATCTCCCCTGCCTGCGAATGCGTGAGCCGCTCGAAGCGGAACGCGGGCGAGTGTAGCGGCACCCCGAGCGCCTCGGACTCGTCCTCGTCGGTCACTGTCGGCTCGATGGTCTGCTCGCCGCCCACGATCTCGATCCCGTAGCGTTCGTCGAGCAGCTCGTAGAAGGAGTGCTGCTCGAGGTCTCGTGCGGTGAGCCCGGGGACACGGCTCGCGCGGATGTGAACAGTCTCGATCGCCATGCTCTCTCCGTCCGCGAGCCTCAGGCGGCTGGCGATCAGCACCGGCTCTGAGGGAGAGACGCGCAGAAGGCGGCCGAGCCGTGCCCCTGCGGGCGACACGCGGAGCTCGAGCGTCTCGCTCGCCGGCCGCAACCCGCGGCTGCGCATGTCGTCGGTGAAGGACGTCATCGTCAGCTCCTGCGCGATCTTCGGCTCGCTGACGAACGTCCCGGCACCGCGCCGCCGGACGAGATATCCCTCGCGCGCGAGGTCGTCGAGCGCGGCTCGGACGGTCAGGCGGGACACTCCGAGATCGGCGCTCAGCTGCCGCTCGGAGGGGATCGCCTCGCCCACGTCGAGCCGCTCGACCAGATCGAGCACGAGATCGCGGGTCTCGCTCTGCTTGGTCACGAAGGGACCAATCCTAACCGACCCGCTCTGATGGTCAATACCAGCTCAACTCGCCGCCGGCGCGACCGAGTCGACCAGCTGCGGTGCCTCGGATGTGAGGAGGCTCGTGCCGGTGACCGGGTCGAAGAAGTGGAAGCGCGCAGGGTCGAGCGCCAGGCGCAGGCGACGTCCCACCCGTGCGCCCGTGCGCGGATCTACTCGCGCGCTCAGAAGCGGGGTCGAATCGGCCACGAGACTCGTGTCTTCGACGCCAAGCGCCTGGGCGGTGACCAGCCTCGCGTCTGCTTGGAAGAAGACGTAGGCATCGGACCCAAGCTCCTCCAGGACTGCGACCCGAACCTCGATCGTCGGCAGCTCGGGCGACGCGAAGGTGGCGTCCTCGAAGGTCTCCGGGCGGATTCCGAGGATTATCCGCTCCGGATGGTCGGCGGGCGCTCGGCGCTCGTCGAGCGGAACGCGGTGCTCGCCGAAAGCGACCTCCCCCGAGACGATCTGCGCCTCGACGAGGTTCATCGCCGGCGACCCGATGAACCCGGCGACGAACAGATCGCGTGGCTCCCGGTATAGCCGCTGCGGCTCGTCGACCTGCAGGACCTTCCCGTCGCGCATGACCGCGACTCTTTGCCCGAGCGTCATCGCCTCGACCTGGTCGTGCGTGACGTAGACGGTCGTCACGCCGAGCTTCTGGTGCAGCTGGGCCAATGACGCCCGCATGGCGACGCGCAGCTTGGCGTCCAGGTTCGAGAGGGGCTCGTCCATGAGAAACGCCTGCGGCTGACGCACGATGGCGCGACCCATGGCAACCCGCTGGCGCTGGCCTCCGGAGAGCTGGGCGGGACGCCGTTCGAGGAGGTCCGTCAACCCGAGGAGCTCGGCAACCTCGTCGACCCTGCGCCTGATCTCCGGCTTCGCCATCCGCCGGACCTTGAGGCCGTAGCCGAGGTTCTGCCGGACGCTCATGTGCGGGTAGAGCGCGTAGCTCTGGAACACCATGGCGACGTCTCGGTGACGGGGCGCCAGGTCGGTCACGTCGCGGTCTCCGATCGAGACGCTGCCGTCGGTCACGTCCTCGAGCCCGGCAATTGCGCGCAGGAGCGTCGACTTCCCGCAGCCGGAGGGGCCGACGAGAGCGAGGAACTCGCCATCCTCGATCCTGAGCGTCACGTCCTCGACCGCGACGACGCCGCCCGAGAAGGCCTTGGTGACGCCCTGAAGCTCGATCGCAGCCATACGGAGGTCATACCGATACCACATTTCGACGACAAGTGGTATTGACCACCGGGGGACTCGATGCGTAGACTCGATCGAATGCTTGGCCCCTCGAGCGACCTCGACGACTCGACCGCAGCCGAGCGGCGCGCCCTCGACGAGCTCGCGACCGAGTCCGGCGGAGAGGCTTCACTCGACTACGACCTCCGCTCCACGAGCGAGCTCGTCGTGCTCATGAACCGCTTCGATCAGACGGTTCCGGACGCTGTGCTCGGGGCGGCTGACGCCCTCGCCGAGACCGTGGACGCGATCGTCGACCAGCTGCGGCGAGGCGGGCGGCTCGTCTACGTCGGCGCGGGATCGTCGGGCCGGATCGCAGAGCTCGACGCCGCGGAGTGCCAGTCGACGTTCTCGACCGAGCCGGGGCAGGTCGTTGCGCTCCAGGCAGGAGGCGAGCACTCGTCTCCGCTCGAGCGGGAAGCCGCCGAGGACGACCGCGAAGCCGGCGCAGCTGCCGTTCGCGAGCTCGGAGTCGGCCCGCTCGACGCCGTCGTCGGCGTGAGCGCCAGCGGACGGACACCCTTCGTGCTGGGAGCCGTCGAGGAAGCGTCGCGTGCCGGCGCCTGCACGGCCTGTGTCGTATCCGTGGAGGAATCCGAGCTCGGGCTCCTTGCCGACCACGAGATCAGCGCGGTCGTCGGCCCCGAGTTCCTCGCGGGCTCGACGCGGCTCAAGGCCGGCTCCGCGCAGAAGCTCGTCCTGAACTCGATCTCGACCGTCTCGATGATCCGGCTCGGCAAGACCTTCGGGAACCTGATGGTCGACGTCAGCGCGACGAACGAGAAGCTCCGCGCACGTGTCCGCCGGATCGTCCAGACGGCCACCGGGGCCTCGAACGAGCGGGTCGACGAGGCTCTGGCTGCAGCCGGCGGAAGCGCGAAGGTCGCGATCGTCTCGATCCTCGCGGGAGTCGACGCCGACGAGGCACACGAACGGCTCGCGACCACCTCGGGGAGCATCCGGCTCGCCCTCCGACCGGCAGAGGGCGAATGAAGCTCGGAGTCGAAGCCGCACTCGTCGACGGCCGTCTGGTCCGCGGCGACGTGGAGGTGCGTGGCGGGCGCATCAGCGCGATCGGCAGCGCCTCGGCGAACGGCAAGGGAATCGCGGTTCCCGGCTTCGTCGACCTGCAGGTCAACGGTTTCGCCGGCGTCGACCTGCTCGATGCCGACGTGGAGGGATACCGCCGAGCCGGCGAGGCTCTGCTCGAGACCGGTGTCACCGCGTACCTGGCGACCTTCATCACCGCTCCTGAAGACCGGCTCCTCGCCGCTCTCCGCGGGGTGCCCAGCAGGCCCGACGGGCCGCGGGTCCTCGGGGTTCACCTGGAGGGCCCCTTCCTCTCTCCCCGTCGTCTCGGGATTCATGCCGCG
>VAWZ01000015.1:0-5565 GCA_005888365.1 Actinomycetota bacterium
AATTCGCTCTTACAACCTCGGGCCTCGGCCGATACTCGACGCGCTCTCTCCTCCCGCTCTCGCTCGCGCGGGCGATGGCGTCGCACACCTCGGCAGCGCGGTACCCGTCCTCGAAGGTCGCGCCGTGCGGCCCGACCTCGCGGTCCTCGGCGATCGCGGTCAGGAAGTGGTGGAGCTCGTGCACGAAGGTGTCCCCCCAGCCGATGATGTGTCCGGGCGGCCACCAATGCGGCCAGAACGGGTGGTCCGCCTCCGAGACGAGAACCCGCTTGAAGCCTCGCGCGCGGTCGCCGTCCGCGCGAAAGACCTCGAGCTCGTTCAAGCGCTCCATGTCGAAGGCAAGGGACCCCGTCGTCCCGTTGATCTCCCACTGGAACGCGTTGCGGCGGCCGAGAGCAAGCCGCGTCGCCTCGATCGTCCCGACTGCGCCGTTCTCGAACTCGACGGTCGCCTCGACGGCGTCGTCGACCTCACGGCCCGGAATGAACGTGCGCAGGAATCCGCCGACCGCCTCGACTTCGCCGACCAGGTACCGGGCGAGGTCGACGACGTGCGCAGCGAGGTCGCCGAGCGCTCCGGAGCCCGCGGCGTCCCGCTGGAAGCGCCAGACGGCGGCGTTCGTGTCGCCCCAGTCCTGCAGATAACGACCGCGGAAGTGACGGAGCTCGCCGAGCTCGCTGGCCTCGATCATCTCCCGGGCGAGGCGCACCGCCGGGACGAAGCGATAGTTGAACGCACACATGTGCTTCACCCCGGTAGCGGCGACGCGGCTCCAGATCTCGTAGCTCTCGTCCGCATCGCGTCCGAGCGGCTTCTCGCAGACGACGTGCTTGCCCGCCTCGGCCGCGGCGATCGTCGGCGCGGCATGGAGCGAGTTGGGCCCGAGATTGTCGAAGAGCTGGACCTCGGGATCGGCCACGAGCTCTTCCCAGTCGCTGGTCCAGCGAACGAAGCCGTACCGAGCGGCCGCCTCGGCGACTGCCTCGGCGTCTCTGCCGGCGATCGCGACGAGCCGCGGCTCGAGCGGCGGCGGCCACGTCATGTACGAGATCTTGCGGAACGCGTTCGAATGGGCCTTGCCCATGAACGCGTAGCCGAGCATCCCGATGCCGATCTGTGCACTCCCGTCCCGTTGCACGTCGCCTCCTCGCTCTCGCCCGTCGTCGGCGAGATCCTAAGCGGCCACGGAGGCACCGCCTGGAGCAATCCGCCCTGCTCCGGCGGCGGCCCGGCACGTGAACGCGGTCGGTGTGCGCCGCGTCCGCCGCTCGTACCTCCGCGAGGCATGCTCTACGACCCGATCGACGGTCGACCGCTCGCACACGGCGACGACGGAGCCGCCGAAGCCCGCTCCTGTGAGACGTGCGCCGAGCGCACCTGCGGCCACGAGCTCCTCGACGAGAACGTCGAGCTCCGGGATCGAGACGCGAAAGTCGTCGCGGAGGCTCGCGTGGCTTTCGGAGAGCACGGTCCCAATGCGCTCGACGTCGCCCTCGGGGAGTAGTCGCGCCACCTCCAGGACGCGCTCGGTCTCGGTCACGACGTGCCGGCCGAAGGGGTCGTGCTGCACCTGGGCCATGGTGGCATCGCGGAGAGACCCGAGCCCGAGCTTCGCAGCGAGCGCCTCGCATGCCCGCCGCCGCGCCGCGTACTCGCTTCCCGCGAGAGCCCGGGTGACGCCGGAGTGGACGGCGAGGACCGCGAGCTCCTCGGGCAGCGGGACCGGAACCGTCTCGAGCGAGCGGCAGTCGACGAGGAGCGCAGCGCCCTCGACCCCCGCGACGGACGCGAGCTGGTCCATGATCCCGCACGGGACGCCAGTCGCCATCTCCTCTGCGCTACGACAGGCCTCGGCGACTGAGACGGGCTCCAGGCCCCACCCCGCCGCATGCGCGAGCGCGAGCGCGCATGCCACTTCGAGTGCCGCACTCGAGGAGAGGCCGGAGCCGAGCGGAACGTCGGATGCCAGCACAGCGTCGACGCCTGCGGCAGGCCGCCCTCTCGCCGCGAGCTCGTGCGCCACCGCCGCGACGTATCGGCCCCACGAAGGCTCGACCGATGCCGGATCTGTGCCTCCGTCGGCCGGGACCTCGAGCACGCCGTCCGCGTCGAGGGATCGCATGCGGATCGTTGTCGCGGGCTTCGCCGCGACGACGCAGGCGCGCTCGATCGCCAGTGGGAGGACGAAGCCCTCGTTGTAGTCGGTGTGGTCGCCGACGAGGTTGACCCGTCCGGGCGCGCGGAACCAGCTGCGCTCTCGAGGATCGGGGAGAACGGCGGCGATCCGCGCGGCAGCCGTCGTCACCGAAGAGCCCGCAGGGCGGGGTAGAGCGCGCGGTAGCGCACGTGGAGCTCGTCGTACGCGTCGGCCCACGCTGGCTCGGGCTCGACGACGTCGCGTGTCCGAACCGTGGCTCGGACCGCCTCGTGGACGTCCGGGAAGACGCCACTCGCAACTCCGCCGAGCAGAGCCGCTCCGAACGCCGAGCCCTCGTCCGTCTCCGTCCGTTCGATCGGCACGCCGAGGACCGAGGCGCAGATCCGAAGCCACAACGCGGACCGCGCGCCGCCGCCCGTGACGCGCGCAGCCGTGACGTCGACGCCGAGACCGCGCAGGAGGTCGAGCGAGTCGCGCAGTCCGAACGCGACTCCCTCGAGCACGGCGCGTACGAGCGCCCCTCGATCGTGGCGCAGCTCGAGCCCGACGAACGCTCCTCGTGCGTCCGGGTCGGCGTGCGGCGTCCGCTCGCCCTGCAGGTACGGGAGGAAGAGGAGCCCGTCGGCACCTGGTCCCCACCGCTCCGCCTCTTCGACGAGCGCGTCGAAGCTCACGTCGCCCGCAACCGCGTCGTGCAGCCACTGCAAGGAGCCGGCGGCCGACAGCATCACTCCCATCGCATGCCATGCGCGGGGAACGGCATGGCAGAAGACGTGGACGCGCGCCCGCTCCTCCGGGCGGTACCCGGGAAGCGCGGCGAAGACGACGCCGGAGGTCCCGAGCACGACCGAAGCGGGTCCCGGCCGATCGACGCCGACGCCGAGAGCCGCGGCGGCGCAGTCGCCCGCCCCGGCGGCGACGGGGACACCCGCCGTGGTCGTCCCCGAAACGGCCGGCGATTCGAGCACCGGCGGGAGCCACACGGACGGGAGCTCGAGCGCGTCGAGGACCGCCTCGCTCCAGCGGCGTTGCTCCACGTCGAGGAGCAACGTCCCGGACGCGTCAGCTACGTCGCTCGCCCACGAGCCGGTGAGCCGCAAGCGCACGTAGTCCTTCGGTAGGCAGATGCGTGCGATGCGCGCGAAGGTCTCCGGCTCGTGCGTCCGCAGCCACAGGAGCTTCGGGGCCGTGAAGCCCGGCAAGGCACGATTGCCTGTGAGCCCGATCAGCCGCTCGAGCCCGACGATTCGCTCGATCTCGGCGCACTCTGCGCCCGTCCGCTGGTCGTTCCAGAGGATCGCCGGTCGAAGGACGCGGTCCGAGGCGTCGAGGGCGACGAGCCCGTGCATCTGCCCGGAGAGACCGATGCCGGCGACGTCCCTTCCGGACGAGACCTCCTCGAGCGCCGACTCGGCGGCGACCCACCAGTCCTCCGGGTCCTGTTCCGACCAGCCCGCTCTGGGAGTCGAGAGGGGATAGCTCCGCTCCGCGCGCGCGAGGACCGATCCGTCGGGAGCGAGCGCGACGGCCGCGACTCCCGTCGTCCCGACGTCGAGGCCGACGAGAGCGGTCATTGGTTTCGCCGACCCAGCCCGGTTACGAGCCCGCGCCGAGGGCCTCGTAGACGAGCTCGTACGCGCGCACCGCGTCCTTGCGACCCTGCGCCTCGCGAAGGGCGGCGTCGTCGATCCGGCCCGAGACATCCCAGATGAAGCGCCACTGGAGCACCGACCGCTCGACGGCGGCGACCGCGTCCTCGGTGTACGGATAGAGGTCGAATCCGAGCCTCTCCCCGTTCTCGCCGTACCCGGCGCGACGAAGCTCGAGCGCGAGCTCGAGTGTCTCCATGAAGGCGGTCGCGCCCACCATGTTGTCGTCGTCGAAGGTGCCCCAGCCCGAGTTCGCATGCTGGTGGCCGAGCAGGCCCTCCGCGGCGAGCAGGGCCGCGTACTCGGCCAGGCTCTCCCCGTTCATGAGCAGGTGCTGCCAGTCCATGTTCACCTTCACGCTCGTGATGCCGCGTACGCGGAGCGTGTGGATCACGTGCAGCGTCATGCCCACGTTGCGCATGAGGATCTTCATCGCCGGCTCCGAGTTCTTGTGCTCGAGGAAGAGCGCGATGCCGCGCTCCTGGCAGCGGACGGCGACCTCCCCGACTCCCTCCACGAAGTCGGCCCATGCTTCCCGATACGGCGTCTGGAACGGGTAGTTGTAGCCCTCGATTCCCGGCCACAGGATCAACTGGGCACCCACCGACGCAGCGAAGTCCGCGGCTCGCAGTGCCTCGTCGAGCGCCTGACGGCGGATTCCGCCGTCCGGGGACGAGAGCCCGCCGCGGCCGAAGAGCGGGTTCAGATGCGTTCCGGTCGCGATCGCGTAGATCCCGTGCTCGCCGAGCGCGGCGCGCACCTCGTCGAGGTTCTCTTCCGAGAGCTCTTGTGGGTAGTGGAACTCGTAGTCGTCGATCAGGTCTCCGAGCCCGGCGACGGCACGGGTCACTTTCACGGCCGTGGACTCGCTCGCATGCTGCGGCTGGTATCCGCCGGGGACGAAGCGGGTGACCATCGGGCCGAGCGCCCAGATGCCGAGGCTCGTCTTCACGCTGACCTGGACACCTCGTCCGATGTGTGCCAACTGTCTGCTCGAGACGTGCGGTTCGCTTCCCGGGTCACGACGCCGCCTACCCCGAGACGGTGAAGCTCCCGTTCATCGTCGCTGCGTGTGGATCACACTGGAAGTGGTACGACCCGTTCTGAAGCGTGACCGTCCAGGTCTGCGTCCCGGTCCCGGAGACGTCCGTGCTCTTGTCGACGCCGGGCCCGGTCAGATGGAAGTTGTGGATGTCTGACTTGTCGTCCACGTTGATCGTGTACGTCCCGGAGGTCAGAGTGGAGACCGGGTTCCCATTCTGGGTGAGGGTGATCGTGAAGCCGGGGCCGACGGTGGCGTCGAGCGTCGAGCCTGTCGCGGTCGTCGTCGTCGACGAGCTGGTCGTCGTCGTCGAGCTGGTCGTCGAGCTCGAGCTCGACCCGCCGCAGCCGGCGAGAGCGAGCGCGGCGAAGGCGAGCGTGCCGACGAGCACGGGTCGCGTTCCTCTCATCTGTTCCTCCTCATCGGATCGTCCGACGATACGCGGACCGCCGCTGCTCGGGCGCCCACTACTGTCACTCCGTGGAGGTGAGGCCGATCGCGCCCGGGCTCTGGCGCTGGACCGGGTACCACGAAGAGTGGAGGCAGGACGTCGGCTCGGTCTACTGCGAGTCGCGGGACGGCGTGGTCCTCGTCGATCCGCTCGTCCCGCCCGAGGACACCGCCCGCTTCTTGGACGCCCTCGACCACGACGTCGCGAAGGCCGAGGGCAAAGTGCACGTCCTCGTGACCGTCTTCTGGCACACGCGGAGCGCCGC
>VAWZ01000015.1:5633-15441 GCA_005888365.1 Actinomycetota bacterium
GGGAGCGGTGACCGATCCCTTCGGCGCGCACGACCGCCTCCCGGCTGGCGTCGTCGCCTTCGCTACCGCCCGCGCCAACGAGGTCGTCTACTGGCTGCCCGGGCAGCGAGCGCTGGTGCCCGGCGACGTCCTGCTCGCAGACGGGAACGGCGGGATACGCCTGTGCCCCGAGTCGTGGCTGCCTGAGCGAATCGGCCACGGCGAGCTCGCGTCGTCTCTGCGCCCGCTCCTCGATCTTCCGGTCGAACGCGTCCTACTCTCCCACGGCGACCCCGTGCTCTCCGGCGGAAGGGCGGCGCTCGCGTCGGCACTCGCCGTCGCGTAGTTTCTACCCGTGCTCTGGCTCTGGATCCTCATCGGCGTCGTCGTCCTCCTGCTCGTCGTTCTCGTCTACGGCTACAACGCCAGGAGGTCAACACGGGCTGGGCCAACATCGACGTGCAGCTGCAGCGGCGCACCGATCTGATCCCGAACCTGGTCGAGACTGTTCGCGGCTACGCGGCTCACGAGCGCGAGACCTTCGACGAGGTCACCCGCGCCCGGACTGCGCTGCAGCAAGCGGGCACCCCCGCCGCCGCGGCGGTCGCGGACGCCGGCCTGACCGCGGCGCTCGGACGGCTGTTCGCCGTCGCCGAGGCCTATCCAGAGCTGAAGGCGTCGAAGAACTTCCTCGAGCTGCAGGAGGAGCTCACGGACACCGAGGACAAGATCAGCGCAGCCCGCCGCTACTACAACGCGACGGTGATGGCCCTGAACACAGCGATCCAGAGCTTCCCCTGGCTGCTCGTCGCCGGGCCGTTCGGTTTCAAGGCGCGGGAGTTCTTCTCCGCCGAGGGCGACACCGCCCCGCCGGAGGTCTCCTTCGCGGCATGACCCTGCAGGAGCAGATCCGCTCGAATCGACTGCGGAGCACGATCGTCATCTTCGGCTTCGCGCTCCTGCTCGGAGTCGTCGGGGGGCTGATCGGGGTCATCTTCAATCTCTCGCTCGGCATCGTCGCGCTCGTCGGAGCGGGGCTCTATGCGATCTTCGCGATCCTCTCCTCTCGGAGGATGGTCGCCGGCATGACGCGAGCGCAGGAGATCGGCCCCGACGACCTGAAGCCGCTGCGCCGGGTCGTGGAGAACGTGTCGATCGCCGCCGGGCTGCCGGTGACACCCGACGTCAGGATCGTCGACGATCCGGCCCCGAACGCCTTCGCCGCGGGGTTGCGGCCGCAGACGAGCTACCTGGGCGTGACGACGGGCCTGCTCCGCACGATGCCGAAACGCGAGCTCGAGGCGGTCCTGGGACACGAAGTCTCGCACGTGCGAAACCGCGACACCTACCTGATGACGATGGCGACGATCTTCGCGGGAGTCATCGCGCTCATCGCGGACATCGGCTTCCGGATGCTCATCTTCGGGGGAGGCGGCCGCGGACGCCGAGGCGGCGGCGCGCTGATCGCGATCCTCGCGGTCGTCGGTTTGATCCTCGCACCGTACGCCGCCATGCTCTTGCGCATGAGCCTGTCGCGTCGCCGCGAGTTCCTGGCGGACGCGGGCTCGGCGGAGATCCTGAACGACCCGGAAGCAATGGCTCTGGCCCTGCGGCGGCTCCAGGCAGACACGACGACCATCAAGTACGCGGACGCGGCCGTGGCGCATCTCTGGGTCGAGAGCCCGACCTCCCGCGTCGAGTCGGAGCGGGGCGGCGTCAACTTCCTGTCGGGCCTCTTCGACACGCACCCGCCGCTCGACAGACGCATCGCGGCGCTCGAGGAAGCAGGTGGTTTCCGCCTCCCCGCCGAACTCCCCGCAGATGAGCCATTTGCGACGGAGCTAGGCTTGACGTAGACGCCGCATTCGAGGCCTTTAGCTTTCGGGCCTTTCGGGTCGATAATGGAGAAGCCGTGAAGCTGCTCACACGCCGCCGAAAGCGGGTTGCTGCCCTCATCGGGAACGGGTCGTACGACGCTGCTGCCGTTGTGCCCGCGCTCGCGGAGGGCCGCTGGGCCGTCCCGGACCGGTTCAATTTCACCCGCGACGTCGTCGAGGTGCTGGCGCGAGATCCGAAACGGCGCGCTCTGACGTACCTCGGTAAGGACGGGGTCATCGAGCCGCGATCGTTCTTCCTCATCGCGGAGGGCGCTGCGAGATGGGCGACCGTCCTGCGCGAGAACGGAGTCGAGCCGGGCGACCGCATCCTCGTGCTCGCCGGCAAGACGCCCGACTGGCTCGAGGTCATGCTCGCGGCGCTCAAGGTCGGCGCGGTCGGCGTTCCCTGTCCGGAGACGATGTCGGCGTCCGCACTCGGCATCCGGATCTCGGTCTCTCAAGCGAAGCTCGTCGTCGCGGGAGAAGCCTCGCGGGACGAGATCGCGCGGATCGCCGAAGGGCCCACGGCCGTGTACATCGAAGAAACCCGCGCGCGCGCCTCGAGCTTGCCGGACGAGGCCCCGACGCACGACACAGGCGTGCGCGATCCCGCCTTCATCCTCACCACCTCGGGCGCGGCGAGCGGGCCGAGAGGCGTCGTGCACACGCATGGGGCGACGTTTGCGGCGCGGCTCGCTGCAGAACATTGGCTCGACGCCGGGCCGCACGACGCGGTCTGGTGCACAGCCGACGCAAGCTCGGGGGCCGCCATCTGGAACGCGCTTCTCGGGCCGTGGTCGCGCGGCGCCGAGATCGTTCTCCATCAGGAGCCATTCGACCCCTTGGAGCGGCTCCAGTGCATCCGGCGGCTCGACACCACCGTCCTTTGTCAGACGCCCGGCGAGTACAGGGCACTCCTGTCCGCGGCGGACATCGGTCGACACAGGCCGCCGAAGCTGCGCCGCCTCGTCTCGACCGGAGAGCACCTGAGCCCCGACGTGATCGCTGCGTACGAGGAGGCCTGGGACCTGACGATCTGCGACGGCTATGGCCAGGTCGAGACGGGAATCGTGGTCGCGAACGGCGCCGGGCCCGGATTCCGCGCCGGCTCGATCGGGCTTCCGCTCCCCGGGTTCGAGGTCGCCGTTGTCGACGAGCAGGGAAACGAGGTCGAGGCCGGAGTCATCGGCGATCTCGCGCTACGCGGGCGCCCGCCGGCGCTCTTCTCCGGATACTGGAACGAGCCGGAGGAGACGAAGGCCGCCTTCCGCGGCGACTGGTACGTGACGGGCGACGTGGGCGCGAGCGACGAGGACGGGTTCCTCTGGTTCCTCGGACGCGCGGGAGACGTCATCCTGAGCGGAGGGGGCCGCTTCGGGCCGGTCGAGGTCGAGGAAGCGCTCACCCACCACGCGGCCGTGTCCGAGGCGGCGGTCGTGGGGATGCGCGACCTCCAGCGCGGAGGCCAGTACGTGCGGGCGTTCGTCGTGCTCGAGCCGGGCCACGAGCCGTCCGACCGTCTCGTCGCCGAGATCAGGGAGCACAGTCGCCAGTCGCTCTCGGGCCACAAGGTCCCCCGGGAGATCGAGTTCGTCGACGCACTACCCTCGACTTCGGATGGCAAGATCAAGCGCCAGGAGCTCCGCGAGCGGCCGGTGGTCGGGCTCGCGCCGGTGTGGTCGGCCTCCCCGGCTCCCACACTCGCCCCGGAGCCGGTGACCGCGCCCGAGCCCGAGCCTCTCGAGGCGCTCGAGACGCCTCCGGTCGCCGAGCCTCGGGTAGAGCCCGTCGAGCCTGCCGCCGAGCCGGTCGAGCTTCCACCAGTCTTCGAGGACGTCGTCGAGCCGGTCCCCGCGCCCGAGCCGGTAGCCGACACAGAGCCGGAGCTTCCGACGGAACCCATCGCCGAGGCGGCTCCTGTCGTCGAGCAGGAGCCTGAGCCGGCCCCGGAGATCGCCGAGCCGGAGCCCGAGCTTCCGACGGAGCCCGTTGCCGAGTCCGCGCCTGTCGTCGAACTCGAGCCCGAGCCCTTCCCGGAGGTCGCCCAGCCCCGACCAATGCCCGAGCCGGAGACGGACGTCGAGGCTCTCGTCGCGGAGCCCGAGCCCGAGGCTGTCGAGTATGACCCTGGGTACCAGGCGGTCCGCGAGCCTGCTCTCGAGCCGTTGCGCCAGCCGGAGCCGGAGCCAGATCTAGAGCCTGAGGCCGCCGCGGTGACGCCGGAGTCCGAGGCGGTGCCGATCGCGGAAGGTGAGGCCGAGCCCGAGCCGACGCAAGAGCCGGAGCCCGAGCCGACTCCAGAACCCGAACCGGAACCCGAGCCGGAGCCGGAGCAGGTCGCAGAGGTGATCCATCTCGTCGAGCCCGCCCCGATGCCCGTGTCCGAGCCGGACGATCTTCCGGACTATGTGGTGCTTCCCGGGTCGGACCGTCCGGGAGCGCGTGCCGACGAGCCGTCGTCGAACTCCACCGGTCTCGGCTTTCCGCCGATCACCGAGCTGATCCTCGCCCGGGATGGCGAGCCGCCACTCGCACAAGAGAACGAGAAGAAGGCCCCGCCCGATCGCACGCCGCAGGAGCGACGGACGGGGAAGGAGAGGCGGGGGCGCTCGAGCTACGAGCCCGGCGACGAGAACGACGAGACCGGCTGGATGCAGGGCCTCTCGAACCGCTTGAGTGCCTACAGCCTTTCGGAGGACGACTCGAGCCCAGAGCCCGACGAAGAGGAGAGCTCCGAGTCCTAGGAAGGCGCCTCGGCGTGGATGCGCCGCGGCGACTCGCGCAGCCGGCCGCCGCCACGCCCGGCGCGCACGGCAAGGATTTCCGCGAGGATCGAGAGGGCCGTCTCGTGCTGCGTGTCGGCACCGACGTCGAGCCCGCACGGGCCGCTGATGCGCTCGAGCTCCTGCTCCTCGACACCCGCGGCGAGCAGTCGCTCACGCCGGCGCTCCTGGTTTCTCCTCGAGCCGAGCGCCCCGAGGTAGAACGCTTCCGTCGCGAGTGCACCGAGCAGCGCGGGCTCGTCGAACTTGTCGTCGTGGGTCAGGACGACGACCGCTGTCTGGTGGTCGGGCTGGACCTGGGCGAGCGTCTCGTCCGGCCAGGCGACGATCAGCTCGTCCGCGGAGGGTATGCGCTCGCGGGTGGCGAACTTCGCGCGGGCGTCCGCGACGATGGTCGTCCATCCGAGGAGCTTCGCTGCGGCGCAGAGCGCCTCCGCCGTGTCGACCGCGCCGTAGACGAGGAGGCGCGGCGGCGGGCCGTACCACTCCGCGAACACGCGCGTACCGTCGAGCTCGAGCAGGCGGTTTCGGCCTCCTCGCAGAATCGCGTCCGCATGTGCTGCGAGCTCGGCTGGTCCGTCGCCGACCGTCTCGCCGCCTTCGACGACGAGGAGCTTCCGGCCGGCGTCGTCGCCCTCGAGCACCGTGAAGAGGACGGCTCTCGCGTCCTCCGGCAACGCGGCCAGGCGTTCGAGAAGGTCGCTCATGTCACCTTTTCCAGGAAGACGTCGATCTCGCCTCCGCAGGGAAGGCCGACGCTCCACGCCTGGTCGTCGGAGATGCCGTAGCTCACGAGCTGCGGCTTGCCGGACTCGAACACCTCCTGCGCCTTCTCGTACACGTCGCTCTCCACGCAACCGCCCGACACCGAGCCGCAGATCGCGCCCGACGACGAGATCGCGAGGCTCGAGCCGATCGGGCGTGGCGCAGAGCGCCGCGTGGCCACGACGGTGGCCACCACGGCGTCCTCGCCCGACTCGATCCACCGTTCCACCTCGGGAAGAATCTCCTTCACGCTGCACGCCTCCTTTCGATGCCTGCCAGCACGGCGGCCAGCTCTTCCAGGCTACGAAGATTATGTCCCGGTAGGAATCGGTCGACGAAGGGGAGCGCCGCCTGCATACCACCGGCGAGGGGCTGATAGTCGGGACTGCCCTTGATCGGATTCACCCAGATCACTGCGTACGCCGCGCGCTGGAGCCTCGCCATCTCCCGGCCGAGGAGCACGCAGTCCTCCCGCTCCCAGCCGTCCGAGAGGACCACCACGACCGCGCCGCGCGTCAGCGCACGCCTGCCGTAGACATCGTTCAGCTCCTTCACCGAGGCGCCGATGCGCGTGCCGCTCCCCCAGTCGACGGCCGCGGCGGTCGCCCGGTCGAGCCCGGCCTCCGGGTCGCGCCTCGAGAGATCGGGAGTGAGCCGGCTCAGCCGTGTTCCGAACGCGAACGCCTCGACTCCGCGCCCCGAGCCGACGGCCGCGTGCAGGAACAGCAGCAGCGCTCGCGTGTACAGGGCCATCGACCCGGAGACGTCACACAGCAGGACGAGCTTGCGCGGCACCGATTTCCGTGCCCGAAAGGGCCGGTCCACCGGATCGCCGCCGGTCCGTAGGGAGCGCCGGACGAGGCGGCGGATGTCGAGGACTTCGCCGCGCGGATCCGGGTACCTGCGACGTGACGTGCGGCGCGGGCGCGCCTGGGCGATCGCGGCGACGAGCTGCTTCGCCCGCTGGAACTCGTCAGGGGTCATCTCGGCGAAGTCCTTCTCGCGCAGGATCTCGCGCGTCGAGGCGCCGAGCACGATCGAGCGGCCGTCGGCGGACTCGCTCCGGTCGTCGGCCCCCGGTCCCGAGCGCTCGAGCGATTCCGGTCGTGCTTGTCGCACCGGAACCCCCCGCAGGGGCGGAACAACCGGCGAGCGAAGGAACCAGGCCCGAAACGCGCGGTCGAAGAGGTCGAGCTCGTCGTGGCGCGAGACGAGCGTCTGGCGAAGCGTCCAGTACACGTCGTCCTGCGAGGTGAGCTCGACCGCGTCGAGGCCGCAAAGCGCGTCTTGCACGCGTCCGGGGCCGACCTCGAGCCCTGCCTCGTGCAGCACGCGGCCGAAGGTTACGACGTGACGGACGAGCGCGTCGCCGGGCATTAGCTCCGGGCCGTGGCTCGCGCCTCTTCGACGAGCCGCGCGAGCGCAACGTCGCGCACAGCCTCGATGTCTTCCCGGTACTTGAGGACCGAGCCGAGCGTCTGCTCGACGACCTCTGCGTCGAGCTCCTGCCGACCGAGCGCGGCTAGCGCGTGTGCCCAGTCGATCGTCTCCGCGACTCCAGGTGGCTTCGCGAGCTCGAGGCCTCGGAGGCCGCGCACGAAGGCGGCAGCTTCGGCGGCGAGCCGCTCCGGGACCCCTGGCACCCGCAGCTTCACGATCTCGAGCTCCCGCTCCATGCCGGGATGCCCGATCCAGTGGTAGAGCGTGCGGCGCTTGAGCGCGTCGTGCAGGTCTCGCGTGCGGTTCGAGGTGACGACCACCGCCGGCCGCCGGCGGGCCTTGATCGTGCCGATCTCCGGGATCGTGATCTGGAAGTCCGACAGGATCTCGAGCAGGAAGGCCTCGAACTCCTCGTCGGCACGGTCGAGCTCGTCGATGAGGAGCACGACCGGCCCGTCGCTGTCGATGGCCTCGAGCAGCGGTCGCCGGATGAGGAAATCCGGCCCGAAGAGCTCTGCCTCCGAGACCGTTCCCTCCTGTGCAGCCCGGATGTGCAGGAGCTGCCTCGGGTAGTTCCACTCGTACACGGCGTGCGCGACGTCCAGCCCCTCGTAGCACTGGAGGCGAATGAGGTGTGCCTCGAGCGCGGCGGCAAGAGCCTTCGCAGCCTCCGTCTTACCGACGCCCGCCTCGCCCTCGAGCAGCAGCGGCTTCTCCAGCGCGAGCGAGAGGAAGAGCGCCGTCGAGAGGCCGCGATCGGGCAGATACTCGGCCTCGCGGAGCGCGTCCTCGAGCTCGTCGATCGTTCGGAACCTCACCGGTGGAGCCTAGCCTGCGGCGCCGCAGCCGCGAGATCGCGGCTCATCGACAATCGATCATTTTCGCGACTGCGCGAACGGGTTAGACTCGACGCGGGCAGCCGAAACGGGCCCGCGAGCGACGAAAGGACCGGTGGTGGATGACCGCAATCCCTGACGTCAAGCCCGCCGCAGGGGAGGTCGTGATCCCGACCTCGGCCGAGGAGGCAGTCGACGCCTTCGGAGACGGCTCGGGCGTCACTCTCGTCGGCGGGGGGACGATCGTGCTCGCCGACATGAACTACGGCCGGATCGCGCCTTCGCGGGTCGTGCTCCTGGGACGGGCCGGGCTCGCCGGAATCGCCCGCGACCGATCGCAGGTGACCATCGGGGCCGGCACCTCCGTCCAGGACCTCATTGGTCTGGCCGCCCCGCTCGGCCCGTGCGCCGCGAACGTCGCCGATATCGAGATCCGCTTGCAGGGAACCGTCGGCGGCAACCTGTGCGCTGGAGCCGGTGGCGAAGTCCCGCGAGGCGATCTGCAGGGGGCTTTTCTCGCGCTCGGCGCAACGGCGCGCTCGGCCGGGGACGACGGAATCGGAACCGAGCCGCTGGAGGAGTTCCTCACGAGGCGCGACGAACGCCTGCTCCTCGACGTGAGCTTCGAGGAGCCCGCGGCCGGCGCCTTTGCGAGTCTCAGCCGGCCGCACACCCACGACTACACGGCTCTCGCCGTCTCCGGTGTTCGCACCCCCGGCGGCGAGTTGCGGCTCGCCGCAACCGGCGTCGGCTCGTGGGGCCAGCGACTCCCGTCGGCCGAGGCGGCCGCCGCAGACCCGGAGCAGGCGGGTCGTGCCGCGCTCGGAGATGTCGATCTGCGGGACGACGCGCTCGCCTCGGCCTGGTATCGGGAGCACACGCTTCCGATCCTCGTACAGCGCGTTCTCGTCCGACTCGAGGAGGCCACATGAAGATCGTCGTCAACGGCGCCGTGCGGGAGATCGGGAGCTCGCCGACGACGTCGCTGCTCTTCGTGCTGCGCGAGGAGCTCGGCGTCACCGGACCGAAGGCCGGCTGCCAGCAGGGAGGCTGCGGGGCGTGCACGGTTCTCATCGACGGCAGCCCCCGGCGCTCCTGCCTCCTTCCGGTCGGCTACCTGGACGGGGCCGAGATCACCACCGTCGAGGGTCTCGGAACACCCATGAGCCTCGCGCCCGTCCAGCAGGCGTTCGTCCACCACTACGCCGCCCAGTGCGGCTTCTGCACATCGGGGTTCCTGCTCGCCGCCCAGGCCTACCTCGACCGCGGCGGGACCGACGATCGCGAGGCGATCATCGAGGCGCTCGGCGGCCACGTCTGCCGCTGCACCGGGTACGTGAAGATCATCGAGGCCGTTGCGGCCGCCGCGCGCGGCGACACGTTCGACCTGACGACGACGGCACCCGGCAAGTACACGACCGTCGCAGGAGGTGCGAGATGAAAGCGGTCGGCGCACGAATCCCGCGCTACGACGGCGTCGCCCACGTGACGGGTCGCACCGTCTACGTCGACGACGTTCGCATTCAGGGGACCCTCTGGGCGAAGGCGCTGCGCTCGCCCCACCACCACGCGGGCATCACGAAGCTCGACACGAGGCCCGCGTCGGAGCTCAAGGGAGTGCACGCGGTCATCACGCACGAGGACGTCCCTCTGAACGTGTACGGACACCTCTCGGCGCTCGGCATCCCAGCGGACGAGCCGCTGCTCGCGGAGGACGCCGTCCGCTACAAGGGGCAGCCGATCGCCCTCGTCGCGGCGGACGACGAGGAGACGGCCGCGCGAGCGGTGGACGCAATCGAGATCGAGTTCGAGGAGCGGCCCGCGCTGCTCGACGTGCGCAAGGCGTTCGATCCCGACGCCCCTAGGATCCACCAGTGGGGGAACTGGTACACGCACTTCGAGGACGAGATGGACCGGCGGCAGATCCGGAAGGGCGACATCGACGCGGCGTTCGCACAGGCGGACACCATCGTCCAGGGCGTCTACCGGCCGGCCGCGATCGAGCACGCGCCGCTCGAGACACAGGTGTGCCAGGTCGTGCCGGAGGCGAACGGACGGCTCACGATCTACTCGTGCACCCAGGCCCTCTATTTCTCGATGGGCGTCGTCGCGGCCCATCTCGGAGTCC
>VAWZ01000016.1 GCA_005888365.1 Actinomycetota bacterium
CCCGTCACCACCATCGACGGAAAGCTGACCACGCTGCTCGCGCTCCCACCCGAGGACGGCGGGTATGCGAACGACCCGATCCTGGGCGTCGTCGAGAACCTCGGTCTCGGTCCGAGGCTCCTCGACGTCGCCAAGGTGTACGTGGGAGTGCTCGCCGCGACGATCCTCTTCATCGCCACCAACGCCGGCGTCATCGGGGCATCGCGGATCACCTATTCGATGGCGAGCCACCGCCAGCTGCCCGAGGTCGTCCGACGCCTTCACCCGCGGTTCAAGACACCCTGGCTGGCGCTCGTTCTGTTCGCAGGAATCGCGCCGATCCTGGTGATCCTGCCCGGAAGCGTGAACTTCGTGGGGACGCTCTACTCCCTCGGGGCGACGCTCTCCTTCACGGTTGCCCACACCTCCATCGTGCGACTGCGCATGCGGAGGCGCGACGAGTCGGAGGTGCCCTACCGGGCTAGACCGAACGTACGTGTGGGGGGGGTCGACTGGCCTCTGTTCGCGATCGCAGGAGGGATCGCGACGGGAATCTCGTTCCTCGTCCTGGTCGTCCAGAACCCGACGACCCGCTGGGTCGGTCTCGGCTGGATGGTTCTGGGTCTCGTCGGCTACACGATCTACCGGAGATTCTTCGTCCACGAGCCCGTTCGCGCCCTGACGAAGGCGCCGCCGGCGTTCGGCCCGGCGCTCGCGCTCGAGTACCGGCGCCTGCTCGTCCCGGTCATCGGAGGCCCGTCCTCCGACGCGGCCATGGACCTCGCATGCCGGCTCGCGGCGGAGCGCGGCTCGCGGATCGTCGCCCTGAACGTCCTGGAGGTACCCCTCGACCGCGCGGTGAGCGAGCGCCTCCCAGAGCTCGAGCGGTCCGCGAACCGGGAGCTCGACGAGGCGGTGGCGATCGGCGACTCGTACGGTGTCCGCGTCCTGGGCCGGCTCGAGCGAGCGAGGAACCCCGGACTGGCCATCGTCGCCGAGGCCACCGCCCGCGGTGCGGAGATCATCGTTCTCGGCTCGCCGCGACGCACGCTGCGCACAGGCCATGCGGCGGTGTTCGGGAAGACCGTGGACTACGTCCTCAAGCACGCGCCGTGCCGCGTCCTCGTCGCGGCTGCGGAGGCCGCGTGAGGGTCTACCACTGGTCGGTGCTTGCGTTCTCAGTGCTCTTCCTGGGAATCGGGATCGCGCTGCTCGCGGTGACGGCCGCGCACGGCGGCGGAGCGGTGGGGTTCCTGCTCGGCGCGCTCTTTGTCGGGCTCGGCGCCGGCAGGCTCACGATCGAGCGCCGGCGGGCGAGGCGCTAGTGCCCCGGCTGCATTACCTGAAGGGGCACTAGGTGGCACGGAAGCTCCGCGGCTTCGAGCGGGTGCTCGACGCACCTGCGCTCTTCGCCGTCACCTACGGCGAGATCGCGTCCTCCCTCTACATCGCGCTCGGGATCGTCGCGGCCTCGGCGCTGGGGCTCACCCCGCTCGTCCTGCTCGTGACGGGTGCCCTCTTCCTCGTCGTCTCGCTCTCGTACGCAGAGGGGACGGCCGCAATTCCGGAGACGGGGGGCGCGGCGACGTTCGTCCGCCGCGCGTTCAACGACCTCGCCGGTTTCATCACCGGCTGGGCGCTCTTCCTGGACTTCCTGATCGTGATGGCGCTCTCCGCCTTCTTCGTTCCCCACTACCTCGGCGCCGCCATCTCCGCGCCGTCGCTCCGCCACTCTCCTTGGGACGCGGTGATCGGGTGCGGCGTGATCGCGGTCGTGGCAGTCGTGCGCCTGGTCCGCCACACGCGTCTCCACACGGGAGCGCTGGGGATCGCGTTGCTCGACCTCGTCGTGCAGGCGGTTCTCGTCCTGCTCGGGGTCGCCTTCCTCCTCTCACCGCACACACTCGTCCAGGGCTTCGGCTTCGCGAGCGGACAGAGCTGGGGTGACCTCGCCTTCGCCCTGCCGCTGGCGATGCTCGCCTACACCGGCCTCGAGACGGCAGCCAATCTCGCGGAAGAGGCACGCGAGCCGGGGCGGACCCTGCCGCGCTCGCTCTTCTCCGGGATCGGGCTCGTGGTTGTCGTCACGGTGCTCATCGCGGCGATCGGCCTCTCGGCCTATCCGGCCGAGAACGGTGCGACCGCGCTCGGGGACCAGTGGCTCGAGGCTCCGCTCGTCGGGATCGCGGCCGCGTTCGACGGGTCGCTGCCCTCGTTCCTCGTGGACGCTCTCCGGATCGCCGTGGGGATCTCCGGCGTGCTGATCCTCGTCGGCGCCGCGACGACCTCGGTTTCCGGGATCACCCGTTTGACGTACTCGCTCGCCGAGCATGGACAGCTTCCCCGTGAGTTCGCCCGGTTGGAGCGGAGGGCACTCGTGTCGAGCGAGGCGATCATCATCGCGTCCGGGCTCGCGATCGGGCTCATCCTGATCACGGAGTTCGGCGCCGACGGTGACCCGACGTTCCTTGCCGGGATCTACTCCTTCGGAGTTCTCATCGCGTTCACCGCCGCGCAGCTCGCGGTCATCCGCCTTCGTATCCGCGAGCCCGAGCTCGAGCGCCCGTTCCGGGCCCGGCCCGACGTCACGATTCGAGGCGCTCCAGTACCGCTCGCGGCCCTCGTCGGAGCGCCGCTGACCTTCGCCATCTGGATCCTCGCCCTGGCGACGCACAGCGGCGCGCGCTACGCCGGGACGCTCTGGCTTGTCGCCGGCCTGGTCGTTTTCGTCGCGGTTCGGCGCTCCCAGCGGCACGGGTTGCTGGAGCATGTCGAGCCGGTCGAGGAGCTCCCTGCGGCAGCGGAGTTCCGAAGGATCCTCGTCCCGATGAAGCTCGGAGACATCGGCGAGGAGATGGTGGCAACGGCGATCGCGCTCGCGAAGGACTCCGGTGCCGAGGTCGAGGCGGTCACGGTCGTCCGCGTGCCGCGCCGGTTCCAGCTCGAGGGGCCGCTCCCCCCGGACGTCGCGGAACGGGTCGAGGCCTCTCTCGAGGAAGCGCGCATGCTCGGAGAGGACCACGGGGTCGAGGTGCGGACCGAGGTCGTTCGAGCGCGCTCGATCGGCCACGCAATCGTGGAGGAGGCCCGTGCCCGTGACGTCGACCTGATCGTCGTCGGCTCCTCGCCGCGCTGGCGTCGGCAGTCGCGCTTCTTCTCGCCGACCGTCGACTTCGTCCTGCGCCGGGCGCCGTGCGAAGTTCTCGTGGTTGCCTTCCCCGAAGGCGTCTTCGAGACCTGAGGCCGCAGGCCGCCGCTCGCTCACGGCCGGCGGAGCCAGCCTCCGCGAGCGTCGCCCCTGACACGTCGGGAACCTGCCCCGCTCCGTCGTCGGATGCCGCGCTCAGTGCACGAGCAGGACGTCGGTCTCCGCGCGCCGCGCGACCGCCTCGTCGACCGGCGTCGAGAACAGGCGCTCGAAGAATCCGTGTTCCCGGCTGCCCACGACGATCAGGTCCGACTGCCGGCTCTGAGCCACGTCGAGAACGCGTTCTGCGACATCGCCGAGCTCGGAGACGAACTCGACGTCCACCGAGCGGTCCGCGAGCGCCAGGCGGGCGTGTTCGAGCTGGCGCTCGGCGAGCGCGTCCGTGCTTGGTGACCGTTCCACCCCGAGCTCGGACTCGGGAGGGCTGTCTCCCGCGGGGACCGCGATCGGCACCGCCGCGCCGGGTACGATCATCGATCCGGACGGCGCGGCCTCTAGCGGCGGGCTCGCCGGCTCGGGCGCCGGCTTCGTGACGCTGACGACGACGAGGTGGGAGGAGAACGCGTCCGCGACCTCCGCCGCACGAGCGACGGCACGTCCGGCTTCCTCGGAGGAGTCGTATCCCACCACGATCTCTTTCATGTCCTGTGTCTTACCCCGTTCGCCGCGCTGCGCAACGTCTCGGAGGTCACGGTGCAACCTGTTGCGGCGCTACGCTGCGCACCGTGAAAGTGTTGGTGATCGGATGTGGGAGAACGGGGGCGGCCGTCGCAAAAGGCCTCGAGGCCGACGGTTGGGACGTCACCGCAGTCGACGAGAGCGAGGATGCGCTCCTGCGCCTGGGAGCGGGCTGGCGTGGCGGGTTCGTGCTCGGCCACGGGCTCGACAGCAGCGTGCTCGCGCGAGCCGGCGTCTCCGCGGTGGATGCCGCCGTGGTCGCGACGGACGGCGACAACACCAACGTGGTCATCGGACAGGTGCTCCAGAAGCGCCACGGACTCGACCGTGTGGTGGTCCGGGTGCTCGACCCGGCGCGTGCCCGCTTCTACGCCGAGCGCGGCCTGCAGACGGTCTGCCCGACGCAGACCGCGATCTCGGAGATGCTCGAGGCGGTGCGCACCGGGCAGCTTGAGCCGGCGGGGCCGAGCTGATGTACGTCATCGTTGCGGGCGGAGGCAAGGTCGGCGCGAACGTCACACGTTCGCTGCTCGAGATGGGCCATGAGGTCACGCTGATCGAGCAGCGTGCGGAGCGCTTCGCGCGGCTCGAGCAGGAGTTCGGACCCATCGTCGTCCGCGGCGACGCAACCGAGATCAACGTGCTCGAGCTCGCCGGGATCGCTCGCCCCCCCGAGCTGCTCCTCTCCGTCACTGGCGACGACGAGGACAATCTCGTGATCTCCCAGATCGGGCGGGAAAAGTACGGCGTGGGAAAGGTCATCGCGCGAGTCAACGACCCGCGTAACCAGCCGCACTTCGACCTCCTCGACATCCCGATGACCGTCTGTCCGACCTCGTCCATCCTCGGACTGGTGGAGCATGAGATCCCGGAGCACGGGCTCGTCCGGCTGCTCGAGCTGCAGCGCGAGGGTCTCGAGATCGTGGAGGCGCAGATCGAGAGCAACTCGCCGGTGGCGGGCAACCGCGCCGGGGGCCTCTCGCTCCCCGACGGCGCCCGGCTCATCTCCGTCTTCCGGCACGGCCGCACGGAGCTGGTCGAGCCCGGGACGGTGATCCGGCCCGGCGACCAGCTTCTCGCCGTCGTCGCGAACGGCTCGGCGCAGCAGCTCCGCAGCGTCCTTCTCGGCGCCGCAAAGTCCTAGCTCGCTCCTCTCTGTCGCGCTCGCAGCCAGGCGCGTCCGAGTCAGAGGCGCCAGTAGTGCCGGGTCAGGAGGACGACGACGGGGATGATCTCGAGGCGTCCGGCCCACATGAGGCCGATCAGGGTGAGCTTCGAGACGTCGCCGAGCCCGGCATAGGAGCCCATCGGCCCGACGCTTCCGAAGGCGGGTCCGATGTTTCCGAGTGCGCTCGCCGCCGCGCCGATCGCGTCGAGTGTCCCCAGGCCGGCGCCGGTGATCGCCGAGTCGATCGCGATGACTCCCGTTCCCAGCACCCACGCGCCGACGTAGAGGAGGATGAAGGCGACGATCGCGCGCAGCGTGCGCTCGTCGACCGGAGCTCCGTTGAAGCGAATCGGCATGACGACCTCGGGGCTCACGGTCTGGTCGAGCTCGCGTCGGAGCACCTTTCCCGTCAGCAGATGGCGAGCGACCTTGATCGAGCCGCCGGTGGATCCGGCCGAGGCGCCGACGAACATCAGCGCGAAGAGGGACAGGAGCAGGAGCGTGGGCCAGAGGGCGAAGTTTGCGCTCGCGTAGCCGGTCGTCGTCAGGATCGAGACCGCCTGAAAGGCGCCGGCACGAACCGCGTCCCCGCCGTGCGCGACCCCGTGTCCCCAGACCTGCGCGGTGAGCGCCACCGAGGCGACGAGGGCGAGGGCGACGTAGAGCCGGAACTCCTCGTCCCGGAGAAACGACCTCGGCCGCCGGCGCACGAACCCTCGGTACATGAGCGCGAAGTTGGCGCCCGCCAGCAGCATGAACACGACCACGATCCACTGGGCGGCCGCCGAGAAGGCGGACATCGAACCTGCCCGGGTCGAGAAGCCGCCGGTGGGCATCGTCGTGAACGCGTGGGAGACCGCCTCGAAGGTCGACATGTGAGCATCGGCGCCGAGCCAGCCGAGGGCGGCGAGGGCGAGGGCTTCGATTGCGGTCAGCGCGACATAGACGATCCCGAGCCTGCGCGCGGTGTGCCGGATCCGATCCGAGAGCTGGGCGAGCTCCGGCCCGGGGAGCTCCGACTCGAGCATCTGTCGTCCGCCCACGCGCAGGCGCGGAAGAACGGCGATCGCAAGGACGATGACTCCCATTCCGCCGATCCACTGGGTAAACGCCCGCCAGAGGTCGAGCGACCTGGGGAGGTCGTCGTAGCTCGTCACGACCGTGGCTCCGGTGGTGGTGACGCCGGACATCGCCTCGAAGTACGCATCGATCGGATGACCGAGCTGGTCGCCTCCTTCGAAGAGGTACGGGAGCGAGACGAAGGCGGCGGCGGCGAGCCATGCGACCGAGACGGCGAGAAAGCCCTCGCGCACGCCGACCCGACGTCCCGCGCCCGCGGTCGAGCGTTCGACCGCGAGACCGACTCCGCTCGTGATCGCGCCGGCTGCCAGGAAGGGCCAGACTGACTCTCCGTACCAGATCGCAACTAGAGTCGGAAAGAGGAAGACGAGCCCGAGATATTTGGCCAGCGCTCCGACGAGGTTGACCGTGGCCGGGACGTCGACCGCGAGGCGGCGACGTGGCCCGATCCGGTGCGCCCGCGGGAGCGCCTCCAGCACTTAGAGTGCCTCGACGACCCAGGGGACGTTCGCGGCCTCCGTGAACACGATCACGCGGTCGCCGACCTGGAGCACGTCGTCTCCGTGCGGGAACACGGCTGCGCCGTTCCTCACGATGGCGCCGATGAGCGCGCCGTGGACCGGCATGTCGCGAAAGGCGGTCCCCACGTAGCGGCTCGAGTCGCGCGTCGTCACGTCGAGGACCTCGTAGCGATTCCCTTCGAGCATCGCGACCTGCTTCGTGCGCGGGTCGAGGGCGAAGCGGACGATCTCCTCGGCCGTGACGCGACGCGGGTTCACCGAGACGTCGATCCGCGCTTGGTCGAACGCCGCCTCGGAGACGGCCTCGTGGGCGATCGCGATCGTGAACGGGATTCCGTGCACCTTGGCGAGCGTCGCGCCGTACTGGTTCTTCGCGTCGTCGCGCATCGCGAAGATTCCGGCCTGTGCCTGGCCGATGCGCTCCCGCTCGAGGAAGTCGGGCTCGAACCCGGTCGCGCGGTAGACGCGAGCCTTCGGGAACGCCTCCGCCGCGCGACGCGCCTGCTCACGGGAGATCTCGATCATGCGCAGCCCGATGCCCTGCTCGAGGAGCACCCTCGCGATCTGTGAGCCCACCCGCCCCGCGCCGAAGATGACGACGTCGCGCACAGCGCCGCCGTTCGGAGCCAGGAGCGAGCTCCATTCGAGCGCTGCCTGGGGCGAGCCGATGACGACGATCCGGTCGCCTGGGCTGATGACGTCGTCCCCTCCCGGAAGTGTCGTTCCCGAGCGACCGATGATCGCGGCCACCTTCGAGTCCGTCGGTGCCTTCGCGTCCCGGAGGGGGAGACGCGTGACCTCGGTCGAGGCGCCCTCCTCGACGGCGAACTCCACGATCTGAACCTGGCCGTCGGCGAAGACGTCCGTCTTGCGCGCCGCGGGGACGCCGATGATGCGGCTGATCGCGTGCGCCGTCTCGAGCTCGGAGCAGACGACGAAGTCGACGTCGAGCTGACCGCCGCGCCAGAGCTCGACGTACTCCACGTTCGACGTGCGGATCACCGTCGTCGCGCTCGGAGCCTCGCGCCGCGCGAACATGCCCGCGACCAGATTCACCTCGTCCCGGGAGGTGCAGGCGAGGACGAGATCTGCCGATCCGACTCCGGCGCGAGCGAGGTCGCGCCGGCTGGTCCCGTCTCCCTCGTGCGTCGTGACGTCGTAGCGATCGGCGACCGCCTGGAGCCTCGACATCTCCGTGTCGAGAACGGTGATCTCGTGATCCGAGTGGAGAGCCTCGAGAATGGTCGAACCGACCTGGCCTGCCCCGATGAGGAAGACCCTCACGAGCTCGAAGCGTAGCCCTGCGCCCTGTACCGTGACGGCGTGCGTGCGGTACCGACGCTCCTCCTCGTCGCCGCTCTCGTCTCGGCCGCCGGAGGCGCTGCGTCTGCCGCTCCGAGCGCGAAGAAGGGCGGCGACTGGACCCGCTTCGGCTACGACGCGGCACGCTCCTCGGGCGGGCCGCGAGCGACCGGGATCACGGGTGCGAACGTGCGCAGGCTCAGGCGGCAGCGCGTGGTCCTGGACGGCACCGTCGACTCGTCCGCCATCTACCTGCGTGGCGTCTCCGTCAAGGGGCGGAAGCACGACACGTTCTTCGTGACGACGAGCTACGGGAAGACGATCGCGATCGACGCAGCTGGCGGACGAGTGCTGTGGCGCTTCACTCCTCCGGGCTATGCCGGGTGGGCGGGGACGCACATGATCACGCAGGCGACCCCGGTCGCGGACCCGAGCAGGCGGTACGTGTACTCGGTTGCGCCGAACGGTCGGATCCACAAGCTCTCCATCGCCACCGGACGGGAAGCCGCGGGCTGGCCGGTCGCGATCACACGCGACGCCACGCACGAGAAGATCGCGCCGTCGCTGAACTTCTCTCGCGGGCTCGTGCTCGCTGCGACCGGCGGCTACATCGGCGACGCGCCGCCGTACCAGGGTCACGTCGTCGCGATCGACGCGCCC
>VAWZ01000163.1:0-2467 GCA_005888365.1 Actinomycetota bacterium
CTGGGGGTCGAGGACGTCGGGGCTTTGTTTACCGGGCGAGTGACGTATCACTCGACGTGTCACTCGCTCAGAGTGACTCGCGTCGGCGATGCCCCGCTACGACTGTTGCGCAATGTCCGCGGGCTCGAACTCGTCGACCTGCCACGCACCGACGAGTGCTGTGGTTTCGGCGGCACCTTCTCGATCAAGAACCCCGAGACCTCGAGCGCGATGCTCACCGACAAGTGTGAAGCCGTGGAGTCAACCGGGGCCGATTTCTGCACCGCGGTCGACGGCTCGTGCCTCCTCCAGATCGGCGGGGGCCTCTCTCGTCGCGGCACCGGCGTTCGCACTGTGCACCTGGCGGAGATCCTGGCATCACTGTGAGGAGCTTTCCCGAAGCGGCGCGTACCGAGCTGGCAAATAGCCAGCTGCGCTCGAACCTGCGAAACGCAACCGACACGATCCTCGCGAAGCGCGCACGCGTCGTGGCGGAGCTTCCCGACTGGGAAGAACTGCGAGACGCAGGCAAGGCGATCAAGTGCGACGTGCTCGCCCATCTCGACGATTACCTGCTCGAGTTCGAGGCGGCGGTCCAGACGGCCGGTGGACACGTGCACTGGGCACGGGACGCTGCAGAAGCGAACGCCGTCGTCGCCGACGTCGCGCGAGCCCATAGGGCGGACGAGGTCATCAAGGTTAAGTCGCTGACAACGGACGAGATCGGGCTGAACGACGCCCTCGCCGCAGCCGGCATACATGCGCTCGAGACGGACTTCGCGGAGCTGATCCTCCAACTCGACGGCGACTGGTCATCGCACATACTCGTGCCTGCGATACACCGCAACAGGACGGAGATCCGGGATCTCTTCGCGCGCACAATCGCGCCTGGGATCGGATCAGACGATCCGCGCGACCTCGCCGAGGCCTCTCGCGTCTATCTGCGCAAGCGATTCCTCGCCGCACGCGTCGGTGTCAGTGGAGCGAACTTCGGGATCGCCGAGACCGGCACCGTCTGCGTCGTCGAATCCGAAGGCAACGGCCGAATGTGCACGACGCTGCCGGAGGTGCTCGTGACCATCCTCGGCATAGAGAAACTCGTGCCGCGGTTCGCCGACCTCGAGGTTTTCCTCCAACTGCTGCCGCGTTCATCAACCGGCGAGCGAATGAATCCGTATACGTCGCTATGGACGGGCGTGACCGATGGGGACGGGCCGCAGGAGTTCCATGTCGTCATGCTCGACAACGGAAGAACGCGTGTCCTCCGTGACGAGATAGGAAGGCAGGCGCTGCACTGCATCCGGTGCAGCGCCTGCCTGAACGTCTGCCCGGTTTACTCTCGTACCGGCGGGCACGCGTACGGCTCTGTGTATCCGGGTCCGATCGGCGCGATCCTGACCCCGCAGCTGCGCGGCGTCGAGAACGCAGCGTCCTTGCCGTTCGCGTCGAGCCTCTGTGGCGCGTGCTACGAGGTCTGTCCCGTAAAGATCGACATCCCACGTGTCCTCTTGCACCTGCGCGCGAAAGCGGTCGAAGCGAAGGGGCGACCGACAGAGCGCACCCTGATGAGGGCTATCGCGTGGGTCTTCCGCAGCCCGAGGCGACTTAAGTTCGCCCTGCGCCTCGCTGAGCGCGCACAGACTCCGCTTATTCATGACGGCGTCGTGCGCCGGTTGCCGCCACCGCTGTCCGCGTGGACGCGGACTCGGAACCTGAAGCCGTTCGCCGCGGACAGCTTCCGCTCGTGGTGGCGCAAACGCCGATGAACGACGCGCGCGACGAGATTCTGCGTCGTGTGCGGGCCGCCGGCGCCTCGCAGGTCGAGGGTTCGGTCGCCGACCCGTATCGCCGGCGCGGGTCGCTCGGCGATGAGGAACGTGTAAGGCTCTTCTGCGAGCGCGTTGGCGAGTACCGCGCGGAGGTCCACCGCTGCGCCGAACCAGAGATCGGGAGGCTGATCGCCTCCACCTGCGCACGCCAGGAGGCGCGGAGGCTCGTAATCCCACCGGGGCTGCCATCGGCTTGGCGCAGCGACGAGCTGAACCTCGTCGACGATGAGGGTCTATCACCGTTCGAGCTCGACGCCGTGGACGGGGCCCTAACGGGATGCACTGTCGCGATCGCGGAGACAGGCACGATCGTGCTCGCTGCGGGTCCCGCCGAGGGCCGCCGTGCACTGACGCTCGTGCCCGACCTACATGTCTGCGTCGTAGGCGAACGGCAGATCGTCCAGCTCCTGCCTGAGGCCCTCGAGCGCATCGAGGAAGTTGGCTCCCACGTGCGACCGCTCACACTGGTCTCCGGCCCGTCCGCCACATCGGACATCGAGCTAAGCCGAGTCGAAGGTGTGCACGGTCCTCGGAACCTGGTAGTCCTCGTTATGAAGGAGTCCAGATGACACAACGCAGTGCATTCATCCTTCAGGTGCGGCCCGAGCGAATCGAGGACTATGTCCACGCGCACCGACACGTCTGGCCCGAAATGCTCG
>VAWZ01000163.1:2476-2673 GCA_005888365.1 Actinomycetota bacterium
GCCACGGAAACCAGATGTTCGGCTACTTCGAGAGCGACGACCTCGAGGCCGCAGCGCGATACCTCGCCGAACAAGAGGTCTCCGGACGCTGGCAGGACGCTATGGCAGAACTGCTCGAGCAACGCGTCCCCGACAGCGGCCCGCCGCCTCTTGAAGAAGTCTTTCGGCTCGACTGAGGCTCCGGCTCAACTTTGGGG
>VAWZ01000165.1 GCA_005888365.1 Actinomycetota bacterium
TCTGCCCGGGCTGTGTGTCCAGCCCAACGGTCAACGAGCCGTGGGCGGTCTGGAGCATCTCGGGGATCGCGCCCAGCGTCGCCCAGCCGAGCTCGGAGCGAAACGGGATCACCTGAGTGGCGGGCACATTGGTGAACTCGGCATAGCCGCCGTCAAAGGTCCGGCCCATGCCACCCATCATCGCGGCGACCTGCTGGCCTTCCTCGAACTCGCCTCCGGGTGCAGCGGCAACGACGCCGGTCGCCTCGATGCCGAGCACGCGCGGAAAGGTGACGCCCTGCGCGAGGCCAAGGCGCGTGTGCAGCTCGGAGCGATTGATCCCGAACGCCTTGACCCCGATGAGCACCCAGCCCCGGCGCGGCTCCGGGAGCGGCAGCTCGCGGATTCGAAGCGCCTCGGGCGGGCCCGGGGCTTCCAGCACGACGGCGCGCATGGTCGCGGTCATGTCCCTTCGGTTTCGTCGATCGAGGTCAGCACAGGGGAGACGTAGTCGCTCATCTGCTGCTGCTCTTACGGGGGCTGAGGACGCCGCCCAGAGCGACCTCGGCTCTCAGCCAAACGTGCAGTCAACGGTAACCTTGTCCAGGGCGTTCTTGAGAACGACGAGTTCCTGATCGTCGAGTTGCGCGAGGAACAGTTCCGAGACCCCGCGCAGGTGGACGGGAGCGGTCTCGGTGAGGCGCGCCACGCCGGCGTCGGTCAGCGCGACGACGACACCACGTCCGTCCGCATCGGCGTTGGCTCGTCGGACGAGGCCCTCGTCGACGAGCCGGGCGACACGCCGGGTCATGCCTGACCGCGAGACGAGCGCCCGGGCCGCGAGGTCCGTCATGCGTAACGCACCCCCCGCGCGCGCCAGCTGAGCGAGCACGTCGAAGTCCGCCAGCGCGAGTCCCGTCGCCTGCGCGAGGTCGACCTCCAGGCGGCGCATGAGGGTGGCGTGCGCCCGCAGGAACGAGTCCCAGGCCTCCAATCCGCTCCCGTTCGGCAGCTCCTGAGCCACGAGCCGAGCGAGAAGACCAGCGACGTTGGATGGAGGTACTTGCATACGCAACAACCAATGGGTAGAGTGCTTGCAGTTGCAAGTATATCTCAATGCTTCGGAAGGACGGTCATGAGCATGGAACTGCAGACTGATTTCGTTGCCCCGGCCGGTACGTGGAACCTCGACCCCGTGCATTCGAGGGTCGACTTCGAGGTTCGGTACCTCGCCGGGACGTTCAAGGGGGGGTTCCACGAGATCGGAGCCGAGTTGACCGTCGAACCCGAGCGCGCGTCGCTCGAGGGCACGGCGAAGGTCGCGAGTGTGGACGTCAAGGACGAGAACCTCTCGGCTCATCTCCAGTCGCCCGACTTCTTCGACGCCGAGCGGCATCCGGAGCTCGGCTTTGCGGCCAAGGACATCCGCCTCGACGGCGACGGCAAGGTCTCGGTCGATGGCGAGTTGACGATCAAGGGCGTCGCCAAGCCGGTCGCAGTCACCGGGACGGTGACCGCGCCGATCGCCGATCCTTACGGGAACGACCGCATCGGCCTCAATCTAACTACGAAGATCGACCGCACCGACTTCGGGGTCGACTGGAACAACCCGCTCCCGAGCGGTGAGCCGGCGCTAGCGAACGACGTCACGATCGTCGCCGAGCTGCAGTTCGTGAAGCCGGGAGGCGAAACGAGCGAGTGACGCGGATCCTGGGAATCTCCGGCAGCCTCCGCCGCGACTCGCACAACACGAGCCTGTTGCGCGCCGCGGCCGAGGCCGCCGGGCCGGACGTCGAGCTCGTGCTCTACGAGGGGCTGAAGGACGTTCCGCCGTACGACGAGGACGACGATGTCCACCCGCGCCGGGGGAGCGTTGCGCGCTTGAACGCGGCGATCGCAAACGCCGATGCGGTGCTCTTCGCGACGCCGGAGTACAACACCTCGATTCCGGGCCAGCTGAAGAATGCGATCGACTGGATCTCGCGTCCGATCGCGACGAACGTGTTGCGCAACAAGCCGGTGCTCGTGCTCGGTGCCAGCACGGGCGCGTTCGGGGCGGCCTGGGCGCAAGCCGAGCTCCGCAAAGTCCTGGCCGCGCTCGGCGCGCGGGTACTCGACGTCGAGCTCCGTGTCCCGCATGCTCACACCCGCTTCGAGGAAGGCGGACTGATCGACGAGGAAATCCGAGCAGGCCTTGCCGACGCCGTGGCGGCGCTGGCCGAGGAAATTCGACTACGCGAAGGCGTGAAGGCCGTCGCCTGATGCGGATCGACGCCTCCGCAACGGTGGTCACCTGGCTCCCCTTCAAGCGCTCGACCCGGAACGTCTACTCCCGATGAGCAAGCGTGCAATCAAGAGGATTCGTGTCGGCATCATCGGCGCCAATCCGGATCGGGGATGGGCGGCGCAAGCGCACATTCCCGCCTTGCGGTCGCTGCCCGGTGACTACGAGATCACGGCGCTGTCGACCACGCGACGCGAATCCGCGGACGCCGCGAGCAAGCTCTTCGGCGTACCGGCCGCCTTCGACAACCACCAAGAGCTCGTGAACAGCCCGGCCGTCGACGTCGTCGCAGTAACCGTGAAAGTGCCGTATCACCGCGAGCTGGCGACGGCGGCGCTCGAGGCGGGAAAGGCCGTCTATTGCGAATGGCCGCTCGGCAACGGCCTGAACGAGGCCGAGACCTTGGCCACGCTGGCGAAGAAGCAGGGCGTCCTCGCCGTGGCGGGGCTGCAGGCCCGCTCCGCCCCGGCGGTCGCTTATGTCCGCGACCTGGTCGCGCAGGGCTACGTCGGCGAGGTCCTCTCCACCACGCTGGTCGGCTCGGGAATGGGCTGGGGACCGACGGTGGAGCCCTTCAACGCCTACCTCAACGACAAGAAGAACGGTGCGACGATGCTCTCGATCGCGCTCGGCCACACGGCGGACGCGCTGTGTTACTGCCTCGGCGAGGTCCGCGAGCTCTCGGCCACCATGGCGATGCGCCGAGAGACCTTCACGATCGCGGGGACGGGCGAGAGCAAGCCGATGACCGCGGACGATCAGGTGGCCGTCAGCGGACTGCTCGAGGCCGGTGCTGCCTTCTCGATCCACTATCGCGGCGGGGTCTCACGCGGAACGAACCTGCTCTGGGAGATCAACGGCACCGAGGGCGACCTGCAACTCACCGCCACCGGCGGCCAGGCCCAAATCTGGGAGATGGACGTCCGCGGCGGCAAGGGCGCGCAGTCCTCGCTCGAGCTCCTGCCCGTGCCGGAGCAGTATCGGTGGGCGCCGTCGCAAGGCCCGGGCACCAACGTCGCCCAGGCGTACGCGCATTTCGCCCGCGACTACCGCGAGGGAACCCACCTCTGCCCCACCTTCGAAGACGCGGTCACGCGCCATCGCATGCTGGATGCGATCGAGAGTGCCGCGGCGACCGGTCAGCGTCAAACGCTCGATTGATCCGCGAGGTAGAGGATGACCCATGGCCCTGGCGGAGCCGGTAGGCACCTTCAACGTCGTCCGCGAAGCGGCTGTGTTGTCTAATTTGGCGCGCCAGACCGCGGACATAAGACGGACACAGCAGAAACGACATGCACGACGTCTCGCGACATATCCTCGGCACCCGAATGCGGCCGATTTGCAGGCGAAACTGCGTCGCGAGTGATCGCGCGGTGTACGCGCGTGACGCCTGGAAACCTCCATGGTAAGGAGGGGTCGACGGTTCGAGTCCGTCAGAGGGCTTGCACCAAAACCCGCAACTGGGCATTCGAGCTGCC
>VAWZ01000164.1:0-733 GCA_005888365.1 Actinomycetota bacterium
CGACCGCGACCGGGTTGGCCCACAGGCGCGCGAGCGATGCGTCGATGTCACGGTCGGGTGCCCGAGCGCCCCAGATGCTGAAGTGGAGCATCGAGAGCAGAAGCTGCTGGTGGTCGTCCAAGAGACTTGGGCGTGGAGGGGCAGATGCACCGAGAATCTCTCGGTAGAAGCCGAGCCGCTCCTCATCGTCGACATGCACTAGGCGAGTGAGCCCCGCCGCCAGCGCATCATCGTCAGGTCCCGGCGGCGGAAGAGCAATGCCCGCTGCTCTCCGGAGGCGGGACCACGTGAGGACCCCCTGCCCTCGACGGCGGTAGAGTTCGTCGACGTCCATTTTCGCGCGCTCGAGGAACTCGCCGAGGCGAGGCGGGCGTCCCAACTCGTCAGCGAGCACCCGCAGTTCGTCCACAAGACTACGTACGTTCTGCTGAAGAGCCTGCCGGACGTTGTCGAGGACCACGCGGTGCGCGTCACGATCCAGCCTGATGGCGCACCCAGGCGGTAGAACCGGGAACTCCTCGCGAAGCGCACGCTCGAGACCGGCGCGCGAGCCACCAAGGAGCGCGCGGAAGCGCAGATCAAAGCGGAAGCGACGGCTTGGGCGCCCGATCATATCGAGCACCGTCAGGCAGGCTTTGCCTTCGGCGAGCCGGAGACCACGCCCGAGCTGCTGGAGGAATACGGTCGGGCTCTCGGTCGGCCGGAGAAAGACTACGGTGTCAACCTCGGGGAC